>JBGUJY010000021.1:0-49886 GCA_045114185.1 Prevotella sp. | reverse complement strand
CGCCTGTGTCTGAAGAGGTTGGCTGTGCATAGTACTTCATGATGAGTTGCTCCTCAATACACTCCGTTTCGAACCTTTTGTTGTGCTCATTCTAAAAAGAGGATGAGCGTTGCCCATCCTCTTCTTTTTATATAGCCACGAAAACGTTTCCCAGCATTATCTGATTACCGTCTTGCCATTGTGGATGTACACACCTTTGGCATTCGGCATTCCGTTGAGCTTCCGTCCGTCAATGGTGTACCAACCCTCATGTGCTTTATCATTGAACATCTGGCCATTATCGTTTACATGGATGTCCGTAGATATACCTTGTACGGGTAAGATGATGAGTTTCATGTTCTCATAGTCCACGGTCAGTAAATATAATCCCTGTGGAATACGGAAAGCTGGAGAACCATCAAAAGAAAGCGGTAGTTCCTGGCCAAGATGCTCATCCTCCACTGCAAAATCGTTATTATCGCCGTCTGGTCCGAATCGATAAGGATTAATGCCGGTCCAGTCATCATCGGTATCCATGAGCTTAGTGGTGAAACAGAAATAGTTATAGCCACCGAATGAACCATCAGCAGTAATCGTGGCGGTGTACAAACCATCCTCGCCAAGTGTCATCTGAACACCGACGTTGGATGCCCAATTATTACCGTTAACACTGCCAATGATGAACACATCGGGTGCGGGTTCTGGAGCCTTTTCGATGACGAGCGTCATGTTCTTCAGATTTACGGTCATCGTATATTCACCCCTTGGGATACAGAAGGCTTGACCGTTACTAAAAGTGAGTGACAGTTCCTGACCAAGATGATCATCCAGCACCCAGAAGTCACCCTCGCTGACCGCACCGAAACGCCAATCAGCGATACCATCCCAGTCGTCGCTCGTCTCTGCGAGCTTGGTAGTGAAACTGAAGTAGTTGCAGCCTTCGTTGCGCCCGTCGAAAGTCACTGTGGCAGTGTACAAACCATCCTCGCCGAGTGTCATTGGAACACCGACGTTGGGTGCCCAACCATTTTCATTGACTTCACCAAGGATGAACACATCGTCTTGAAGCCTCTCGATGATGAGCGTCATTTGCTCCAGGTCCAAGGTCAGATTATATTCTCCCCACGAGATTTGGAAGGAATGATAGTCCTGATATGAAAGATTTATACTCTTGCCCAGTTGCTCATCGGTTACCTCGAAGTTGGAATACATTTCACCTTCTTTAGCCGAAAATCGATAAGAAGCAATGCCATCCCAGTCGTTGTCGGTTTCTGCGAGTTGGGTGGTGAAACCGAAATAGTGATAGCTGAAATTAGGAGTGGCGGTAATCGTGGCTCTGTATAGACCGTCCTCGCCAAGTGTCATCCGAACACCGACGTTGGTTGCCCAGTTGTTTCCGTTGATATCACCAAGAATGTACACGTCACCCCACGTGGCCTGTACCAAAGCAAATAGGAGTGAGATGGTAAATAGTAGTTTCTTTTTCATGTTTTTATTGTTATGTTATTATTAATTTTATCTATCAAAAGGTATGTTCAGTAGTTTCAAAAACAGATAGTCTTTGTATGAATTGTGCGTACAAAGATAGTAAAAAGAAAAAATCCAAAGAAATAAATCGGCAAAAAATGAAATAAATCAAAGAAATAATTCGCGATAAGGGATTGACTTCGTTTTTTTGATCCCGATGGAATTGACTTCGTCTTTTTGATCCCGAAGGGATTGACTCCGTCTTTCCCGTAGGCTGGCGCCAGCCATCCTACGAAATCTTAAAAGGAGCTCTGAAAAGTTGAAAGCAAACTTTCCTTTTCATTACTCCTTTTAATCTTTTGTGATCCCGTTGGGATTCAAACCCAAGACCTTCAGAACCGGAATCTGACGCTCTATTCAGCTAAGCTACGGGACCTTTCTCACAATTCGGGTGCGAAGGTACGAAAAAGTGAGCGAAACACCAAACAAAAGCTTGTTTTTCTTTTTATTGTTGAGCGTCCAACCTCCCCCTCACATACTTCACACTCTCCACATACTCTTCATCGGTAGTGAGGTGTTCGATGATCATGGGCATGCGGGGATTCTCGGCGGTGGCCAACTGGGCATAGAGCTCAAGGTTTAGGATGCCCTCACCACAGGCGCACTCCTGTAGTTGGAAGGTGTATTCCTGTTTCAGGAGGATGTCCTTCAGATGGCAACTCACGATAGTTCCATGCAGTTTCTGGAAACATTCCTCCAAAAAAGCATCATTGAAGAAGAATCTTTTGGGCGTGGTGATCATGTTCACCACATCGAGGTGGGTGCCGAACTCCGCACGATCCACATCTTCTATCAGGCGCAGGTACTCGTCAGGACTGCTCGGTATCATCCACGGCATGGACTCGATACAGAACTTGGTATGCTTGGGGTGGACAGCATCGATGATCTGCTGGATCATCTTTACGGCCATATCCCATAGCTCACGAGTGAAGTTATCACGATAGCCACCGTCCCATCGGGGACCATAGGGAGTGCCCACCACATTCACACAACAGGCGGCACCAATAGCATCGGCCATGCGGAGCTGACGGATGGCATAGTCTATCCAACGCTTGCGCTCATCGGGATCAGCGGCCAACGTGTTGCGCCAAACGCCCACCTCGGCAATGGTGAGGCCTACCTCATCAGCAGCTTTCTTATACGCCATGATGACATCCTCGGACTCGTCACAGCTTACGGGGAAGACTACGGTATCAAGACCGAGGGCCTCGTGCTTGGCAGCCCACTCCTCAGGTGAGCTATGCGCCAATGATGATGATATGCCTAAGTACATCAGAATGCCCTCCTATGAATGACTGATGAATCCATCTTATCCAATTCGCTCACTCCTGTACGCGACATGATGCCCGCCAGCTCGGCAGTCATCTCATTGATGCGCAGCACTACGGCATCCGGTCCTCCTTTCAGCAACGGCATCAGGTGACGCCCCACCGATACGGCCTTGGCGCCGAGAGCCAGACATTTGTACACATCCATTCCGCTCTCGATGCCACAATCCACAAATACCGGCACTTCTCCTCCAGTGGCAGAAAGGATATCAGGCAGTACCATCAGCGGCGGTACGGCATATTGAACCATACCGTGATGGTGAGATACCACCATACCTGCGCATCCTGCCTTCAGGCACCTCTCGGCATCGTGCGGACTGAGCACACCCTTTGCAATGAACGGCACCCTGGCAGCTTGCACGAAGTCGGATAGCTCCTCGGTGGTCTTGGCCTTCATGGGCAGTCCGAACACATAATCATACCCACCCTGGCCATTGAAGGCATGGTCGATATCCATTCCCACAGCCATGCAGCCAATCTTCACGGCATGCTCGATTTTGCGGAACACCTCGCGGTTGTCGGCATGGGGCTTTATGATCTTGATGGTTCTGGCTCCTGTGGCCACGATGTCTTCCAGTTCCTCATCACTACCCATACCCACCCAATGCACGGCACCACTCAGCGCGGCAGCCTGGGCATAGACGGTCATCCCGTTCTGTGCAGTATTATGCAGATGCGACAGTGCGGCAGTCATGACCGGTGTACGGAAGGTCTCGCCGAACAGTGTCATCTGCGTGGAGGGGAGGACAGCGTCCAGATAGCGGGTTTCGATTAACAGGGAGTCGAAGTAGTCTCTCGTAATCCTGTCGGAATTTGATGTTAGTTGCATAATTGTTGGGTTAAAGGTTAAAGGTCAAAGGGATTCGGTTAAAGGTCAAAGGGATTCGGTCAAAGGTCAATGGGATTCGGTCAAAGGTCAAAGCTAATCAAAATTTTTAATTTTTATTTTTTAATTTTTAATCTTTAATTTTTAATTTAATTTGCCGTGACTGCGGCATTAATCTCGTCCATCTTCTCGTCGGTGAGCTCGTATTTCCCGATGACGTAGATGGCCAGTACGAACAAGGCGGCTGGTATCAGGGTGACGAGCCAGAGGATGCCCTGTTCGGCGATGAGGGGTTGTACAGACGCTCCAGCCTTGAATCCCACCCAGGCCAGCACCAATCCGGGGATGACACCACCTAATGCCATTCCTGCCTTCATGAAGATGCAGATCAGCGCATTCACGATACCTGCCACACGCTTACCTGATGCGAACTCACTGTATGTCACCACCTCGGGCACAAGTGCCCACATATAGCCCGTAGCCACCACCACACCTGTGCTCTTGATGAACTGCACGGCGAAGATCAGCGGTGAGCAGGCCTTCAGACTGGGAATGGAGCCGCAGAGGTACATGAGTAGCATGGCCACGATGGCTATACCTAAGAACATGCGGAACATCCCGTTCTTGCCGATCTTGCGCTTGATGGCTGGAACCATAGGCAGGAAGATGAAGGCGGGGATGGTGCCGAGCCACATGAACACGGTGGTCATAAACGGCGTGGCATGCATATTGAAGGTCATGAAATAGGAATCGGCCGCATTGCTGATGCTCATGGTGGTGAAGGCGATGATGAAGAAGATGGACAGGATGCGGAGCGGACGGTTTCTCACCAGTTCCATCCAGAGATCGCTCACCTTGACTCCAGCAGTCTCGCTCTTGTCCATCACGATGCGCTCCTTACTCTCAAAGAAGGTAACGAGCAGTAGGATGAGTCCGGTTAGTGCGAAGATGCTCATGGTGAAGAACCACGCCTGTCCTGCCTCGGGAGTGTTATACACCGCCTCCATGTTTCCCGTCTGCTCGTTCAGCACCTTGGGTGCGAAGAGTACAATGACCAGTGGAAGGGTTTTGATGATCAGTCCTGCAAGATTAGCCATGATCATGCGCACACTGGTAAGGATAGTGATCTCATTGGTATCGCGCGTGAGGGATGCGCCAAGGGCGCCATAGGGCACATTGATCAGGGTGAAGCACATGCTCAATCCCACATAGGTTATATACGCATAGAGCAGTGATCCGCTGAACCCGTTCCAGAAGCAGAGCATGGCGAAAGCAGCCAGGGGGATGCCACCGAAGAGCAGCCACGAGCGGTATTTGCCCCAGCGGGGGTGCGACTTATCCACAAATGCCCCCACCATCGGATCCCATATCACGTCGATGATACGAACCACGAGGAACATTACGGCCACCACAGCCGAGTCCAGTCCGAAAACATTATTATAATAGAACAGCAGCCAGATGCTTACTGTCTGATAGATCAGGTTCTGGGCTAGGTCGCCTGAGCAGAATCCGATGCGTTCCCTCCACGAGAGTTTGTAATATCCGTTGATAGCACTTTCCATGTGAATGATGGGTTAGTAGAGAATGTGCCCACAAAGATAAGCAAAAAAAATATTTTTTTACAAAAACACAAGAAAAACTTGTGATGACGAGGAGAAATCCTCACTTTTTCTCTGAAAGGGGACATTAATTCCATCTTTTTGATTAACTTTGCATTTTGTAAACCAACTGAGCAAAACAAGTTGACAACAATCATTAAAACTTAAAAATATGGCTTATCAAGAAACAACAACTACGAGTTACGGAAAACGTGTAGGTAACTCTTTCAAAGGAATTGGAGGTGGCTTCATCCTCTTCTGTCTCGGTACCGCCTTGCTGTGGTGGAACGAAGGAAGGGCGGTGAAGACCGACAAGATGCTCAACGAAGCGGAGAAAGTGGCCGTGGAGATGGAGAGTGTGAACAAGATCAATCCGGAATACGACGGGGAGCTGATTCATGCCTCGGCAGTGGCTACCACACAGGATTCCCTCGTGGATAAGGAATACGGACTGGGTGAACGTGCCATCGGTCTGCAGCGAACTGTGGAGTACTACCAGTGGGTGGAGCACGCCAGCAGCGAGAGTCATGACAAGCTCGGTGGCAAGCAGGAAACCGTTACCACCTATACTTATACGATGGAGTGGGTGAGCCGTCCGGTGCAGTCATCTACCTTCCACGATCCTGCCTATCAGCAGAAGAACTATGTGCTGACCACAGCAGAGAACGCCACACAGTGGGCAGAGAATGTTACCTTCGGTGCCTATAAGCTGAACGAGAGTCAGATCCATAGCATCCGTTCCATGGAACCCGTGGTGCTGAGTCTGCCCGAGAACCAGCTGAAGGCATGGGACAAGGCCTGCAGGGATATCCACATCCGCTATAACGGTCCGCTGCCCGCTGCCCAGCAGGTAGTGCAGAACGTGGTGAACACGGTGGTGGGTGACTCTACCTTGGCTGAGATTCCCGATTCGGTGAAGACCATTGTGCCCGACAGTGTGCCGCAGGAGAACAAGAAGGACTTCGACTTCGTTCATCAGGCAGGTAACGTACTGTATTTCGGACAGTCGCCAACCAGTCCGCAGGTGGGTGATGTGCGCATCACCTTCGAGAAGGTTGTTCCCGCTATGATCACCATCATGGCCAAGGTGAGCGGCGATACGTTTAAGTCGTACAAGGCCAAGAACGGCAAGACCTTCTCGATAGTCCGCATGGGTAAGCAGGATATGGACGAGATCTTCGATAGTGAGCATTCACAGAACCATCTCTTCCTTTGGATCCTCCGCATCTTAGGTGTGATGCTGGTGATCATGGGATTGAAGGGTATCTTCGATATTCTCTCAACCGTCCTCAAGGTGGTGCCCTTCGTGGCCAACATCGTGGGCTGGGGTATCGGCGTGGTTTGTACGGTGGTCGGCATTGTATGGTCGCTCATCATCATTGCTATCGCTTGGCTGTTCTACCGTCCGTTGATCGGTATTATCCTCCTGGCTATTGCAGCCTTCCTGATCTGGGTGTTCGCCTTCAAGGGCAAGGACAAACTGAAGGAGCTGGCTAGGAAGAGAGATCTGCAACAAGAGATCCAGCAAGTATAGTATCTATACAGGATTATTAGCGTAAAAATATACTTTTTGTTGTCTTTTTGTCTGTATTTTGTCTATTTTTGCTTGCAAATTGCGATAAATTTTCAAAAATACTATTGCATTTTAATATTTTCTTTATACCTTTGCACGCAGTTTTGACAAAAATACAGATAAAAGACGACAATGAGTAGAATTATGAAGCCCGTTGACTACCGTCCTGTGCTGAATATGCGACAGACGGAGCAGGGTATTAAACTGATTAAGGAATTCTTCCAGCAAAACCTCAGCACGGAGCTCAGACTACGCCGTGTGACAGCACCGCTTTTTGTACTCAAGGGATTAGGTATCAACGATGACCTGAATGGTGTGGAGCGCCCTGTGACCTTCCCCATCAAGGATCTCGGTGAGGCCCAGGCCGAGGTGGTGCATTCGCTGGCTAAATGGAAGCGTCTTACCCTGGCTGAGTATCATGTGGAGCCGGGTTACGGTGTCTATACCGACATGAATGCCATCCGTGCCGACGAGGAACTGGATAACCTTCACTCATTGTATGTTGACCAATGGGACTGGGAGGCTGTGATTACACGCGATCAGCGTAATCTCGACTTCCTCAAGAATATCGTTCGCCGCATCTATGCTGCCATCCTCCGTACGGAGTTCCTGGTATGCGAACGTTATTGCTCACTGCAACCTTTCCTGCCGCAGGAGATCCATTTTATCCATAGCGAGGATCTGCTGGCGATGTATCCCGATAAGAGCGTCAAGGAACGCGAGGACCTGATTGCGAAGAAGTACGGTGCCGTATTCATCATCGGTATCGGTGGTAAGCTGGCTAACGGCGAGCCGCATGACGGTCGTGCGCCCGACTATGACGATTGGACTACAGAGTGTGGTGAGGGCAAGAAGGGCTTGAACGGTGATATCCTTATCTGGTATCCTGTGCTCGGTCGTGCCGTGGAGCTTTCATCCATGGGTATCCGTGTGGATCAGGAGAGCTTGTTGCGCCAGTTGAAGCTCACTGGCAAGGAAGATCGTGCACAGCTGTATTTCCACAAGAAGCTCCTGAACGGCGAACTGCCCCTCAGCGTAGGTGGTGGTATCGGTCAGAGTCGTCTGTGTATGGTACTCCTCCAGAAAGGTCATCTCGGAGAGATCCAGGCCAGTATCTGGCCGGATGATATGCGCGAGGAATGTCATCAGTTGGGTATGACACTGATCTAATCAGACCAGTTCCAGTTCGAGCTGTCCGAGCAATTGCTCTAATGCGGGATGTTTGGCCCGCATCTCTTCCAGCATTTCGCGGTTATTGAGAATCTTCTTCACCTCATCAGGCTTGGCCAGACGGAGGTGAAGAGTGATATCATTGTTATGGAGGTGCTCAACGAGGGTACTGCGGATGCGTTTCTGGATGGCTTTCATCTGATCCAGCAGGATCTCGTTGTCGATCACCACTTCGATATTGGGATAGTCGGTGATGACCGGTGTCATGTTCTTCATTCGTGTGGCCAGGGCCGTCATCTTCTGTGGCATACGCTTACACATGGCGGTCCACTGCTGCAACAGCTTATCCTCGTCGAACGACTGCTGCTCATCAGTCGTGATCTTTTCTTCTTCCTCCTTCTGGAAGACAGGCTTCTTACCGCTCTTACTGAGGTTGGCGAAGGTCATACCTATCGCGCCAAGGCGCACACGCTGTGCAGGTTTTGGTGTTTCGGGTGCTGTCTCGACAGCAACAGGATGAACGGTGGGCGCAACGGGCACATCGTTCTTTTTCGGAGAACGTTCGGCGGCACCCTGTGAAGCCACCTTTGTCTGAACGTCCTTGACAAGTTTTTTGAACAGGGATTTTAATCGCTTAGGGCTGCGCCCCGCCGAAGGTGTATCATCCTCCTGTGTGATCTGCGCCACCTGGATCAGCGTCAGCTCCACCAGTAACCGCTTGTTACTGCTCTGACGGTAGTTCACATCACAGTCGTTCATGATCTTCAGCGCCTTATACAGGAACGCGGGCTGACACTTCTTGGCCTGCTCGCGGTATTGGTCGCGTTGCCGCTGACTAACCTCCAGGAGCGGGATGGTCTGCTCGTTCTTTGCCATCAGCACATTGCGCACATGCGCGGCCAATCCGCTAATGAGATGACCGCCATCGAAGCCGTTGTTGATGATATTGTTCAGCAGTACCATGATATCAGCCACCTTGTTCTCCAAGGCCAGGTTGATGATATTGAAATAGTTCTCGGTGTCGAGCACGTTCAGGTCCTCTAGCACCTTCTGGTAGGTGATATTACCCTGACAGAACGATGCCACCTGATCGAATACCGACAAGGCGTCGCGCATACCACCATCAGCTTTCTCGGCAATGATGTTCAGTGCTTCCTCCTCGTAGCTGATCCCTTCCTTCTCGGCCACCATCTTGAGATGATTGACGATATTAGGAACGGTCATCCGCTCGAAGTCGTATATCTGACAGCGACTGATGATCGTGGGCAGGATCTTGTGCTTCTCGGTAGTGGCGAGGATGAAGATCACATGGGCAGGTGGCTCCTCCAAGGTCTTGAGGAAGGCATTGAAGGCAGCTGTGGAGAGCATGTGCACCTCGTCGATGATGAACACCTTGTACTTACCGATCTGCGGTGGGATGCGCGTCTGCTCCATCAACACCTTGATATTCTCTACGGAGTTGTTCGAGGCAGCGTCCAGCTCGAAGATGTTATACGAGCGCTGCTCGTTGAAGGCCATACAGCTCTCGCAGTGGTTGCATGCTTCCCCCTCGTCGGTGGGTGAATCACAGTTGATGGCCTTGGCAAAGATACGTGCGCAGGTGGTCTTTCCCACGCCTCGCGGACCGCAGAACAGGTAGGCGTGTGCCAGCTTTCCGCTCTTCACCGCATTCTTCAGCGTGGTGGTCAGTGCTTCCTGTCCCACCACCGAATCGAAGGTCATCGGCCGGTATTTGCGTGCTGATACGATATATTCTTCCATAATTATTGAAAAGTTTCGTGCAAAGATAGTAATTTTTTCGAGAATTATTGTTATCTTTGCGCTCAAATAAGGAAAAAATATGAGTAAATCAAATCCTGTCTATGCCTTTCTCAGTCACAACAAATATTGGATTGTGCTGATTGTCGGCATCCTGATTGTAGGTGTACTCGATGAGAACAGCTTCTACCAGCGTGTGAAGTACGACCTGCAGATCGAGGAATTGAAGACGAAGATCGCGGAATACAATGCGCAGTATGAACGCGATGAGGCTCAGTTGCGCGAGTTGCGCCGTAATCCGAAAGCCATCACGAAGATTGCCCGTGAGCGTTACTTCATGAAGGCCGACGATGAGGATATCTTCGTGCTGAGTGATGATTTACAACCTGTGAAGGAGGAGGGTGATGAGACAGCTGAGTAGGTTCCAGAACATCCTGTTTCTGGTGGGCGGTGCCTTGATGGTGATTGGTGCCGGCCTGTATGTGTTCGGGTTCTGCCAACCTGCTTCGTGGATTTTCCTTGTGGGTGCCCTTTTGTTTTCTTCCATGCAGCTGAAGCAGGCTTACGATGGTGATAACTTCGTGATCCGTCGTCTGCGCCGCATTATGATTATGGCCGACATCCTGTTCGTGTTGGCGGGCTTCCTGATGGTGGAGAATGCCTATAATTACCTGTTGCCGTTCTTCCAGGAGCATGTGCCTAACGGGCTCAATGCTTACATTACTTATATTATGGGAAAATGGGTGGTTCTGTTGTTGGTTGCCGCCATCCTTGAGGTATATACAACACACAGAATTAGCAACGAACTGGAAAAAGAGGCAAAAAAACGCTAAAAGTATGCTCATTTGTTTTAAATAGCATTAAGATTTTTCCATACTTCAAGATTACATTGTACTTTTGCACAGACTTCGTGTCGGCTTGTCTGCCGTCATAAGCTGTTATAGGAATTTATATGAATAAAATCATCTACGCACTACTGACATTGGCCGCGCTTACTTCGTGTGCCAACAGTTACAATATCCAGGGCTCATCCGACGTGCAGATGCTCGACGGACGTATGCTCTATCTGAAGGTTTTCAAGAACAGTGACCTGAAGAATGTGGATTCGTGCGATGTGGTTCATGGCAAATTCCAGTTTACCGGAACGGTTGACAGCACAAGGATGGCCACGCTGTTCATGGATGATGAGAGTATCATGCCTGTTGTGATTGAGCGTGGAGAGATCAACATCAAGATCGACAACTCGCAGCAGAAGGTAAGTGGCACACCGCTGAACGACAAGTTGACGGCCTTCTTGGATGAATACAACCAGCTTCAGCGACAGATGGAGGACCTGGGACATAAGCAGAGTCAGGCCATCATGGACGGTGAGGACGAGAATGTAACCAATGCCCGTCTGAACGAGGAGGCTGCGCGGATTGCTGATGAGGAGGATAAGCTCGTTACCGGCTTCATCGAGGAAAACTTTGACAATGTGCTGGGTCCGGGTGTGTTCTTCATGCTCACAGCCGCCAATCGTACGCCGCTGCTCACCCCATGGATTGAGGCATTGATGAGTAAGGCTACCGACAATTTCAAGAACGATGCTTACGTGAAGACCTATTACGAGACTGCCAAGCAGAACGAAGCCATTATGAGCGGCATGGCAGAACCCATGGGTGCGCCACAGGCACCATTACCGCAGGCACCTACACCTAATCAGATGGCACAGCCAACGGATTCCGTGCGTAATTAACATAGATGACAGTGAAGACACTGATATCCCATGCGACAATCGTCAACGAAGGACGAACATTTGAAGGTTCTCTGATTATTGAGGACGATCGCATTGCGGATATTCTTGAGATAGCAACACCCCAAGGGCAGTTCGACCAGACGGTTGACGCCACGGGGTGTTTTGTTTTTCCGGGCATCATCGATGACCATGTTCATTTCCGTGAGCCAGGACTCACCCAGAAGGCAGATATTGAGAGTGAGAGTCGTGCTGCCGCCTTTGGCGGAGTGACCTCCTATTTCGATATGCCCAACACCATTCCTCAGACCACTTCTTTAGAGGCGCTCGACGAGAAGTTCCTGCTGGCACAGAAGAGCAGTCATGTGAACTACAGTTTCTTCTTCGGTGCCACCAACGGGAATGCCAACCTGTTCCCGCTTCTGGATATCCATCGCATACCCGGCATCAAACTGTTCATGGGTAGCAGTACGGGGAATATGCTGGTGGATAAGAAGGCTTCGCTGGACGAGATCTTCCGTACAGCACCACTGCCCATCATGGCACACTGTGAGGATACGGGTATCATTAATAGGAACATGGCAGAGGCCAAGGAACGCTATGGTGATGATCCTGCCATCATCCATCATCCTGAGATCCGTAGCGAGGAGGCTTGTTACGAGAGTACCCGTCTTGCCGTGGGACTGGCTAAGAAACATCATGCCCGTCTGCACATCGCCCATCTTACCACTGCCAAGGAGTTGGAACTTTTGAATGGTCAAAGGGATTTGGTCGAAGGGCAAAGTATTACGGCAGAGGCCACAGTGAGTCATCTGTATTTCTGCGATGACGACTATCCCGCATTGGGTACATTGATTAAATGTAACCCGGCCATTAAGACAAAGGCCGACCGTGATGCGTTACGGCGTGCATTGAATGACGGTCGTATTGCGGTCATTGGAACCGATCATGCGCCACATCAGTTAAGTGACAAGCAGGGTGGGGCAGCCAAAGCTACATCGGGTATGCCGATGATTCAGTTCTCGCTGGTGACAATGTTGGAACTGGTGGATGCGGGTGTGTTAACTATAGAACGACTGGTTGAGCTGATGTGTCATCATCCTGCTGAGTTGTTCGAGATCCGTGAACGCGGATTCCTGCGTAAGGGTTATAAGGCCGATATCACCATTGTCAGACCGAATGCCCCATGGACCGTCACGGAGGAGATCATCCAGAGTAAGTGCAAGTGGAGCCCCATGCTCGGTCATATCTACTACTGGCAGGTGCAACATACATTCTGTAACGGACATCATCTGTACGACCAAGGTGTCTTCGATGAGCATTATCATGGAGAGGAGCTGTCATTCAGATGATACAACAAATCACATACGATATCAGTACGTTGGTTCCCTATGTGAACTGGATCTATTTCTACTATGCATGGGGAGTAGGGAATCAAGGTAGTAAGGAGCGGGATCAACTGCGCCAGGAGGCAGAGCAACGGTTGTCGTACCTCGATGGGAAATACCACACCCATGCCATCTTCGGATTGTTCGAGGCGAACAGCGACGGGGATGATGTGGTGGTATGGCCGGAAGGGAAAGACGAGATTCGCATCCCTTTTCTGCGTCAGCAGCATCCTGTAGGGAGCGAGGAGCTGAATCTCTGTCTGTCGGACTTCATCCGTCCTATATCCTCAGGACAGAAAGACACCATCGGACTGTTCGCCACTACGGTTGATCATGCCATGGAGACGGATACGGAAGATGATCCTTTCTCGAAGATGATGGCGCAGACGCTGGCCGACAGACTCGCTGAGGCTACCGCAGAGCGTATGCACGAGGAGGTGCGCCGAAACTATTGGGGCTATGCGCCCGATGAGCATCTCACCATGCAACAGTTGCATGTCGAGGCGTTCCAGGGCATTCGTCCTGCCGTTGGCTATCCTTCCCTTCCTGATACCAGTATTAATTTCATCCTGTCCGACCTGATCGGTATGAAGGATATCGGCATCCGTCTGACGGAGAGTGGTATGATGATGCCACACGCCTCGGTCAGCGGCTTCATGATCGCCCATCCCCAAGCGCGGTATTTCAACCTGGGGAAAATCGGAGAGGACCAGCTGAAGGATTATGCCTGGCGGCGCGGTATTCCTGTAGAGATGGCCCGTCGTTTCCTAATCTCTCACCTCTAACCTCTAAACCTCTCACCCCTAAAGAATATGATTGCAAGAGTACTTTTCCTGTTGTTGTTACTGATTGTCCTTCCCGACATCTATCTCCACAAGCATTACCTCCTTCGTAAGAAAGGTTATAACACTTTCTGGCGAGTGCTGTTCTGGATTCCCGCAGTTGTGATGGTGGTCTATACCTTAGGACTGTCAGCTGGTGATGATTTCGCACCCACGCAGATAGGTATTCTCTTCCTCTATCTGTTCCTGCTGGGTGTACTGGTTATCCCCAAGGCCGTGTTCGCATTGTGCAGTGGTATCGGATTGCTTTTCTGCAAGTTGCGACACAAACGACAGAACTGGGGTAACCTGATTGGTTTCATCCTCGCGCTCTTCGCTTTGTATATCGTCATCTATGGCAGTACTATCGGATTTAATAAGGTGAAGGTGAATGAGCAGGAGTTTGTATCAAAAGATCTGCCCGCATCATTTGATGGCTATCGTATTGTGGTCTTCAGTGACCTCCATGTGGGTTCATGGATTTGGGGACGTGAGAAGCTCATGGAGAAGATGGTGGATAAGATTCAGGAGCAGCATGGCGACATGGTGATGTTCGTGGGTGACCTTCAGAACCTGCAACCCTCAGAGCTGGATCCTTTCCAGAGTACCCTCTCCAAGATCAAGGCCAAGGATGGGGTGTATTCCGTTCTGGGTAATCACGACTATACCAATTATATCTCTACCGATCTGGCCACGGAGGCGCTGAATGAGAGTCTGCTGAAGAGCAAACAGCGCAGTATGGGCTGGGATCTGTTGCTGAATGAGAACAGGGTGATCAAGAACGGTTCCGATTCGATTGTTGTGCTGGGTGTGGAAGATGATTCCCGTAACAACAAGGGTATAGTCACCAAGCGTTCGGATCTGAATAAGGCAATGGAAGGCGTGAACGACGGTGCTTTCATCGTGGCGTTGGTGCATAATCCTGATATCTGGCATGCGGTGTTGCAGCCCGACCTGAAAGCACAGCTCACCTTCAGCGGTCATACCCATGGTGGACAGTTCCGAATCTTCGGATGGTCGCCTGCCTCATTAAAGACCGATTACGGTGCTGGCTGGTATGAGGAGAATGACCGTTCGTTGTTCGTTACCACAGGACTGGGTGCGTTGGTTCCCTTCCGATTTGGTTTCTCGGGAGAGATTGTGGTCATGACATTAAGAAAGGGGAAATAACAAATCTTATTGATCCGGGTTTTCTACGAATCCTTGGTATTCAGGTACCAGGGCCGACATCACCTTCTCGTAACTCTCGTCCATCATACGCTTGATGTTCTCAGGACCTTTGCTCTCAGGACGGATTGGTGCATGAATGGTAAGCGTGAGCGGATGCCAGGAGATGAAACGGTAGTCGCGCATTCTTGGCATCACATCAAAGCAACCATTGATGGTCATGGGCACAACAGGCAGCTGCAGATCATCCGCCAGCATGAAGGCACCACGACGGAATACGCCCATATGACCCGTAAAGGTGCGGGCCCCTTCGGGGAAGACAGAAAGTGACATCCCTCCTTGTAATATCTTCCGTGCTTCATCGTATGTCTTCTTGATTTTACTCGGTCCGCGCTTATCCACAAAGATCTGGTGTGAGCGGGCGCAGGCAAAACCGATGAAGGGCATATTCTTCAACTGATATTTCATCATCCACTTGAACTGTCGTCCCAGATGACCGAAGATCAGGAAGATGTCGAACATGCTTTGGTGATTGCTCACAAAGACATACGATTCCCCCTCTTTCAGGTTCTCACGACCTTCCACACGAACGGGCAGCAGGAACAGTTTCAACGATAACCATCCCCATGCCTTTCCAGGGTAGTAACCGAACCAATGACCGCCTCCCAATGTGCAGCCAATGACTACCGTGAGCGAGATAATGATCGTCCACACGATAAACAATGGGACGGCGATGAAGAGTTGGTAAAGACGATACAGGTATTTCATGGAATAAGGTCAATTCTCAATTTTCAATTTTCAATTCTCTGGCAAAGGAGGATACTTTCTGGTCCAACCATCCCAGCGCAGACGCATTACACCGAAGAACGCCTCGCCGAAGATACCACCCGACATCTTGGAGACTCCTTCGCGACGGTTCACGAAAATCACGGGCACCTCCTTGATCTTGAAGCCGATCTTATAGGCGGTGTATTTCATCTCGATCTGGAAGCCGTAGCCTTTGAAGCGGATCTTGTCGAGCTCGATGGTCTCAAGCACGCGACGTTTATAGCATTTGAATCCCGCTGTGGTGTCATGCACCTTGAAGCCGGTGACGAGTCTGACATACTTCGAGGCGAAGTAGCTCATCAGTACACGACCGATAGGCCAGTTCACCACGTTCACGCCACTGATATAGCGTGAGCCGATGGCTAAGTCATACCCCTCTTCAGCGCAGGCGGCATACAGACGGGGAAGGTCGTTCGGGTCATGACTGAAGTCAGCATCCATCTCGAAGATATAGTCATATTGATGCTCCAGCGCCCATTTGAACCCCGTGATATACGCGGTTCCCAGTCCTAACTTCCCGCTGCGTTCCACCAGGAACAGTCGGTCGGCAAACTCCTCCTCCATCAATCGTTTCACAATAGCTGCCGTACCATCAGGAGAGCCATCATCGATAACGAGAACATGGAAACTTTGTTCCAGTCCGAACACGGCCCGGATAATCTTCTCGATATTCTCCTTCTCGTTGAATGTCGGTATGATCACGATACTGTCGCTAACGTTCATGACTACCTCTGATGAATAATAGTGCAAAGATAATGGTTTCTTTTGAAGTCACCAAATGTTTCCGCAGTTTTGTTCGCACAATGCTTAGGACCCGCGCTATATAGTCGTGCGGAAGGGCATCGCTGATGTTATGCCACAGGCTGTGGAATTATAAGAAAAGAGGATGAGCAACTCATCCTCTTCCTTAATATCCTTTGCCACTTCTCTCACTTAATCACGACCTTGACCCCATTAACGATGTAGATGCCGCTGGGAAGTTGCGGTTGACCAGTGCCCTGCCAGATGAGCTGACCTGTGGTGGTGTAGATGTGCGTGGGCATGTCGGTCTCGGTGCTGCTGCCCATATCCACTTGCCTAACACCAGTAGTTATATCCGGTTTGGGAACGAGCTCTACATACTTTGCTGGAGTACTACCGTTGGATTCATAGATTGTAGTCCCTCGTTTTATTCCGTTGACAGGATACGATATAACACATTCACCATTAGGATCGAACTTAGAATCATAGACATAAAGAGCCTGACTGCTGCCGCTGAGAGTAATGTGGCTATTATACATATTTATGGTACATTTATAGCCATACAGTCCATAACGATCTCCTTGGGCATTCAGTGTTAAGTTGTATATATTCATGGTGGATTCATCTTCTACTTTAATGGCGTCTCCGTAATTGCTGTTGTGTCCTTTTACATTCAAAACAGGTCGAACCATACCACCGCGGATGGTGCAGTTGGCAAGCGAATTAATACCCACCCAACCGGAATTCTGGCTGTTTCCGATGTAACAGGTTCCATTAACAACGATAGTCAGGTTATCAACCTTGCTATAAATTGGAGGGTAAGAGACGTATTCTGAATTCAATGTTGCTTCATTGAGATCCAGCCTCTTCATAGAAGGATTGTAAGTAAGGCGTTTTTCCGAGCTGGTACCCGTCGATTCAAGTTGCCAGATATTTCCTATGTTCTCGCTGTTCACCCGTACACCACAGATCCACAAATCGTAGACAGTACCTGGATTGATGATCAGCCAATTTGTGATGGGTTCTTTTTTCGTGTCATAGAGTACCTTGCCTCCAGTGCTATTTTCGCCGTGTAAAATGCTACCATCATCACCTTGAATGGCATTTATGGGCTTGGCAATGACACTATTTTTCAAAACCACCTTAGCATCGATACAATTACCTTTGTTGGTTTCGACCGTCAGCGTGGAATTATCCACCTCAACCAATCCAATTTTTCCATAGCTGTCATAACTTGGATCACTACTTATACCATCTATGCCGTTAGCATTCTCCATGTTCGTAGTAACATTCACTACAGCGTCTTTAATCGCTAGTTTAGGTTCTGTACTGTTGTCTTTATTTAAATAAATATTCCCATTAAAAACCCAAACGCCACCGGATATGTCGATATTTGAACGAATGATGGTAAAGGCATTATAGTATGTATCATGTGAAGAATCGAATTTCGAAGTTATGTTTACCGTACCCGTAGTGGTCAGGTGAGTGTCAGCAACGAGACGAAGTGCATAGTCTTCAACATTCAATATGGTGTTGTTGCCGTAGAAAACGATGTTCAAGTCCTTCACAGAGCTCCAGATTTGTCCCGCCATTGTTACGGAATAGAATTCCAGTTTTTTCTCCTGATAATTATAGGTGAAGTGTCCTATTCCCGTATTGGCTTGATACGTGCTGTTTTTATTTAGGTTGATCGACACACCGCCAACCTTCAGTTCTTGTGTCTTCGCCGGCACACTTATGGCCATCAGCATCAGAATGAATAATACCTTCTTCATAGTCTTTATGTTATTAGTTGCTTATTGTTTTCTCGGGGCAAATATAATAAATATAAGTGAAACGACCAAGAGGAAAGCAACAAATCTATACTACTCGCAGCGTGGGTACTACGAAGTGCTTTATCAGGGATTTGTACTGATCTTGTGTGGTGAGTCAGGTATCTGTGATTAAAAAGATGAAGGTTTATTTGGTTTTTCGCTCACTTAATTGTAATTTTGTCGAACTTTAAGATGAATATACAAGAATTATTGGATGTATATGCTCATTCGGCGCAGTCGGGAGCATTGATCAAAACCCTGGAGGATGATTCTGTCAAGAACATTTTCCTGCAGGGACTAGTGTCTTCTTCTGCCCCGATGTTCTTCGCTTCCCTGACGAAAAACCAGTCGAAAGCCCTCAATACCGTCTTGTATATTCTGCAGGATGCAGAGGAGGCAGGCTATTTCTATCATGATATGGTACAGCTGTTGGGATCGCAGCAGGTACTGTTCTTCCCTTCCACCTATCGCCGACAGGTGAAATACGGTCAGCGCGATGCGGCCAATGAGATTCTCCGCACCGAAGTGTTGAGTCGTCTCACTACCCATACATCTGATAATTCTGCATCCCCGTTATACATCATCACCCATCCCGAGGCATTGGCCGAACTGGTTGTTTCGAAGAAGAAGCTCGATGAGCGTTCGATGTTGTTGAAGGTAGGTGACGCGCTGGATGTGTCGATGTTGGAGAACCAGTTGCGCGACTTAGGTTTCAAGGAGGTGGAATATGTGTATGAGCCGGGACAGTTTGCCGCCCGCGGTAGTATCGTGGATGTCTTCTCTTTTAGTTCCGAGTATCCTTTCCGACTGGATTTCTTCGGTGATGAGATTGACTCCATCCGCACCTTCGAGGTACAGACGCAACTGTCACGCGACAAGAAAGAATCTGTCGAGATTGTGCCTGAGCTGGCCTCCCTCGGTAGTGAGAAGATTCCGTTTATGCAGTTCCTGCCTGCCGACACCTTATTGGTGATGAAGAGCTTCCTCTTTGTGCGCGATAGTATTGAGCAGACCTATCGTTCAGGTTTCTCCAGTCAGGCTATCACAGAGCGGATGGAGGGAGCCACCGAGATGGAACAACATGCCATCATGAAAGAAACGCAGGCCGAGAGCTTCCTGCTTCCGGGTAGTAAGTTCTCAGAAGAGGCAGCCGACTTCCGTAAGATAGAGATCGGTAGTCGTCCTACAGGTATGCCACAGGCCACCATCACGTTCGATATCACTCCGCAGCCGCTGTTCCACAAAAACTTCGAACTGCTCATCTCCACGCTCAGCGACTATCTCGACCGAGGTTATCAGTTGTTTATCTTGGCCGACAGTGCCAAGCAGCAACAGCGTCTGCGCGATATCTTCGATAGTATGACGGAACAGAAGATTGCCTTCACACCTGTGGATAAGACGCTCCATGAGGGTTTCATCGACAACGTTCAGCGTATCTGTCTGTTTACCGATCATCAGATCTTCGACCGTTTCCATAAATACAGTCTGCGAAGCGATGCAGCCCGTTCGGGTAAGGTGGCACTCACACTCAAGGAATTGCAGGAGATGGAGCCTGGCGACTATATCGTACATGTGGATTTCGGTATCGGTCGTTTTGCCGGATTGGTCCGCATTCCTCAGGGAAACAGTTACCAGGAGGTGATCCGCATCATCTATGCCAATAACGACAAGGTGGATGTGAGCATCCATTCGCTGTATAAGATCTCCAAATACAAGCGGCGCGACAGTGAGGTTCAACCCCGGCTCTCCACGTTGGGAACGGGTGCATGGAACCGCATGAAGGAACGTACCAAGACCAAGATCAAGGATATCGCCCGTGACCTGATCAAGCTCTATGCCACACGGCGCCATCAGAAAGGATTTGCCTTCAGTGCCGACTCGTTCTTGCAGCATGAGTTGGAGGCGAGCTTCCTCTATGAGGATACGCCTGATCAGCTGAAGGCTACCAATGATGTGAAGGCCGATATGGAGAGCAATCGTCCTATGGACCGCTTGGTATGCGGGGATGTGGGCTTTGGTAAGACCGAGGTGGCCATCCGCGCGGCTTTCAAGGCGGCCTGCGACTCAAAGCAGGTGGCAGTGATGGTGCCCACCACCGTATTGGCCTATCAGCATTACCAAACCTTCACCAGTCGTCTGCAAGGTATGCCGGTACGGGTGGAGTATCTCTCTCGTGCCCGCAGTGCCAAGAAGACCAAGGAGATTCTCAGTGACTTGGAGGAAGGAAAGATTGATATCATCATCGGTACGCATAAGCTCATCGGTAAGACGGTGAAGTTTAAGGACCTGGGTCTGCTCATCATCGATGAGGAACAGAAGTTCGGTGTCTCCACCAAGGAAAAACTGCGTAAGATGAAGACCAATGTGGATACGCTTACCATGACCGCCACACCGATACCGCGAACCCTTCAGTTCTCGTTGATGGGTGCTCGCGACATGAGTATCATCCAGACGCCACCGCCCAACCGCTATCCCATCTATACCGAGGTGCACACCTACGACAAACAAGTCATAGCTGATGCCATCGAGTTCGAGATGAGCAGGAACGGTCAGGTGTTCTTCGTCAACGACCGTATCAGTAACCTGCCCGAACTGGCCTTGATGATTAGGAAATATGTGCCGGATGCACGCGTGGCTATCGGTCATGGACAGATGAAGCCTGAGGAACTGGAGAAGGTAGTGATGGGGTTCATCAATTACGACTACGACGTACTGCTTTCTACTACCATCGTGGAGAATGGTATTGATATCCCCAATGCCAATACCATCATCATCAATGATGCACACCATTTCGGATTGAGCGACTTGCACCAGATGCGAGGCAGGGTGGGGCGCAGTAACAAGAAGGCGTTCTGCTACCTTTTGGCTCCGCCTGCTGTACATCTTACCACTGAGGCCCGCAAGCGGTTGGAAGCATTAGAGACCTTCTCAGATCTCGGCAGTGGCTTTAACCTCTCTATGCAGGATCTTGATATCCGTGGGGCAGGTAACCTCTTGGGCGCTGAGCAGAGTGGCTTCATGGAGGACTTAGGCTACGAGACCTATCAGAAGATCCTTAATCAGGCCATGGCAGAGCTGAGGAATGAAATGAAATGGGATGAAAGTTCGAGTAAGGAGAATACTCCTGCTTCTGATAGATCTGCCTCGGAAGTTCCTTCCTCCTTCCTCCTTCCTCCTTCCTCCATGTATGTGGATGATTGCGCCCTCGAATCCGATATCGAGATGTATTTCCCCGATCAGGTCGTGCCCAACGATTCAGAGAGGATGTTGCTGTATCGCGAACTGGATAACCTGGCTAACCGCCATGATCTTGAGGCTTCACTTGAAGCCTATCGTAACCGATTGCGTGACCGTTTCGGTGCTATCCCTGAGGTAGCCGAGGAACTGATTCGTGTGGTACCTCTCCGTGTGGCAGGTAAGCAACTGGGTGTGGAGAAAATCATGCTCAAACAACAGAAGATGATTCTCTTCTTTGTCAGCAATCCCGACAGTCCTTACTATCAGAGTGAAGCCTTCGGACGTATTATCGAATACGCCACAAAAAACGTTCGCCGTTGTAACCTACGTGAGGTCAACGGCAAACGCTCTATGGTTGTGTCCAACATCTCTTCAGTGGATGCGGCACTTTCAATTCTCAATGAAATCTAACTGTCAACTTACTTGTCCAGTTCAGCCAAGTTCGCAGCAATCATCTCGTCAGTAACCGTGTAGTTCTGCAGGTCACCCTTGATGAAGGCTTCGTATGACGGCATGTCGATGAGTCCATGACCAGAGAGGTTGAACAGGATCACCTTCTCTTCGCCAGTCTCTTTGCACTTGTTGGCCTCGCGGATAGTAGCGGCGATGGCGTGACAGCTCTCGGGAGCAGGGATGATACCCTCTGTACGGGCAAAGAGCATACCTGCCTCGAAGGTCTCGAGCTGCGGGATGTCAACACCCTTCATCATACCGTCCTTGATCAGCTGACTGATAATCATACCTGCACCATGGTAGCGCAGACCGCCAGCGTGGATGTTACTCGGCTTGAAATTATGTCCTAAGGTGAACATCGGCAGCAACGGGGTGTAACCAGCCTCGTCACCGAAGTCATAACGGAACTGACCGCGTGTGAGCTTCGGACAGCTGTCGGGCTCGGCTGCGATGAACTCAGTCTTCTTACCATCCAACAGGTTATGGCGCATGAACGGGAAGGCAATACCGCCGAAGTTTGAACCGCCACCGAAGCAGGCAATCACCATGTCAGGATACTCACCAGCCATAGCCATCTGCTTCTCAGCCTCCAGACCGATGATGGTCTGATGCAGACCCACGTGGTTCAGCACAGAGCCGAGGGTGTACTTACAATTCGGAGTGGTGGTAGCCAGCTCCACAGCCTCTGAGATGGCTGTCCCTAAAGAACCGCTATGTGTAGGATCCTTTGTCAGGATATCTTTTCCGGCACGTGTTGACATCGAAGGAGAACCCTCTACAACAGCACCGAAGGTACGCATGATACTGCTACGATAAGGCTTCTGCTGCATGGTGATCTTCACCTGATAAACAGCACAGTCAAGACCGTAGATCTTGGCGGCATAGCTCAATGCGGCACCCCACTGACCGGCACCGGTCTCGGTGGTCACATTCTTCGTACCTTCCATCTTGGCATAGTAGCACTGGGGGAGGGCAGAGTTGATCTTATGTGAACCTAACGGGTTGGTACTCTCGTTCTTGAAATAGATATGTGCCGGAGTGCCAAGGGCCTCTTCCAAAGCGTAGGCACGCACCAGCGGAGTACTACGGTAATACTTATACTTGTCGAGCACTTCCTCGGGGATATCAATCCAGCGATGCTCTGTATCCAACTCCTGAACACAGCACTCGCGGGGGAAGATAAAGGCCAGGTCGTCAACGCCCAACGGCTGCTTGGTAGCCGGATGGATAGGGGGCAGTGGTTTGTTCACCATGTCGGCCTGGATATTGTACCACTGGGTGGGAATCTCACTCTCTTGTAAAATGAATTTCTTTTGTTTGCTCATGATTGTTTTTTTTATGGGTTTCATTCATTTCGGCGCGAAATTACGCTTTTTTGTGCACATATGCAAGAAAAACGCCACTATTTTTGATTATTTTGTTATTTTATTTCTTAAAAACCAAAACTACCCGTCCATCATGTTAGAATGAAACGGGTAGTTTTTCGTCAGAAACTAAAGCGCAGAAAGAATAGATGAATCATGCGCCACTTAATCAAAAGACTAACTTTAATCCATACAGTATATCCTAAACAACAACCCTACACTATAAATCCAACATTTGCGAAATCTTGCATCTGAAATAATTAATGTTTGTTAAACACATCTTTAATAGGCACTCGAATGGAATACGTACTTTATAATAATATTTTTTGCTTCTACTATAATGACGGACTAATCCTCATAAACATACCTGCAACACCTATCGATTTATGCTTTATTAACTATCTATAGAACCAACAAAACTAATAGAATTTTCACAATTTTCGTAAGACCTAACATTGAAAAAACTTAAATGCTTTATTTTGAGTAATTTAGGAGAAAAAAGGAGGCTAAAAGAGGTAACATAAGAGGTAACAAAAACCTAACATCACACCTAACATAAGACCTAACATTCAGGTCTTATGTTAGGTCTTATGTTACCTCTTTGTTAGGTCTTATGTTAGGTCTTGATGGCGTCAAAAACGCGTGAAACATCTATATACAGGCACTTTCTTCTGTGAAACTGTTAGGTCTTGGACAAAAACACAAAATTCTTTCATTTGTTCAGAACAAGAAGGTGACCAGAACAATGTTTTCTACTAGGAAACTCTTTATTCCCACGTTGGGAACTCTTTATTCCCAACGTGGGAATTGTTGTAGTTCTGTAGTTCCCTGAAACAGCGACTCTGTTCTCACTTAATCACTACCACTTTCCCATTCTTAATATACACTCCCTTTCTTGGGTGCGCCACACGGATACCTTCGAGGGTATACCACGATTCACTTTGAACTTTGTCTTGAGGTAAAGCCTCGCTAATCCCCGTGCTTTCAATTGCTACGATGGTACCAAACTCGCTCCAAGGATAAGTAGAACGGTATGTCTCTATGACTGAGGTAGGTACATGTAATGTAGCATATTCGATGTAGGAACCACTGAAGATATCGTCCCACGGACTGATCCTAGGTAATTCCTCGCAGTAACAGTACACATCCTTCAGGTTTTTGCAGTCCTTGAAGACATAGTAGTCAATATAATTCAGGGATGACGGAAGGCTGACCGTCGTTAGGTTTGTGCACCCCTCAAAGGCAGTAGAGCCTATTTCCCTAACACCTTCAGGAATCACAAACTCTTCGAGTGCTGTGCAGTCCTTGAAAGTCTCTCCATACAATTCTGGGAAAGGCCACGAAACAACACCTTTCAGTTGACTACATCCGAGAAACAGGCCGTATCCCACCTGTATATTACCCGATGGGAATTCAAAAGAAGTAAAGCCACATCTTTCGAAAGCCCTTTTCCCAATGGATCGCACATTGTCGGGGATGGTCAGCTGAGCCAATGATTCACATCCCGAAAAGGCATCATCACCGATGGCATCAATGCCATTGGGGAGGGTGATGTTTGTCAGCTTAGGACAGTTGGTAAAACAATTGTTGGGTACTCTTGACAAGTTCATGGGCAGACGGATTGATGTCAAGTTGGTGCACCCCCGGAACGCTCCTGCACCCAAAATGCTTACATGATCAGGAATCACCATGGATGTAAGAGAAATACAGTCTCTAAAGGCATTACCGCCTATTTCCACAAGATCCTCAGACAGGGAGATTGATGCTAAGGAAACGCATTCATAGAAAGCATGCGCAGAGATCGTCCTCAAACGATTGGGCATATGTATTTCTGTCAGTTGATGACACATAGAACATATACTCGAAGGCAATTCTTCCAAGTCATCAGGTAACACCAGCTTGCGGAGGTTTTCGCAACAGAAGAAAGCTTGTCGGCCAATGGTCTTTACGCTATTTGGAATCGTCAGCGACCGCAGGTTCGTGGAGTAGTAAAAGGCTTTTCCGGTTATCTCCGTCACAGTATATTCCACGCCTTCGTATTCAAACGTTGAAGGAATGCTGATATCACCTTCATATTTTGTGTCCCCTTCTGTCACAATAGCCACTTTAGCCTTGGGTACCAAATCATAGTATATGCCGTCGATCTTGGCATCATAGGCACTGGCAGTTATTGAAACCAGTAGGAACACGAAGGTAAATATAATCTTCTTCATAATCTTTTTCTCAAAATTAATAATATTCTTATAACGCCACGATAGAACCGAATCCGTTCCAGGGCTTCTTGTTTTTATACTTTTCGATGGCAGATGCGGGCACATGGAGGGTTGCATATTCAATGTAGGACCCACTGAAAATGTCGTCCCACGGACTGATTCTTGGTAATTCTTCGCAGTAACAGTATACATCCTTCAGACTTGTGCAATCCCGAAATACATAATAGTCGATATAGGTCAGCGACTTCGGCAGACTAACGGTCTTCAGATTTGTGCATCCTTCAAAGGCAACAGCGCCTATTTGTCTAACACCTTCAGGAATAACAAACTCTTCGAGTGCCGTGCAACCCTTGAAAGTCTCTCCATATAAGGTGTTATACGGCCACGATGTAACCCCCTTTAATTGACTGCATCCGAAGAATATTCCAGAACCTATCTGCGTGACACCTGAAGGGAGGGTGAAAGATGTAAAGCCACATCTTTCGAAAGCCCTTTTCCCGATGGATCGCACATTGTCGGGGATGGTAAGTTGAGTCAATGATTCACAGCCCGAAAAGGCATCATCACCGATGGCATCAATACCGTTAGGAAGAGTGATGTTTGACAGCTTAGGACAGTTGGCAAAACAGTTGTTGGGTACCCTTGACAAGTTATCTGGCAGTCGTACAGATTCCAGATTGTTACAGCCAGCGAAAGCACCACTTCCTATAATACTTACATGATGAGGAATCACGACAGACGTGAGTGAGTTGCAATAGGAGAAAGCGCCTCCGCCAATTTCCACAAGATCCTCGGGCAGTGTGATCGATGGTAAGGATATACACTCACTAAAGGCTGAAGTGAGCGTCCTCAAACGGTTGGGCAGATGTACCTCTGTCAGTCGGTAGCACATGTCACACATGCCCCAAGGCAGTTCCTCTATGTCGTCAGGTAAGATCAGTTTACGAAGCCTGCTGCAATGGTAAAAGGCCTGATAGCCAATCTTTGTTACGCTATTGGAAATGATCAGTGAGCGTAGATTCTCACAATAATAGAATGCGTGCCCAGTTATCTCCGTTACAGTATATTCCACGCCATCATGTTCAATTGTTGAGGGAATGGTGATATGTCCTTCATACCATTCATTGCCCGCTGTCACTATAGCTATCTTTGCCTTGGGTATTAACTGATAGAACAAGCCGTTGATCTTGGCATCAAAGGCCTCTGATAAGCCTTCATCCCTTGGTCCACTAAACATAGGATCATAGCCATCATTAAGATCGTCATTATTAATAATATCATCAATTTCATCATCCTTAGAGCAGGATGTGATGGTGGTCATTGTCATTGCCATGAACAACATGGTGATCATTGTAATCTTCTTCATACGCTTTTTTCTTTTAACACTCTACAAATATAACGAGTGGCGAAGCAAAAATATACCCCACGAGTTTGTTGTTTTAGATTTATTAACAATATAGATACGGACTGAAGGACAATATTTTATACCTTTGCTAAGAATATGTACAAGGTGATTTGTTAAAAAATGACAATTATCTTGCACCACCACGTAGGTTTTTCGGGTCATTCCCGTTATACCAATAAACAAATAAAAGAATCAGGTATATGAAAAAGGTAATACTTACATTAGTGGTCCTGCTGGTTTCAATAACTGCCAGTGCCTATGATGCCAAGATCGACGGCATCTACTACAATCTTGTGGAGAAGGGTCAGGTGGCTGAGGTAACAACCGGAGATAAGAAATATACAGGCGAGTTGAACATCCCTTCAACAGTGAAGTATCAAGGAACTGTTTACACGGTGGTTATCAACCAAGGAGCGTTGGAAGGCCAAGACCAGTTTACTTCCCTCATCCTGCCTGAAGGCATGACGGAGATAAAAAGGAGAACATTCCATGATTGTTCAAGTATGAAGACTGTTGTTCTGCCACAGAGTATCACAATAATTGGCGAAGGGGCTTTCCAGAACTGTGCAAGTTTGGAGTCCATATCGTTGCCCGATGGACTTCAGACAATCGGCAAGAATGCTTTTGCAGGATGCCATAGTCTTGTGGAATTTGTGATACCCAATAGCGTGGAGTCGGTAGGAGATGGCCTGTTTGTGAGTTGTAGTTCCCTGAAATCGGTAACCTTATCGAATAAGATGACTACTATCCCAGTAGAAATGTTCAAAGAGTGTAGCAGACTTGCCTCTATCCATATTCCATCAAACATCAAGACGATAGAAGCTGGGGCTTTCAATAATTGCGAGAAAATGGAAACAGTCTCTTTTGCCGAGGGGGTTAAAATCATCGGGAAAGGTGCCTTTTCTCGTTGCGGGTCATTGAAGGAGTTGTCTTTCCCAGAAAGCTTGGAGACAATCAAAGAGATGGCTATTTCTTATTGCGAATCCTTGTCGAAGATAAGACTCCCAGAGGGGATAACCACCATCGAATGGAATGCTATCACGCATTGTAATAGTCTTGTTTCGATAAACATACCTAAAAGTGTTCCTGTGGTTAGCTATATCAATTATTGCCATGGTTTGCCTTCTGTGGATTTTCCGGAAGGTATCACGGCCATTTCTGGTTTTACCGAAAGCTATGCAATTACTTCCATCGAATTGCCGAGTACTGTGGAGAGTATTTATGGTTTCGACGGTTGTCATGCCTTGAAGAAGATCAAGCTCAACGAAGGACTTCAGAGTATGGGAGGGTTTATCGATTGTGATAACCTGACATCATTGACGATTCCCAATAGCGTGACATCGATTACTTACAGGGCATTAAAGGGTTGTCTGAAGCTGAAGAAAGTGAAGATAGGAGAAGGAGTCAAGGAAATCGGTAGCGAGGCATTTAATAATTGTAAGGAGTTGAAGGATGTGTATTGCTATGCCGAGAATGTGCCGACATCAAAAAGCTGGTTCACTGGCTCGTACATTGAATATGCTACGCTGCATGTACCTGAATCAGCCATGGCAGCATACAGTTCGACGATTCCCTGGAGTATGTTTGGTAATATCGTGGCGATTGGAGAAGACGACCCAGGAGAAGAGGAAGAAGAGGAACAGGTTCATTATAATGCCGATTTCTATGTAGATGACATCGGATACGACTATTACGACGACTATCTTGATCCGTCTGGCTTTAACCAGAAGGCTGTATTACTCTCTGATGGCAATCATTTTACAGGTAAGGAATTGGTGATGCCTCTAAAGGTGGAAAACGAAGGTACGGAATACCTTGTTGTAGGTACTGGCAAACGTGCATTTATGTGGAACAACCATATAGAAAAGGTTGTGCTTTCAGAGGTGTTCCAAACGATAGGTATGGAATCCTTCGAAGGTTGTGAGAACCTGAAGACCATCCAGTTCCCCAATAGCTTCAGGGAAATAGGACGGGCGGCATTCAAGGGATGTATCCGCTTGGAGAATGTTACGCTGCCCAATAAGGTGCAGGTTCTCAGGTGCGAAGCCTTCAGCGGATGCAGCAACATGACCAGATTCACCTTCCCTTTGAGTCTGGAAACGCTTGAGTCGTATAAACTGTTGGCCGACTGCTCTTCCTTGGAAGAGGTGAGGATACCGTTAGGAAGCTATTATAGTGTTTATGGCGATTCTATTGTAAAAGGAATATATGCTCAGAATCCTAATTTCTTTACCAAGACCTTTATCAATTGCAGGAACCTGAAGGTTGCTGAGTTGTGCGGAGAAGGTTGGCGTGCCGGCAATTCGGAGTTTTACATGGACCATGCTTTTGACGGATGTGTGTCGTTGGAGAAGATCAGGGTAGTAGATGATGATCCCCCTGTGATTAATGATGCGTTCTCTGATGAACAGTATAACACCATCGTCATCGTTGTTCCTGCTGGAAGAGTTGATGCCTATTCTCAAGCTAAGGGTTGGAAGTTGTTCAAGCATTTCACGACAGTAGGAGAGGATATGACCACTGGTGATTCAGGCGATTGCGGAATGGGTGTTTCTTACAACTTCGACAAGAAAAGCGGTTTGTTGACAATTGCAGGAAGTGGTGACACCTATAACTATAGTTTCAGCTATGGTAACACACCGTGGTATGCCTATAGAGAAATGGTTCACAGTGTGTCAATCGGTAACAACGTGACGGCCATAGGAGAAGGCCTCTTCAAGGATTGCTCCAATATGACAACCGTGACCATTCCCAGTAGCGTGACTAAGATCGGAATGTATGCGTTCGAGAACTGTAGTAGTCTGCGCACTGTTGATATTCCTGAGGGAGTGACGGTACTGAATAACAGTCTGTTTGCCGGCTGTAGCAGTCTGAAGGAAATCGTGATCCCCAAGAGCGTGACCACTATCGGCAATCTTGTGTTCTCTGGCTGTACAGGTATGACCTCTCTTACTTGTCTCAATCCCACTCCTCCAACATGTAATGGCTATAATGGTCTGGGTGTTGACTACTCTATCCCGCTCTATGTGCCCGAGGGGAGTTCGTTGAAATACAAGGCTGCTGAGCACTGGCGGAACTTTGTGATTATCCGCGAGATCGCTGAAGAAGGAAGTGACGGCATCTGGCTGACCATCAACGATGGAGCGCATGGCAGTATGAGTTTGAAGATCGACACGGAGCTGCCTTACCTGACACTGCGGTTTACACCTGAAGATGGATGGTATATCTATAGTGTCATGCTCGACGAGGAGGACGTGACTGCAGAACTCTCTGAAGACGGCACCTATACCACACCTGCCATCACCGCCAATAGTCGTTTGTCGGTAATCTATGCCGATAGTAGTACAGGAATGGCAAAGGTTCAATCGGATACACGTTATGAGGTAAGGCCTACGACCAACGGACTCTCCCTGAGCGGTCTTTCGGCAGGCGATAGGATCTCGGTGTATACCACCAACGGTCAGTGCGTATATAATGCACAGGCAACGGGTTCTCAAACAGAGATTCCCCTAACACTCCATCAAGTGTATATTGTCAAAGTAAACAACCAAACCTTGAAGGTTTGCCTATGATATAAATAGATGAAGCAAAGACATGCAGAGATAGAACAGCTGTTCCGTAGGTATCATGCCCGACTGCGGTTGGTGGCCAATAGGTTCCTGCACGATGACGAGGAGAGCAAGGATGTTGTGAGCGACATCTTTACCCGCATGATGCAGACCGGTAAGCTACCTGATGCCGATAAGGTGGAGCCCTATCTCTACAATGCTGTCAGACATCGCTGCATGGATATCCTTGCCCACAGACAGGTGCGGCAGCGGGTGGAACGGTTGTTACCAGTAGATCATACGGTATATCTCTCTGAGTCGTACGAGGAACAGCGGTATTCGGAACTGCGAAGATTTGTTGACACGGAACTGACCGAGCAGACGCGACGGGTATTCCTACTTCGTTTCGACAAACATATGAAATATCAGGAGATAGCAGCAGAGCTGGCCGTGAGTGAAAAGACAGTGTATCAGCATCTGCATCAGGCCATCACTAGTCTGCATAAACATTTTAATGAGGAAGAAAGATGAAAACGACCAACTTGGAAGATAAATTGACGGAGGTGCTCAAGGCTACGGAGCATCCGGAACAGTACACCGACGAGCAGCTGCAAGAACTGCTTGCCGACGAGGAGTGTGCCGAATACTACCGTCTGATATGTGATGCAGACAATGCCTATGCTGAGGTCCCAGAGGAGAGTGAGGAGGAGATAGAGGCCGAATGGCAGCGCATAACCCGCAACAGCCAACCCTCATCTTCCAACTCTAAACTATTATATATTAACTCTAAACTATCAAAGGTTGCCGCCGTCATCATCGCCGTTCTGGCTTTATCGGCTGTTTCCTATGCGGCTGTCAAATTGCTGTCTACCCGTCAGCAACAGTCAACCCCTGTAGTCGTTACAGAAACCATGCAAGTCAGCGAGAATCCAGCTACTCCATTACCTGAACCTGCTGACACCATCCAAGTATTCCAAGATGCCGAACTGCAGGAAATCCTGACAGTTGTGGCTAACTATTATAAACTCCGTACTGATTACCGCAGTGAGGAGGCCCGTCATGTACGTCTCTATACCAAATGGAACAAGGCTGAGAGCGCTGAGAAAATGGTGAAGCGTCTGAACAGGTTCGATAAGGTGAACCTGACGCTGGAAGGGGACGTGCTGACCGTTCGTTAGAGGAAAGTGAAAAGAATAATATGTCTGACCGCTTTAGTGCTTGCTGCGACCGCCCTTTGGGCGCAGCAAACCTTTCGTGGCGTTTCACTTTCGGAGGCTTTGGTCACGCTGGATCAGACATCACGGCAATATGATATCTCTTTCGTTTATGATGAATTAGAGGATTTCACCGTCAGCAAGACCATACCCAAGGGTTGTTCGTTGCCCGATGCCGTCAGGATGGTTTGTGGCTTCTATCCCTTGAGGATTGTTGAGCAAGGACGGGAGATCTTCGTGGAATGCATGCAGAAGGCACGCACGAAGCTGAGGGGACGGATTGTTGATAACGAAAACCAACCTGTGCCTTATGCTAACATCGCCTTGTTCAGTATGACCGACTCGCTGCTGATTGGTGGCGGGGTGAGTAACGAGGCAGGTGACTTTGTCATTCCCTGCAGTGCAGAACAAGCACGGGTGCGCATCAGCTGTGTGGGCTTCCGTACCATCAACCGTCCGATGAACATCGGGCAGGTGGGTACCATCCGTATGCAGATGGAATCGTATTACATCGATCAGGTGACCATCCGCGGTGCAGTTCCCATTATCCGTTATCAGGATGACCGTCTGGAATACTTAGTATCCAACGACGCATTCGCCAAAGGACAGAATGGCTTGGAACTGATGGATCGTGTGCCGATGGTAAGTGTGATAGACGGCCTGATCAGCATCTTAGGACGAGGACGCGCAGGACTGATGATCAACGGCAGGGTGGTGGAGAACGATGGTGAGACCATCCGTCAGAAACTGTGGGCGATGCAGGCCGAGAACATTGAACGCATTGAGGTGGTCACCATGCCTACGGGTCGTCAACGAATGGAAGGTGGCGGTTACGTCAACATCGTGATGAACCATGATCAGATGCTCGGTTGGCGAGGTGATTTCAGTGGAACCATTGAACCTGATGAGGATAAGAACTGGCAACTTGGCGGAACTGTAAACTATGCCACCAAGCGTTTCGATGCCTCGTGGAATGTCTATGGGAACTATACAACCGAGGGTGTGTGTCAGATGACTACCTATCAACGACCGCTGGAGTTTGAGAAGTATTCGAATATGCTCGATGAGCGGAAGGATAAGGAAGTGAGTACAGGACTGACTCTCCACTATCAGCCGACGGAAGGGTGGGAGACAGGTGCGATGATTTCGTACAGAGAAGGAAAGAGTGAGAGTGCCCTGACGGATGACGGAAGGATGCACTTCGGCATCAACTATGCTCCTTTTGCGGGATTAGGTCCAGACATCAAGGAATACACCACCAACTCCGTATCCATGCTCTCACCAATGGGGAAGATGCATACCGTTAGTCTCACCGCCTACAGCGACTGGCAACTCACGCCTCTCACCTCTAGTATCTCACCTCTCACCTCTAAATCCCCCACCGCCAGTCTTACCTACAACTATTACAGCAAGTGGGGCAAGCGAGGATCGGCTATGGATGGTCGTGCCGATATTCCTATCTACGAGGATGCCTCGGATGATCCCTACCACCTGCAGAATGCTTTTGTACTCGATACCGACTACCGTATTCATTCCCTGAAACTCGACTTCTCCCTGCCGTTCTCTTGGGCTCACATCGAGACGGGCGTGGGCTATACCGACATCGATAATACGGTGAATAAGATTCAGGAGACAGAGGGTCAGAAGATGCCCGACTATAATGCGTACAGCTATCAGGAGCGTAATACCACGGCTTATCTGTCGATGATGAAGCAGGTGCTCCCACAATTCTCCGTTGTGGCAAGTCTGAACTGGGAATACTCATGGCTGAGAGGTAAGGCGGAAGATCTGACCAGACGACTGAAAACGCGTCAAACACTTGGGCGTCTCCTACCATCCCTGACCTTTAACTATCAACTATCAGCTCTCAACGCTCAACTAACAATGGGAAGAACCATCGACCGTCCTGTCTTCGATGAGCTGAATCGCGTACCTATATATACCACCATGACGAGTCTGGTATCCGGCAATCCCGCTCTATCACCTGGTCTTACTGATTATATAGGACTCTCCTTGCGCCATCCTAGCGGTCTTTATGCGAACCTCTGGTATCGTCATGGTAAGGATCAGACGGAGTGGGTGACACGCTTCCAGATCGATAATTTCCAGCGCTATATGGTGGAGTATCAATCTACACGACCAGAGAACTGGCTCAATGAGTATCAGAGCGGACTCTTCCTGCGCTACCAGCGACACTTTGGTTCGTTGCTCAATGCTGTTGCAGAGGGAACGCTCTACTATTATCACGGTCGTTCTGTGGCTCCTGATCTTGATCGAAACGAGAATGATCTCTTCAATCCCAACAAGCCTGAGTTGCATGGGTGGGGGAAGACGGTGGCCCTTTCGGCGGATGTCTTCCTGAACCGTCAGCATACGCTGGTGCTCAATGCTCGTTATGACCACTGGTTCCGTCAGTTGGAGAAGATGACAGTCATTGATGGTTTTGGCTATCCCACGATGACTCTGCGCTACTCGTTGCTGAACGAACGACTGAATTTATCGCTTGATGTTTGCGATCCTTTCCACCAGCATATCACTGATGCGACTCGTATCTATAACTGGTTCACCGAACGGGTGCATACCCGCCATGATTCCCATACCATCAGTCTAACTGCTACTTGGTCGCTGGGTAGTCAGGTACGTCGTACTTATCGTGATAAGAAGGATACGGAGACGCAGCGTGCGGAACCGCGTAAAGAATTGAAAATTGAGAATTGAAAATTAATATAATGAAGAAGGTATATCTAATTGTTACGACCTTGCTACTGCTTTGTGCATGTGGCGAGGATATAGAGACGGAGGAGGAACGACTCGTCTATGATCCTTATGATGCCAAGATTGAGGGAATTTGTTACCTGCTATCGGCTGACACCCATACGGCCACTGTTACGGCTGGTGATGTTTACTATAGGGGTGATGTGGTGATCCCCGAAACCGTTCAATATGGTGGCACGACCTATCAGGTTACATCTATTGCTCCAAGGGCCTTCTTCGATTGTCAAAACCTGCGTTCAGTGAAGCTGCCCAACAGCATTACGAATATCGGTGAGAGTGCTTTTCTTGAGTGCATCAACTTAGAGACGATCAATCTCTCTGATGGATTGGTAACCATTCCTCCTAGGATGTGCAGAGGGTGTTACGCGCTGAAATCGGCTGACTTGCCTTCTACCATCACTTCGATAGGCTATGAGGCGTTTTCCAATTGTACGTCGTTGACTTCCATGACGATTTCCGATGGGGTGGAGGATATTGGTGTCAGCGCGTTCTTCTGTTGCTCATCGCTTACCTCCATCCAGTTGCCATCCAGTGTGAAGTCATTAGGCTGGCAGGCCTTCACGGGTTGCACAGCTCTTACAACCGTTTCGTTGTCAGAAGGCTTGACTAGGATTCCTGCGGAATGCTTTGCACATTGCTCACGACTGGCGGAAGTGGACATCCCTGAGGGGGTTGTTTATCTGTCGGAACACTGCTTCACCAATTGCGTGTCACTTACCCGCATCACTTTGCCACAGTCGTTGAAGTCGCTTGACAGAGGTGTATTCGAATATTGTACCGGTCTTACCTCAATGACCATCCCGCAAGGGGTGAGTCAGGTGGGCGCTTTGCTATTCTCCGAATGTAGTCATCTGACCACTGTTGAATGGCATCCGCAGACAATTCCTGAGGGTACCTTTAAGAACTGCAAAGCGCTTGCGGAATATGTCGTACCCGAAGGTGTTACCCATATCTATGCCAATGCTTTCGATGGCTGTAGCAGTCTGGCGGTATTGTCATTGCCTACCTCTCTGCAGACCATCGCGCCCGGGGCGTTCAAGGATTGTTCTGCACTCCGTGAGGTGGTTGGTTATGGTGTAATTCCTCCTGAATTGCCTTTCCCCACAGGGACTGCAGCCGATGCCCGATTGGTCTTTGAGGATGTAGATATCAGTCAGGTAACACTCCGTGTACCTGCTTCTGCCCTTTCCGCTTGGCAACAATCACCCCTTTGGCATTATTTTGGTTCTATCGTAAGTTTTTAATATTTCATTTTTAATCTTTCATCTTTATTTTTTAATCTTCCCCATAGGGGGTAGGTTTTTGAGGGTTATGCCGTCTATATAATAGAAGGTGTAAGCCCAAAGTGTTCTGATTACTATTACGACAATGAAAAAGCTTTTCACGACACTTCTTTCAGTGTTGCATTTCATTGCCATGCCTGCGTGCTGGATGGGAATGATCTTTGTGATAGTTGCCTGTGATGAATCATCGGTGACCGAAGAGATCGTTCCCTTTCCGGCAGAGTCATCATTGTCGTTGGATAACAAGCATGCTTCTTTGCTACTTTCGAAGAAAGACAGTGTAGAAGGGGATTATGAAAATACAGGACTGCCTGTTTGTTATATCTTTACCAACGATGGTTTACCCATCACATCGAAGACCGAATATGTTGAGGCTTCCCTGCGCATAGAACAAAACGGTGAACTGCTGTTCGAGGATACGTTGCTCAACATCCGTGGAAGGGGACACTCCAGCTGGACTGACAGTCCTAAGCTTCCTTACAAACTGAAGCTCAGTCATAAGGCACCTCTCTTGGGTATGTCGGCCAACAAACATTTCGTATTACTGTCGAACTACTTTGATAAATCGCTCATGCGAGTAGCCATAGGCTTCAAAATAGGAGAGCTGTTAGAAAGCGATTGGACACCTCAAAGTCGTTTCGTGGAATTGGTATTCAACGGAGAGTATCAGGGGAACTATCAGCTGACGGAGTCGGTGAAGGAAGGTACGAACCGCATCCGTGTGGATAAGACGGGATTCCTCACCGAATATATCTATCCTGACCGGATTGACGAGGAGAAGGTGTTCATCCAGACCATCGACAGTGGCTACTATTATAAGTTCATGTATCCAGACGAGAAGGATATCACGGCTCAGCGTGTTCAATATGCCGATGATCTGATGAATCGTTTGGAACGGTCGCTTAACCGACCATCGAAACCGCATGAGTTTGCCGACATCATTGATGTGAAGTCGTGGGCCAAGTGGTTCTACCAGCAAAACCTGCTGATGCTCGAGGAATGTAATATGTATATGGTGAAGTATGATGACACCGACAATAGTCGTCTGGCCATGGGACCAATGTGGGATTTTGACTGGTGCTTGGGTTCGGGCTATTATTATGGAACGGAACGTCCCAATCCTAATCATCATCTCGTATCAACACACTATTTCAGGAAACTGGCAGCTGATAGCCTGTTCATGGCCGAGGTAGCCCGTCTGCACCGGCAATATGGATATAAGGTCAGGGAGGGCGTACTGAAATACTATGATGAACTGCGCGAACAACTCAGATTGTCGCAGGAACTGAACTATCAACGCTGGCCTGTTCTCAACGAGCGCATCTCCATTGGTGCCTATCCTTTAGGTAGTTGGGAGAGGGAGGTGGAGTGCGACCGTCAGTTCTTCCTTGCGCATTATGAATATCTGGAGAGCATTTTTTGATCCTTTGTGCAACTATTATTCCGCTCACTGCGTCTAAGGGTAGAATCATGTAAGCGAAATAATAAAATGAAAAAAGGATTAAAGAAAGGTTTGAAGATCACACTGTGGTGTGTGTTGGCATTGGTTATCGTCTTTGGTGTATATTCATGGATGGTCTTTGGCTCGCTGATCAAGGGGGCCATGACGGCTGAGAAGCTGGATGAAGGACTGTATTACATGGAGTACAGAGGTGATGACGGTTTCGATGAAGTAATCAAGAATGGCGGTTGTGAGAATTCTGCTGGTTTGTCGGCTCACATCATCAATTTCCTGACCAAAGGGTTCTACAAACCCACCATGGATCCACCAGCAAAGCCATATGGTTGTTCGGCTCTGACAGTAAATACTCCTGATGGCGGTGTGATGATGGGTCGTAACTTCGACTACCCTTCAGCCACAGGCTTGGTACTGCATAGTATTCCTGATCATGGCTATGAATCGATTACCACCTTCAACGTGGAGTATTTCGGCTTTGGCGAAGATTATCTGCCTGAAGGCTTTGCCAACCAGTATATGGCACTGTCAAGTTTGTTTGTGGCCTTGGATGGTATCAATGAGAAGGGTTTCGCTATGGCCGACCTGATGGCAGGTGATGAAGTGGAGACGCATCAGCGTACCAGTAAGCCCGATCTGACCACTACGATGGCCATCCGTTATCTGCTGAACAATGCGGCTAACGTGGATGAGGCTTTGAAGTTGCTGAACAGCATTGATATGCATTCTGACATCGGTTCTGCTCATCATTATGCCATGGCTGATGCTACAGGAAAGAGTGTGGTGGTGGAATATGTAGATAATAAGATGGTGGTAGTGGAAACTCCTGCTGTGACCAACCATTATTTGTGTGCAGCGAAACTGAATGTGGGTCTTCAAGAGAATGATCATCGTTACGATAAACTCTGTCAGCAGTATGACCTGAATGAGGGCGTTATGAGCAAGCAAGGATTGACAAAAGCCATTGAGGCAGTATCGCAACCGCAGAACAAAGAGTCCCTAGGTACAGCCTGGACAATGGTAATGGACTTGAAGAATCCTTCCGTGACCTACTATTCACGTAGGCATTTCAACAAGCCTTTCACATTCAAGATGAGTAGGGGACAATAAGCATTGTTCCCTTTTTTATTTCTAACAAGATGCATAGATGGAGAATATTCGCCATCATGATGACAAATAGGCACAAAAAAATGAAACAATGCTCAAAGAAAACGAGAAAAGATTGCATTGAAGAAAAAAAGTCGTACCTTTGCAAAAAAATAAGAAGATGACACTATATCCCCAATTGATTATGGACGCGCTGGCCACGGTGACATATGCCGGTACGAAAAAGAACCTCGTAGAGAGCGGAATGGTTGCCGACACCCCAAGTATTGCTGCACCGCAGAAAGAGGGTGATAACTGGAAAGTGAAGGTAATACTGGAGTTTCCCCGAGATACCGATCCGTTTTTGAAGTCAACCGTGAAGGCAGCAGAAGCGGCCATCAAATACCATTGCCAGCAAGGAGAAAGCATTGATGTAGAGATCATCACCGAGTTCAAAAGCAAACCGCGCCCAGAGGTAGGACAGATGTTGCCTGGGGTAAAGAACATCATTGCCGTGAGCAGTGGTAAGGGTGGTGTTGGTAAGAGCACTGTGGCTGCCAACCTCGCCATCGCCTTGGCACGTTTAGGCTATAAGGTTGGTCTTTTGGATACGGATATCTTCGGTCCTTCTGTTCCCAAGATGTTCGGTGTAGAAGAAGAACGTCCTTATGCTGTGCATGTGGATGGGCGTGACCTGATTTGTCCGATTGAGAAATATGGGGTGAAACTGTTGTCTATTGGCTTCTTCGTGAGTCCGCAGACGGCCACTTTATGGCGTGGCGGCATGGCTTCGAATGCCTTGAAGCAGCTGATTGCTGATGCCGACTGGGGTGAACTCGACTATTTTATTCTCGACACACCTCCAGGAACATCCGATATACACCTTACCTTATTACAGACACTCGCCATTACAGGTGCTGTGATTGTGAGCACTCCGCAGCAGGTTGCCTTGGCCGATGCCCGCAAAGGCGTGGATATGTACCGCAATGAGAAGGTGAACGTACCCATTCTCGGACTCATCGAGAATATGGCGTGGTTCACTCCTGCCGAACTGCCTGAGAATCGTTATTATATCTTTGGTAAGGAGGGCTGTAAGAAACTCGCCGAGGAACTGCAAGTGCCTTTGCTTGCTCAGATTCCTATCGTTCAGGGCATCTGCGAGAATGGTGACAATGGAACGCCAGTTGCGCTCAACAGTGATACCATGACCGGTCTGGCCTTTGTCAATCTGGCACAAGCAGTGGTTACCGTCACCAATCGACGGAACAAGGAAATGGAAGCCACCAAGATCGTAGGAATGAAATAATTGTCAACTTTGACTGCGTCTAAATCGCCCACGCTCAGCATAACTCAAGCATTTTGAGTTCCTCGAACTTAATCGCGATTTTCAACTGCCAACTTATTCTTCGCAGCCCGCGCCTTCTCCTTCATGTACTCCAGTCTTTGCTGAGCATGACGGCGGGTGTGGTTAATCTGGAAACGATAGACGGCACAGGTGGCAATGAAGTACGCCACTACATGAATCCATAGCGCGATGTACTCAGGACGTACATCGTGCAAAGTAGCCCCCATGGAGCTGAGACGGATGAAGCCCCGTATGCCAAACGTACTGGGGAACAGCCATGAGAACCCCTGCCAATAGCCGGGGATATTGTTCTGCGGCCATGACACACCACTGAGGAAGAGCAGGGGCAGACTGGCAAAGACTACTAATAGAATGACGTTCTCGCGGTAGCGTACGATACAGCTAACGAACATACCAAAGAAGATACATGCCAGGATATACGGCAAGAGCAGTCCGATGACATCGCCGGTGTGGAACAAGGAGGGGAATCCGAAGAAACGAGGTATGGCAAGAACGAGCCATGCACTTGTCACGGCGGCTACCATGAAGTAGCACATCGACTTTCCAAACACGATACGGAAGAGTCCGTTGTAGTGCTTACTGATAGGCACGAGATCCTGATAACGGTTGTTTTCACGGGCAGTACCCGCAGCAAGTCCGATACCTAACACCAGTGTCTGCTGGATAATCAGGATGAGTACGGCGGGAAGGAGGAAGCTACCATAGCCACCCGCGGGATTGAATATCGGAACCTCCTCATAAGCTAAAGGCTGCACGGTAATCTCGTCTTCCCGATGGGTGGTGTTCCCACTGAGTGCTACCTTTCTTTTCGCACCGAGGTCGGAAGCCACTGCCTGTGCCGATTGGTAGATGGCTTTGTAGGTCATCATCAGACTCATATCGGTGTATACGCTGACGCTCGTCTGCTCCATGCGATTCAGTCGTGAGGCGAAGTCAGCCGGGATATACACAATACCATCAACTATCTGTTTCTGCACCAGATCCTTGGCCTCGCTCATATCGTTGCACTTATAGGCCACCTTCACGTCGGGAGAGGCATTGTATTCGCGGATGAACTGTCGGCTCATCTGGGAATGACTCATATCCACAACGGCCACAGGCACATTGTGTATCGTTTCGTTGTTATATGCCCAGGAATAGAGTAGGGGATAGAACAAGGGCACGAGGAAGAAGAAGATGAGCACGCCCTCGTCTTTCACGGTGGACTTCATCTCCTTTGCCCAGATATAACAGGCATCGTGGATGCCCTCATTAATCTGTCCCCATAATCCTTTTTCCTTATCCATACTTATTACTTGTAACTTGTCACTTATGGTATATACACATACTCCAACATCGCCTTCTTGATGTTACGTGCTACGAACAGTGGCAGGATGATGAAGATTCCCATTGCCATGAAGTTAAACCACGCCAGATGCCAGGGGTAACCATTGAAGCAGCACATCTGATAGATCATATAAAAGTGTCGCAGCGGAAACAGCTGGGCTGCCGTCTGGAAAGCCCCATCCATTGCCCTCAAAGGGAAGGTGAATCCGCTGACTGTGAAGCTCAGCATCGCCCATAGTGAACAGATACTCATTGACATGCGTAACGAGGGGAATAACCCGAAGGCGAACACTCCGAAGCTCTGTGAAGAGACCACGGCAAGGAATCCTAGCAACAGGAGCATCCACACACTACCCTGATGTGGGAAGTGAAGGAAGCCGAAGAGGTACCACAGATAGCCGTAGGTGATTGTCAGGAAGATCAGTGTGTGTGGCAGCAGTTTCCCCAGCAGTGCGACATGTATATCATTTCCCGCGATCCTCATCAGTTGCTGGGAGGTCTTGAACTTCAGTTCCGTACCGATGCTATAAGCGGTGATGAGGAAGATGAAGAGCATGATGATACCTGGTATCAGCAAGGCACTGAGGTAGAGGTTATAGTTCACCCAAGGATTGTTCACGGGGTGGAGGTCGATGGTGATAGGTTGCAATAGGGCCATGGTCTGTTCCGGTGTGAAGCCCTTGGCCTGCATGGTTTTCTTTCCCACCGCCGCAGAGCCCAATGTACTGATGGTTTTAAGGTCGCGATACAATAGGGAACCTGCCGTGAGCGAGGTGTAGCTATAATAGAACGAAATCTTCGGTCGTCTGGAAGCCATCAGCTCTCTTGTCGTACCTTCCGGTACATACAGGAAGGCATAGATCTTGTTTCGTTGGATGGCCTGTCGTGCCTCCTGCATACTGTTATAGTAGCCCACCACCTTACTGCTTTGGAAACCGTCGAGCTGACGGATCAAGGCACGTGTTGTGGTGGTGTTGTCCAGATCGACAATTCCCACGGGCATATTGGTGGGCTGACCTTCCCCGAGGACGGTGGTGAAGAATACGATGACGGCAATAGGGAACACCACCATGCAGAAGCCATAGATGGGGTTCCTTCTCAGTATGCCGCATTCACGACGGGCAATACTGAATATCCTTGTCAAAGCATTACTTTTCACCTAACACTGATTATTTATCACTTGTCACTTCTTGATAATCAGTGACATTCCAGGTCGCAGACCGTCGAACTTCTCCACGGGACGAGCCTTTACCTCGAAAGTCTTCAGGTCGTACTGACCATTAGCCTTGGTTGCTTTCCATACAGCAAACGAGCCCTGATCCTTGATGTAGTACACCTTCATCTTCAGGTCCTTCTTGAAGGCTGGACTATAGGCGGTGAATTCCGAGCCGACGGTCATACCCTCTAACTGGTCCTCACGCACATTGAAGGTTCCCCACATGTCGTTCATCACGGCAATACTCATGATGGGAGCACCAGTTCCAACCAGTTCACCTACCTTCGGATAGATATCGCTTACCTCGCCTTCCATCTGCGCCACCTGAACAGTTTCACGCATATAGGAGTTCACTTCGGCCACAGCACCGCGGGCACGGTTCACCTGAGCGGCAGCGGCAGCCTTCTCCTCGGCGCGGGCACCTTCAACAGCCATGTCATACTGACTCTTAGCTGCTTTCTCCTGTGCCTCACTGGCCTTGTACTGAGCGAACACCTCGTCACGCTTCTGGGCGGTAATCACCCCTTCGTTGAACAACCGTTGCACGCGGTCGTAACTCTTCTTCGTGACTTCCGCGGCGGCCTTTGCCTGCTGCCATAACTGATAGGCGGCCTGTACCTGCTGCTTGCGGGCACCCCTTTGCGCCATCTGACTCATTGCGGCTGCGGCATCTTCGGCACTCTGTGCCTGTGTTTTCTTTGCCCGCACCTCAGGGGCGTCGAGGATGGCAAGGGTATCTCCTACCCGTACAAAATCACCTTCTTTCACACGAAGTTCCAGAATACGTCCCGGTACCTTGCTCGATACGCGATACTCCGATACTTCCACTTCGCCCTGAATCTCATCAGGTTTCTGATCGATAGTAAAGAAACCGATCAGGGCTACGATCACGACCACTGCTATAAAGCCGAGAATGGCAAGCAGGATGTTGTTGTGCTGTTGTTTTGCTGACATATGTTAGTCAATTATCGATTTTCAATGATTAATTCTCAATCTTATTCCAGAATTCCCAGTGCTTTCTTCATACCAATCTGTGACAGACGAAGGTCGATCTCAGCATCAATCTTCTGTGTCTGGGCCTGTAACCAAGCAGTCTGGGCTTCCATCACCTCGGTGGCGGTCATCACACCCTCGGCAAATCCCAGGTTAGCGCAACGAAGATTCTCTTCAGCCTTTTCCACGTTCTTCAGACTCATTCCGTATTTCTTGTTGGCTTCGCGCATCTTGAACTGACTCTGGTTCACCTGAAGTTCAATAAGCTCGGTGGCTTCGGCCAGTTCCATATTGGCGATGGTGGTGGCAGCCTTACTGGCGCGGATCTTATAGGTTCCTTCCTGCCAGCTCCATACGGGTACTCGTACTAAAATACCGATGTTCCATACTCCTCCGAACTTATGCTCAAAGCCGTTATAAACACTGGGATTAGTAACCAGATAACCGCCAGTGAGTGCGATCTGCGGCAGATAGGCGGCACGTACCAGACGGGTGGATTCCTTCGAGATGTCAACGGCTTTCCCCAGCATCTCCAGCTCGGGGCGGTTTACCAAGGCGGTCTCAATGTCACCGTCGGTTATGTCGCCCACGGTTGTCAGTTCCTCCTTGTTCTCATCTTCGAGGGTGATATTACTGTCGATGGGGAGTCCGCACTGCTGACACAGCAACATCTTAGCCAGTGCCAGACCGTCCTCTGCCTGCGTGACAGCCATCTCGGCCTCGTTCACCTTCACGCTCACCTTCAGTCCGTCGGCACGAGTGGCCACACCTTCATTGATCATCTTCTGTACATCACCGTCGAGCTTCTGTATCAGTTCCAGGAAACTGATAGCCAGCTTGTTTTTCTGATTCAGCGACACCACCAGCCAGTAGGTGTGATCCACATCATACAAGGTATTCTGGATGGTGCCCTTGGTGGACGATGCCGTGAGCTCTTCGTTCAGGTCGGCCATGCGGTTGGCGGCGGTGATGGCACCTCCCATGTAGAGTGGCTGCTGCACCATGATCGCTGCACCGAACATGTTCCTGTTATTGGTGCGGAAGGCCTTGCGGATATCTGTACCCACGCTGTTTAGTGCCTCGGCCATCGGAGTGGCAAACTGTCCTGCCATCTGTCCGAAAGCCTGTGCCTGTTGGGGCGTGATCAGTCCTTGCTGCGCCATGGTGGTGAGTGCCTCGGGCAACTTGGCATTGGCACTTGAGACCGCGGTGGTACCGATGTTGTCCAGACTGCTCTTCTGCTGATCGTTCAGCAGCGAGATTTCCTTGCTCAGCAGTTCGTAGCCACCGATGGCATCCACCTTCGGCAGGTACTTGGTGCGCACGGCCTTGCGGGTGTTTGTGGCCACCTCCTGCTTCAGTCGCGACACGCTGAGTTGCTTGTTGTTGCGCAACGCCATGGCCCTGCAGCTGTCAAGACTCAGTATTTGCTGAGCCGCAGCTGGCGGTATGACTGTTGCCAACAGAAAGAATATTAATACTTTCTTCATATTACTTGAATAGCCTTTCTTCTGAAGTTTTCTTTATAGTAGTTTTTTCCTTAGCTTCTCTTATTAGAACGTGAAGTTGCGCGAACCGATCATATGACCGTCGGCGAAGATGCTCACCTTATAGGTGCCTTCACTGAGGAATTCGCTGATGTTCCAGAACATGGATACCGGTGTTTCATTACCCGTGTATTCCACCTGTTTCTTCATGGAATATTGTAGCGAACGGTTTTCGAAATCAAATGTTCCGCCATTGGTCAGCACTTGTCCGTTGGGTGTCTGGATGCGCACATACAGGGTTTTCACACCATTCGAGGCGGTAACATTCTTGGCAATGCTGAAGTTTACCTGGAGGTTCTTGGCTTTCTCTATCTTCTTCGTGGATTTACCTTTCTTGTCGTTTAGTGACATGGAAATGCCCACAGCATCCAGTTGTGCGGCGATGGCTACCTTTTCTGAGAGGGATGACTTCTCCGTATTCAGACTCTCAATGCGACGGGTGGCCTCTTCATACTGTCCTCTTACGCGGGTGTTCTCAGCGGTGAGGTTCTGGTTCAGTCGGTTCAGCGAATCGATTTCCAGCACATAACTGCGGATCACGGCACGACAAGTAGCTAGTTCTTTCTTCAATCGGGTGATCTCACGGGCATCAGTGGCACGTACGTTTCGCAGTTCCTCCAACAGCTTCTGCGTCTTCAACTGCTCCTGTGTGAGCTGTTCCACAATAGAGTCGTTGTTGATCTGCGTCTTCATCTCACTATATTGCTGTGCGAACTGCTCGTACTCGTTCTGCATTTCCTTCTTGTCCAACTCGGCCAGTTCCTGCATATCCTGATTCACCTTCTTCTGCTCGTCAAGACTTCTATACAAATAGGCAATGCCACCCAGGAGCAGCAAACCGACCAATACCACGGGAATCCAAATCTTCTTATTCATTTTTATGTATTATAATCAACTGCAAAAGTAATTTTTTTTGGTTAAACAACAAAAAAAAAGCACTTTACATGTCATAAAGTCTTGATATTTTAATATTTTTGAGGAAAAATAGAACAATATTAAGCCTTTACCCAGAAGTTAGAAGGCTAGTTACGACCACTTATAAGGCTGATAACTACCACTTACAAGGCATATAACGAGGTGTTATAAGGCTAGTTTCTAAAATTTAGCATAACTTTTTGAAAAGTACTTGCCGAATTCGGAAATAATGTTTATATTTGTGCATTCAAACGAACAACCATGAAGAAGAACGGGATCATTTACAGGGTGTACGATCTCTATTACGATGGATTTCGGAATATGAGATTAGGGAAAACGCTGTGGGCGATCATTGCCGTGAAGCTGATCATCATCTTTGCGATACTCAAGGTGTTTTTCTTTCCCAACTTCTTGAAACAGCACGCTGAGAAGGGGGGAGAAGCCGACTTTGTGATGGAGCAATTCGAGAAAGTGAGTAATGAATAATCTTTAACTTATACGATATGACAAACTACTTTTTGGAAATCAGTGCAGGAACGATTGACTGGTCGAGAGCGCAGTTTGCGCTGACCGCCATCTATCACTGGCTGTTCGTCCCGCTGACGTTGGGACTGGCAGTGATCATGGGCATCGTCGAGACCTGCTATTACCGCACAGGGAAACAGTTCTGGAAAGACACGGCGAAGTTCTGGCAGAAACTGTTCGGTATTAACTTCGCCGTTGGTGTGGCAACAGGTATTATCCTGGAATTTGAGTTCGGTACGAACTGGAGTAACTACTCATGGTTTGTTGGCGATATCTTCGGAGCACCGCTGGCTATCGAGGGTATCGTGGCGTTCTTCATGGAATCAACCTTCGTGGCCGTGATGTTCTTCGGTTGGAACAAGGTGTCGAAAGGTTTCCATCTTGCGGCTACATGGCTTACAGGACTGGGTGCCACGATTTCTGCTTGGTGGATTCTCGTGGCCAACGCATGGATGCAGTGCCCGGTGGGATGTGAGTTCAATGCGGAGACGGTTCGCAATGAGATGGTATCGTTCTTCGATGTGGCCCTTTCGCCGTTTGCCGTGATGAAATTCTGTCATACGGTAATCTCTGCATGGATCATCGGAGCCATCTTCGTGGTGGCTGTCAGCTGCTGGTATCTGCTGAAGAAACGCGAGAAGGAGATGTCGCTGCAGAGTATCAAGATTGCGGCCATCGTGGGTTTGATCGCCTCTGTGCTGGCTGCACTCACCGGTGATGAGAGTGCTTATCAGGTGGCACAGAAACAACCGATGAAACTGGCGGCTATGGAGGCGCTTTACAAGGGTGGCACGGATGTGAGTCTAACGGGTGTGGCATGGGTGAATCCTTTTGTTCAGCCCGACTACATGAATACCGATGAGGCTCCGCTACGCATTGCAGTACCTAATATGTTGTCGTTCCTGGCTACTCGCGACTTCCACGGGTATGTGCCTGGAATACAGGAGTTGTGGAACGGCTATACGAAACCAGATGGAACCGTTGAGCCTTCGTTCGACGAGAAGATTGAAAGTGGAAAGAAGGCTATCACGGCACTGGCTGCTTACCGAAAAGCAAAGGCCGAGGGCGACGATGAGACGGCAAAGGTGAATGCACAGGTGGTTGACGAGAACTTCAAGTATTTCGGATACGGCTATATCAAGGATAAGAGCGACTTGGTGCCGTTCATCCCAGTGAACTTCTGGGCCTTCCGTATCATGGTAGGACTGGGTTGCCTGTTCATCCTCTTCTTCGCCGTTGTGCTCTTCTTACGGTATAAGAAGGATATCACACGTTTCAGATGGTTACATATCGTGGCTATCGTGTTGGTACCGCTGGCCTATATCGCCAGTGAGAGCGGATGGCTCGTGGCAGAGTTCGGACGACAGCCGTGGACGATCCAGGATATGCTTCCTGTAGGGGCTTCCGTATCGGATATTGGAGCTGGATCGGTGGCACTGACCTTCTTTATCTTCCTCTTCCTGTTCACCACGATGCTCGCCGTGGAACTGAATATTATGTTCAAGCAGATCAAGAAAGGACCGGAACACGAAACGTCCGCATCCTGATATTTCTTGTCTTATGAATAACAAAATATTACGAATATGACTTACGAATTCTTGCAACAATACTGGTGGTTCCTGGTGTCGTTACTGGGTGCCCTGCTGGTCTTCCTGATGTTTGTACAGGGAGGCAATTCCTTGCTGTTCAGTCTGGGACATACCGTGGAGGAACGGAGAATGCTGGTCAACAGCACGGGAAGGAAATGGGAACTGACATTCACCACGCTGGTGACATTCGGTGGTGCGTTCTTCGCTTCGTTCCCCTTGTTCTACAGTACCAGCTTCGGCGGTGCCTATTGGCTGTGGATGATTATCTTGTTCTCGTTCGTGCTTCAGGCGGTGAGCTATGAGTTTCAGAATAAGCTAGGTAACTTCTTAGGACCCAAGACGTTCCAATGGTGCCTCGTGCTGAATGGTATTATCGGACCGCTGTTGATTGGTGGTGCCGTGGCAACGTTCTTCAACGGGTCGAACTTCCTCATCGAGAAGGCTAACCTGATGGATGGGATGCAGCCGGTAATCAGTAAGTGGGCCAATGCGAGCAACGGATTGGATGCGCTGCTCGATCCATGGAACCTGATCCTGGGATTCGCGGTGTTCTTCCTGGCTCGTGTACTCGGTCTCTTATATTATATTAATAATGTACGCGATGAGGTAATCGAGAGTAGGGCATCGGTGCAACTCGTGGGAAATACCATCACGTTCCTGATTTTCTTCCTCGCTTTCCTGATCCGTACGCTGTTAAAAGACGGCTATGCCTATGATCCGGCAACGGGGGTGATCATGATGGAACCGATGAAGTATCTGCATAACCTGCTCGAGATGTGGTATCTGCTCATCATCTTGCTGGTGGGCGTGGTATTGGTGCTTTACGGAATCATTCGTACCATTGTCAGCAAGACATATATAAAAGGTATATGGCCAACGGGTATCGGAGTGGTATTGGTGGTATTGGTGCTTCTGCTCATCGCAGGATGGAACAACACAGCTTACTATCCTTCGAACGTAGATCTGCAAAGCAGTCTTACCATTGCCAACTCATGTAGCAGCGAGTTCACCTTGCGTACTATGGCTATCGTGAGTCTGCTCATACCGTTCGTGCTGGCTTACATCGCTTATGCATGGTATTCTCTCGACAAGAAGAAAATTGATAAGAATGAAATATCTCAAGGTGAAGTGTATTAATATATTCAAACTGTGGACTCTCCTCCTCTTGTTGCCTATTCCGATGATGGCTCAGGAGGAGGAAACCCAGAGAATCGTGCTGGAAACGGATAGCGGTGATGTGACAATCATGCTCTATAACGAGACACCGCTGCATCGTGATAATATCGTGAAGCTTGTACGTGAGGGCTTTTACGACGGAGTGCTGTTTCATCGGGTCATCGAAGATTTCATGATCCAGACGGGTGATAGTATCAGTCGACATGCGCCGGCAGGTAAACTATTGGGCGTGGGTAGCTACGAAACCTATAAGATTCCAGCAGAGATTCGCTTCCCGCAAATCTTCCACAAAAGAGGTAGCGTGGCTGCCGCAAGGGAAGGGGATGCAGAGAATCCACAAAGGGAATCGTCCATGTGCCAGTTCTATATCGTTTGGGGAAAACGCTACAGCGGTAACATGATGGATGATGTGGAGGAAAGAATCGCCAGAAATACTGGAAACTTGATTTCATTCCCCCAGGAAGTGAGAGATGCATATTTCCAATATGGCGGAACGCCTCATCTCGATGGACAATATACAGTGTTTGGAGAGGTGGTTGAAGGACTCGATGTGGTGGAGAGAATTATGGCGGCTCAGACCGATGAAAATAACCGGCCACTTACAGATATTCGCATAAAAAAAGCATATATCGACGAGAAAAAGCCATAGGAAACTAGCGTCTTTTGTCCAATATTTGGAAAAAATACAACTTCTTAAAAAAAAAGTTGGGAAAAGTTTTGCAGGTTCGCAGAAAATGTGTACCTTTGCATCCGCTTTCGCACTAAAAAATATGGCGGAGGCGTTTGAATAGCTCTTTGAAATGCTTACATAGACAGAGAAGTAGTACGAGAAGCGGTTGCCGTTTCCAAGTATGTATTGGAGATGGCATCCGGGTTATACGAACCGTCAATTATGACATTGTCAGATTGTGATCTGGCGGACTCGATAGACAAGTAACGGCGTTCTGGG
>JBGUJY010000020.1:0-3307 GCA_045114185.1 Prevotella sp. | reverse complement strand
ACACGGATGTACCTCCTCAACAAATCATCAGGATGAACAAGGTGACCATCCAATACGGACCGCGGATTATCCTCAAGGATCTCGACTGGACCGTTCTCAATGGCGAGCGGTGGGCACTCAGCGGACAAAACGGCGCGGGGAAGTCAACCCTGCTCTCATTGGTCTGCGCCGACAACCCACAGAGTTATGCCTGCGACATTACCTTGTTCGGTCGACCAAGAGGCACTGGTGAGACCATCTGGGACATCAAGAAACATATCGGGTATGTGTCGCCCGAGATGCATCGTGCCTACCAGAAGGATCTGCCTGCTATACGGATTGTGGCTAGCGGACTGAAAGACTCGGTGGGATTGTATGTGAAGCCTACAGAAGAGGATTATGAGATTTGTCGGAAATGGATGCGTATCTTCGGCTTGGAGGGAATGGAGGAACAGACATTCCTGAAACTGTCAAGCGGTCAGCAACGACTTGTCCTTTTAGCACGTGCCTTTGTGAAGGATCCCCGTCTGCTTATCCTTGATGAACCGTTGCACGGACTGGACAACACCAACCGTCGTCTGGTAAAGGATATCATCGAGACGTTCTGTCAACGCAAAAACAAGACAATGATCATGGTGACGCACTACAAGGAGGAATTACCTGCGTGCATCACCCACCATCTGTACCTGAAAAGGGAAATCTGATTCTTACCGATAGAAATAATAGAACCAATACGTATTACCGTAGATATCTCTCACGGCATTCTCCTGTTGTTGCTTATCACTAACCGATTTCGCCAGCTTCTGGAAATCTTCGTAGTCAGCATCTGCCACACTGCTATGGAAGGTCACCACAGGATTGGTACTCTTATGGGTATAGAGCGTCAAGGCCTCACGGTAATGCTTAGGGAGACTCGTTGACTTGATATCATAGCACTGATAAACGGATTTAGCAAAGCTCTGCAGATCCTTATCCAGCAGATAGGAACAAAGACGATAGTCATCGGCTGCCTTGGTGGAAGCAAACCGACGGATCTCTATCTCTGGATACATGATTGTGCTGTTCGTTCCTTCTCGAGGAAGCAAGGCTTTTGAACCGCTCACTGTAGGATACTCGAACAGATGATCACCCAAGCCACCTGTTCGGGCCAAGGCGTATGCTCTCATGAGGAATAATGACGGATCGGTAGTGCGAGACCGCTTTCCAATCTCCAAAACCTTCTCGAATTCTTCGTTCTTCAGACAGGTCTCTGCCTTCATGCGGTAATGGAACAACTGGTTGTGGTTACTGAAGAATCCTACAAAAAGGAACATCACCACCATGGTAAGCAAGTTCACCCACATCATCCTCGAGAAAGGACCAATATCATTCATTGGCTGCTCATAAGGCTGATACTGACGCATCATGTAGACAATAACGCCATAGGCAATGAGCAGAATCGGGGCAGTCCATAACCAATGACCAATCGTACATCCCTGTTCACTTACCTTCATACCTGTGAGAATAGTTAGGAACAGCAACGAGGGGAAATAGGTCAGGGCATGCGCCCGCTTGTACAATCCCGTGATGGCATACGTTCCCAAATGGATGAGATACAGAACGAATGTGATGAGCAATGCACCAATCCATGGCACATAATAAGTCTTGCCGCCAGAAAGCAGATGCTGTTGCACGGCAAGGATGTCTGCCTGATAGAAATACAGGAAGCAGAACGTAAAAATCAGGAATATTGCGGCACAGGCCACATGTACCAATGACCTGCCGCTATGAACCGAGTTATCTTTCAACGAACCGGGTATTTACTAAATCATTAATTCTTTTTCAGCACCACTGCAGAACGGGCCGGGATATACAGTTTCAGCCACTCCTTATGATCCTCCACATAGAGCGGATCAAAGTTGGTGAAGTGCGTGATGCTATCATCCGCAAAACCGTTACCCCCAAACTCCTTCGAGTCGGTATTCAGCACCACATCATAACTGCCTGTAGGAACCAGGAAACCATAGTCGGTGAATGAACGGGTTGGTGAGAAATTGAAGACGAACACGAGGTCACCACGCATGAAGGCCAGCACCTGATCCCCATCGTTGTGCCAGATCTCCTGAACGGGTGTCTTCTGGAAGTTCTTCTGACTCTTAATTACCTTCAGCATCTCGCGGTCGAAATCACCTAACCAATGGTAGCACAGATCCTGATTGTCCACCAGATTCCACTGTCTGCGTGCATACTTGTAACTCCAGCCGTTCCCTTCGCGGGGGAAGTCGATCCATTCCGGATGACCGAACTCATTACCCATGAAGTTCAGATAGCCACCGTTGATGGCAGAAGCTGTTACCAGACGGATCATCTTATGCAGGGCAATACCACGCTCTGCCACACCGTTTACATCCTTCTTGGCAAAGTGCCAGTACATATCCGCATCAATCAAGCGGAAGATGATGGTCTTGTCACCTACCAAGGCCTGGTCATGACTCTCGCAATACGAGATGGTCTTCTCGTCAGGACGACGGTTCTTCACTTCCCAGAAGATGGAGCTGGGCTTCCAATTCTCATCGCTGAGTTCCTTGATGGTCTTGATCCAATAGTCGGGGATGTTCATGGCCATGCGGTAATCGAAACCGAAACCACCATCCTCGAACTTCGCTGCCAGTCCTGGCATACCGCTCACCTCTTCTGCAATGGTGATGGCATTTTTGTTCACCTCATGGATCAGCTTGTTGGCCAAGGTAAGATAGCAGATGGCATTATCATCCTGTCCGCCGTTGAAGTAATCACCGTAGTTGGTAAAGGCTTCACCAAGACCATGACTATAATAAAGCATCGAGGTAACACCATCGAAGCGGAAACCGTCGAAATGGAACTCCTTCAGCCAGTACTTACAGTTCGACAAGAGGAAATGGATCACCTCATCCTTGCCGTAATCGAAGCACAGACTGTCCCAAGCGGGATGCTCATGCATGCCTCCAGCGTAGAAGAACTGATTGGGATCACCAGCGAGGTTACCCAAGCCTTCCACCTCGTTCTTAACTGCATGACTATGAACGATATCCATAATAACGGCTATACCGTTTCTGTGGGCTGTATCAATCAGTTCTTTCAACTCTTCAGGTGTGCCGAAACGACTGCTTGCTGCGAAGAAAGAGCTGACATGATAGCCAAAACTGCCATAGTAGGGATGCTCCTGAATGGCCATGATCTGGATACAGTTATAACCATCCTTGATGACACGTGGTAGCACCTTCTCCTGGAACTCACGATAGGTTCCCACCTTCTCAGCATCTTGTCCCATACCAATATGGCACTCGTAGATCAGCAACGGGTTCTTATC
>JBGUJY010000019.1:0-5689 GCA_045114185.1 Prevotella sp. | reverse complement strand
GGCTGCATCCAGAAAACCAACATGGCTGCCAATAGCATCCATACAGTATCGAGTGAAATTCCAATTTCGTTCATAATCCTGAAAATTTTGTGTTTGTGTATTACTTGTTTTTTTCTCTCCCCTCCCTTTGGGAAGGATTGGCGGTGGCTTACTTCTTATCTCTAAGCACTGTGTCACCGTTCTCACCTGTGCGGATCGACCAGGTGTCGATTACGTCGCTCACGAAGATACGACCGTCGCCTACTTCTCCTGTATGCGCTACCTTCAAGATTACCTGTACGGTAGGATCAAGGAAGATATCACGACACACAATGGTGATGGCCACACGCTCAATCACATCTGTACTATACTGTACGCCACGATATATTCTCTCCTGACGGCTCTGTCCGATACCGTGGACGTCATGGTACTCGAACCAGTCGATGTCGGATGATAGCAAGGCTGCCTTCACCTCCTCGAACTTGGTCTTTCGGATAATTGCTTCAATCTTTTTCATACCTTTTTCCTTTAATAAAACAATCTTTACTTGACATCTTGTCATTTCTCGAGTGCAAAGTTAAGTCATTTTGAAAGCAAAACAAGCATTTTACTATTCATTTTGATTCGATTATTATACAATTCTTATCTTTTGTGTTAATTAATTCTTTCTTTACTTACGGTTTGTTAGAAAAACAGGGAGTCCGACTAACAAATTGTTACTTTCTGTCAAAAAGAAGATGATTTATCCTATTATTTCTTGTAAAATCTTACAATTCGTCGTACCTTTGCCCATGAAAAAATCGCATTACAGCAACATTACAGCATGAAAGGGAAAGTAGAATTTACCAAGATGCATGGGGCAGGAAATGACTATATCTATGTCAATACCTTATTGTATAATATTCCTGACCCAAAGAAAACGGCCATTGCTTGGAGCGACCGCCATAAAGGTATCGGCAGCGACGGACTGGTGCTGATCGGAAAGTCGCCTGTTCCTGAGGCTGACTTCTCCATGCGCATCTTCAATGCCGATGGCTCGGAAGCCATGATGTGCGGCAATGCATCAAGGTGCATCGGAAAATATCTCTACGAAAGGGCCCTGACAACACAAACAAACATCCGTCTGCTCACACTCTCCGGCGTAAAGAAACTGGAACTGCATGTTAAAAACAATAAGGTGGATAGCGTCACCGTTGACATGCTTAGTCCAGCCTTTGATGTTCCCACTCAGTATATCCCCATTTCTACAGGAACTGACGGGGATCTGCCCGAAGGTGTGTTCGTGTCGATGGGTAATCCTCATTACGTCATCTTCACGGACAACATCGACCAGGTGGGTGAGATAGGTCCTATACTGGAACATCATCCCGCCTTTCCGCAGCGCTGCAATATCGAATTTGCACGCATCGAACCTGACGGTGGTATTAGGACAAGAGTGTGGGAACGGGGCAGTGGCATTACCATGGCCTGTGGTACGGGAGCCTGTGCTACGGCTGTGGCTGCATGTGCCACTGGCAGAGCGGGGCGCAAGAGTAGCATCATCATGGATGGTGGGACCCTCGATATCGAGTGGCGTGAGAGTGATAATCACGTCTATATGACCGGTCCTGCCGCATTCGTCTTTGATGGCGAAGCAGAATTATGAACTTTTGGAGCAGCGAGAGCCAACATGCTCGCATGATTGGCCGAGTCGTGACAAAAGTCAACGTAGTTAATTAAGCATTATGAATTGAAAATATGGCATTAGTAAACGACCACTTCCTGAAATTACCGAACAACTACTTGTTCGCTGACATCGCCAAGAAGGTGAACGCCTTCAAGGCCACACATCCGAAGATTGATGTGATTAGTTTAGGTATCGGAGATGTTACCCAGCCTCTGGCACCCGCAGTCATCGAAGCCATTCATAAGGCAGCCGACGAGATGGCTACCCGCCAAGGATTCCGTGGCTACGGTCCTGAACAGGGTTACGATTTCCTGCGTGACGCCATCCTGAAGAACGACTTCCTTTCGCGTGGCATTCATCTCGACCGTGATGAGGTGTTCATCAACGACGGTGCCAAGAGTGATACAGGAAACATTCAGGAACTGGTGCGTTGGGATAACTCCATCGGCGTTACCGATCCTATCTATCCCGTCTATATCGATTCCAATGTGATGATCGGACGGGCAGGTGTTCAAGAGAACGGTCGTTGGTCGAATGTGATCTACATGCCTTGTAACGCCGAGAACAACTTCGTTCCGCAGATTCCTGATCAGCGTGTGGATGTGATCTACCTCTGCTATCCGAACAACCCGACCGGAACAGTGATCACCAAGGAAGAACTGAGCAAGTGGGTGAACTACGCCTTGAAGAACGACACGCTCATCTTCTACGATGCAGCTTATCAGGCTTATATCCAGGACGAAAGAATTCCGCATAGTATCTACGAGATCCGTGGTGCCCGTAAGTGCGCCATCGAGTTCCACTCGTATTCCAAGACCGCTGGTTTCACAGGTGTTCGCTGTGGCTACACCATCGTTCCGAAGGATGTGACTGCAGCCACGCTGACGGGTGAGCGCATCCCGCTCAATCCATTATGGAACCGCAGACAGTGTACGAAGTTCAACGGTACCAGCTATATCTCACAACGCGCCGCTGAAGCCATCTATACCCCTGAAGGAAAGGTACAGATCAAGGCCACCATCGATTACTATATGCAGAATGCCAAGAAGATGCTCACCACGCTCCGTTCATTAGGCTTTGAGTGCTACGGCGGTGAGAACGCCCCGTATATCTGGGCAAAGACACCTGAGAACAGTCCTTCATGGAAATTCTTCGAGGAGATGCTCTATGGTGCCCATGTGGTCTGCACACCGGGAGTAGGTTTCGGTCCTGCAGGCGAAGGCTATGTGCGCTTCACCGCCTTCGGCAGTCATGAGCAGACCGACGAAGCCCTGCAGCGCATTGAGAAGTGGCTAAAATAAAGTGATTTGTTTCTTGAACATCGGACTTTCCACGTAGCTTACGAAAGCCTGATTCACCTTGCGGATGCCGCCAGGTGTGGGATAATGACCTGTGAAGTACCAATCACCAGGATGATTGGGGCATGCTTCATGGAGTCCTTCGATGCTTTGGAAGACAAGTTCCACAGGCGCATGCATATCGTTAGGCCGCAACATCTCCACAATCTTCTTGTTGATCTCCTCCACCGTAAAGGGAGCATAGATTTCGCGAACAGGAGATTCTTCCCCTTGTTCCTCAGGTGACAAGGCACGGATCTGCTCTTTGCACTTCCTATACGTTTCCGAGATAATCTCATGCATTCCCCTTTCATGAATCAAGGCGATGGCAGCACGGAAGGCACAAAGCTCCTCAAGGTGCGACATGTCGATTCCGTAATAGTCTGGATAACGGATCTGTGGTGAACTGCTCACCATCACGATCTTTTTCGGATGGAGACGGTCGAGAATCTTGAAGATGCTCTCACGGAGAGTGGTACCTCGCACAATAGAGTCATCAATGATGACAAGGTTATCCTTGAAAGGTCGCAGACTGCCGTAACTGATATCATAGACATGTGCGGCAAGGTCGTTGCGTTCAGAGTTATCTGCAATAAACGTGCGCAGTTTGATATCCTTCCACACCACCTTTTCTGTACGCACGTTATGACCCTGGTGGCGGAAACCGTCGGTCATACCATAGAACGCCACCTCGGCGGTATTGGGGATATAAGAGAACACGGTATTCTCAATGTCACCATCAATGGCTTTCATGATGGGCTGCATCAGTTGTTCTCCCAAACGCTTACGCTCCTGATAGATGTCACGATCCGATCCTCGACTGAAATAGATGCGCTCAAACGAACACGCACTCAACTTCTGAGCCGGTAGAATCTGTTCCAGCAGACTCTCGCCATTCCTTCTGACGATGAGTGATTTCCCTGGCAGTAATTCCTGAACATCCTCGGTATGCAGGTTAAATGTTGTTTGTAATACCGGGCGCTCACTGGCCATGGCCACGATTTCTTCATCGATGTAGTAGAACAACGGACGGATGCCCCAGGGGTCGCGCACGGCAAACATCTCACCCGAGCCCGTCAATCCGCACATCACATAGCCGCCATCATAGTGGCTCATCGTTGTTCTGAGCACATTGGCCATACAGACATGATTATCGATGTAACTGGTAATATCCGTACCTTCCAGTCCTTTACCCTTTGCCTCCTCGTACAGTCGTTCCACTTCACGATCCAAGCGGTGCCCCATCAGTTCCAATGTGATATACGAATCACCGTAGATACGAGGCGACTGTCCTTGTGAGGTCAGGAAACGGAACACCTCATCGATGTTCGTCATATTGAAGTTGCCACACAGACAGAGGTTCTTTGCCCGCCAGTTGTTACGGCGCAGGAACGGATGGACGAACGTCAATCCGCTCTTCCCTGTCGTGGAGTACCGAAGATGTCCCATGAACAGCTGGGCCTCGGGGAGTCCTCTTGAGAAGATCTCCGTGATGGCATCCTTCCCCTCTGCCTTTTCGCGGAACATATATTCCGTGCCGGCAGGAGCATCCAGGTTGACACAGGCAATACCAGCTCCCTCCTGTCCGCGGTTATGCTGCTTCTCCATCATCAGATAGAGTTTGTTCAGTCCATACGACCGCGTGCCATATTTTTGTTCGTAGTACTCCAGCGGTTTCAACAAGCGAATCATCGCCACACCACATTCATGCTTTAACTCTTCCATCTTCAATCCCTCACCTCTTAACTTCTACAAACATGCTTTGATGAAACTCATGAACAGCGGATGGGGATGGAGCACGGTAGATGAATACTCAGGATGGAACTGCGTACCAATATACCATCTCTTTTCGGGTATTTCCACAATCTCCACGAGATCAGCAGCAGGATTGACACCTACCCCTTTCATACCCGCCTTCTCAAACTCTTTAAGATAGCGGTTGTTGAACTCATAGCGGTGACGGTGACGCTCCTTGATCAAGGCCTCCTTACCGTATGCCTGCCAGGTACGACTGTTCTTCACGAGTTCGCACTCATAGGCTCCGAGTCGCATCGTGCCGCCCATCTGCGTGACGCTCTTCTGCTCTTCCATGAGGTCGATAACGTTGTGCGGTGTGTGCTCATCCATCTCACAGCTATTGGCATCCTTGTAACCCAACACGTTGCGGGCAAACTCGATGACCATCATCTGCATACCTAAGCAGATACCAAAGGTGGGAATGTCATGCGTTCGGGTATATTCGGCTGCGATAATCTTTCCTTCGATTCCTCTTGTGCCGAAGCCCGGACAGATCACGATACCGTTCATGCCACTGAGTTGTTCGGCTACATTCTCTTGGGTAATATGCTCACTGTTGATGAAGTGCGTCTTCACCTTTCTATGATTATAGGTGCCGGCATGAGCCAGACTTTCAAGAATACTCTTATACGCATCTTGGAGGTCGTACTTACCAACAAGACCGATGTTGATGACCTCAGTTGACTGTTTCCTCAGTTCCAGGAAGTTGCGCCAAGGACCTAGTTCTGGGGTCTCACCTACTTCCACGCCCATCTTTTTCAGGATGATGGCGTCAAGACCTTGATGCTGCATGTTAACAGGTACTTCGTAGATGCTGGGGAGGTCCTGACTCTGGATGACTGCAGCCACATCCACATTACAGAAATGCGCCACTTTCTCCCTGATTCCCTCATTCAACTCATGTTCCGTA
>JBGUJY010000018.1:0-28855 GCA_045114185.1 Prevotella sp. | reverse complement strand
ATGACATAATTAAGTTTGGCAGTGTCTTTTTGTTCTTCACGTATCTCCAAGACTGTTGTCGGATCTTCCTTTGCAGTCAGCATGGTCTGACTCATCGCGGGTGTAATCCCCACGAATCCAAGTATCATACATATCCAAAGCCTCATACTCATCCTCCTTAATTGATAATGGTTAGTATTCTGCTACAAAGATACGAAAAATTTCTATTCATCACATGTTTAGTCATTGTTTTTTTGTATTTTTGCATCTGCAATATGGAAACAAACAGTTACATCAAACAGTTCCCTGATATCATGAAAGGGAAGAAGGTAATGTATGTGCACGGCTTCGGCTCTTCGGCACAGTCGGGTACGGTAAAGCGCATCCAGGAGATGTTGCCCAATGCTACCGTGGTGGCAGAGGATATCCCCTTGCATCCCGAAGAAGGGATTGCCATGCTGAAGGCGATGGTAGCACGCGAGAAGCCTGATCTGATTATCGGCACGTCGATGGGAGGCATGTACACGGAGATGCTCTATGGCTTCGACCGTATCCTGATCAATCCAGCTTTTGAGATTGCCGATACGATGGGGGCCCACGGACTGACGGGGAAGCAGGTTTACCAGAATCCCCGAAAAGACGGTGTGCAGGAGTTCCTCGTGACGAAGGGTATTGTCAAGGAATACCACGAGATGCAGGAGCAGTGTTTCAAGGGTCTTGATGAGATGACTGATAAGGAGAAAGAGAAGGAATGCAACAGGGTATGGGCACTCTTTGGTGACAAGGATGAGCTTGTTGATACCTATGATCTGTATATGCAACATTATTGTCAGGGCATCTCGTTCCATGGTGAGCACCGCACCAACGATAAGGTTTTCCATGATAGTGTGATGCCACTGATTCGTTGGATAGATGACAAGCAGGAAGGTCGTGAGCGTCCCATTGTCTATATCACCATGGATGCGTTGCGCGACCAGCGTGGAATGCAACGCTCATCAGCCATGAAAGCCTTCCGTTTTCTCTTGGAGTCGTATCAAGTATTCATCGTTACTGAGGCTCCTGATCATGATCTCACAACAACGCAGGATATCTATCATTGGGTACAAGAAATAGTGAATGTTCCTGCTTATCAGCATCTGGTGTTCACTTATCGGAAGGATCTGCTCTATGGGGATTATCTCATTGATGCCTCATCGAGCAACAGATCAGAGGATTTCATGGGTACACGTATTGCCTTTGGCAGTGAGACCTTCAAAACATGGGAGGAAATCATTACCTTTTTTGAGCGGATAGGAGGACAGTAATGACTGATGGGATGGAGTATGTTCAGACTTACCTGTTTTCCCAAATATCGTAACAAAAATCCAATGTCCGTTCTTTATAATTTAGAACATATGAGAATATATCATCCTTGCTTTTGACAGTTCTTATCAATGGCTTCAAAACATTTTTGAACACATTGAAAGAATTCAGTTTCTTGTCTAATTCAGAGTGTTGAATGAAGAAAATATACTTGTTAAGAGGATATTTATTCATCTTCTGACTTATTTGGGTTGCCAACATTTCTGTAAACTGAGCCGACACATTAGAGAAGAAATAAGAAAGATTGATGATAACCAAAGATGGAAGTTCTGAGCATCCTTCCCAGAAAACAGAATCAAGTTCGTTGAACGATTCCTTCATTTGAGAATGTAGTTGTCCATCAAAGACATCATCAAGAAGCTTTTTGCCCATTTGTTTCATGCATATAGAGATATCTATTCCTGTATAAACCATATTAGGAGCCGCATTCCCCAAAATCTCTGCAAAAGCAACTCCGCAAGTTGCCGGGCCACATCCGATATCAATCATTTGAACCCTACCACTAACCGATGCAATCTGTGCTGTCAACCAGTCTTTATAGCTTGTGAATATATTACGGCTACTACAATAATGCTGTCTCATAATATAATAACAATAGATCAGCACCTGCTGTTCGGGGGACATTTGTTCATTGAACATCCGAATTTGGTTGGAGAAGTTGATTCTGCCATAACCTATAATATCTAGATTGGTTTCCTTATCATGTCCAAATACCTTTGAAGGCCATTCGTTACCAGAAGCATTTTTGATTGGCTGGAGGACGCAGTGGCCAAATACATCTTTGAATTTGTCTGATAACGTAAACGTGGCTTGGCTGATATCCAACTCTTCTGTCTCATATTGGGGAACCTCAAAATTTCCAGCTACGAAATCATTTTTATTAACACGGAAGAATCCATGCTTGCTTCGCACGAACTCCATCAGTTTGAAAAAAGTAAAGTTGTTTGAAAGCAATTCGGCGTTCCCAAACATCACCAAATGTTCCTCTGCTCGTGTCATTGCCACATTTAGCTTGCGGTCAACAATATTGCCATCAATCTCATCCTCAAACACGTTACTTGTAAGGAAGTTCAGTTGATAATACTTCTGAACGGTGAATCCGTAAACAATATACTTTCGCTGGGAACCTTGATAACGTTCCACAGTGTCTATTGTAATATCGTGAAGTAGTTTTATTCCGTATTTGTCAATTTCATTGCGGACAGTGGCAATCTGATTCCTATAAGGAACTATCACCCCAACTGTTCTATTGGCATCGAAGCCATTTGCGTTTTCTATCTCGTAAATCTTCACTACTGTAGCCGCTATCATCTCTGCCTCCGTTTGGTTCACTTTATCGGAGGGGGAGTTCATGGGTCGCTCAGAAGCAATAAAAGCGATTCGGCGTGTTTTTAACAAGTCGATAATACCATTCTTTCCGTCTCCCTTGACTGGCAAATTGACTTCCTGATGAGGTCGGGGGACCACCTCAAGTATGTTGCTATAGAACGTGTAATTGGGGAAGAGCGAAATTTCAGGATGCATGCGTCCTTGTTTCTTGAGCATATAGGTAACGTCTTCATTCCTGGCATACTTCCTTAAGAGCCTCTCAAAAAGAGACAATCGGCAATCGGTCAAGTGTATATTATTTAAAAGGACGTCTTGTACTTTTGAAACATCTCCTGTCTGTTGTACGACAGCAGGAAGCTGTTTATGGTCACCAATCAATACGAACTTTTTGATTGCCGGTATTCCATCCTTATGTGCACTCAGCAGTCCTATAAGATGTGGTTCTAATATTTGAGACGCTTCGTCGATAATGGCAAGCGTGAACTGTTTTAGTTGAAACATGGCAATGTTGCTATTCAGTGCTGTAGTGGTTCCAACGAACACCTTTGTCTGCAGCAAAATATTATTGAGGGATACTATGTTCTCACTTTGTTCAACCCTTGCACTCAGCAGTTTGTCTTTATATTCCTCTGCACAACTAAATGCGCCTCCGATTCTGATATAGTCGATTCCGTTTTCGGTCAACTTACTACAGATTTCATCAACAGCTCTGTTGGTGTAAGAAAGAAGCAGAATACTTGCATCAGGCTCCTCCAATTCTTCCTTTACGGTGTTAAGTAAGCCAAACGAAGTCTTTCCAGTTCCTGGAGGACCAATAATAAGAAACATATCCTTAGCCCTCTTAACCTTCAACATAAGATCTTTGAATTCACCATAATCATCTCTTTTTAATTCAATAGACTTATCTGTTTGCAGCTCTCTTTGCAGTAGCAATAGATCGCGTCTGCTTTTAGGTGCCGTAAGGAAGGCTTGCATACCTTTGTATAGCGAACTATATGAAGACTCCATGAAATCGTGCTCAATGGCCCACAGATTATCCATTTGAGCAACGAACACACGGTTATCTGCTTGTGTGGCCCTCAATGCGAGTCGAATTGTGTCAGTTCCTATGCTCTCAATGGCACAACGATGTACCATAGTCTTACAGGCATCAGGTTCCTTCCCCTCAGTATATGGATATAGAATAACGATGTCGCCAACGCGGAAATTGGACATGTCGTTATCCTCGTTTTCAGAGAATTTCAGTTCTACATTTTTGATTCGCCCCGTTGTTTCTTTGGTGGGTGACAGGAAGGTCAAACCATCATAGATGTTTCCAGCCTGGCGTTTTTCTTCCAAAGAGTCATGCCATGTTGCTGCAAAACCAGAACTATCTTTGGTCTTATTACCCAGTTTTGACATGACATGCTCATTGGCGATAAATGTCAGGAAACGGTAATAATAGGCTTTCTCCAAATCTGATGCCTGATGAATAGGGTCGAGTACACCAGATATACGTGGACGTACCCAATTATCCCAAAAGTTCCCTGTAAGATTCTTCATATTCAAATCCTCTGGGGTCAACTCGTCAAGAAGTCTGTATCCATTAGGTTGAGTAAAGAGCATTTCAGTCCACGCCAATTCGTTCCTGATCTTGATGGCTTTGAACAATAAATCTAATGCTGCATAGCCAGGGTCTAATAAACTCTCACTATATTTGGAATACAACAAATAAGCATGAAAATCACCTTTAATATGTTCGTAGATTTCCCTATAGTTGTATCGTATCAGTGCTACATAAAGAAGCATCTGTACATAATGCTCGTCTGTTTGTTTTGGCCTCACAAAATTATCGTATGGAAATGCACCTTTTCCAGATTTTTGCTCCATTAGGATTTTAAAATCCATCTGCAAGTAGTCCATACGTCCTTGCAGTCCAAGCATTTCTGAAAAGAAGGAAGGCTCAACAATACCATTTTTTGAATCAAAACCATGGACTTCTTTAGGCAGTGTGATATGAATCGCTTGAGCAATGTTTTGTTTCTGTATTTGTGCATCTTGATGAAACTGAGCACTAACATCTGCAGTCAATAGACCGATGGCATTGTTCTTGAAGAATTCCTTAACACTCTCAGAATATGGGCGAGTATTGGGTAATTGATGAATGGACTCATCCAATAATTGCCCAGCTAAGTTTCCTAATACTATTGCTTCTGTTGTTTTTTGCGGTTCCAACTTTTTTATTAAGTCCACGAAAGGAGAATCTGCATAGTTGGTAAAACAATGTGCTATGGTAGAAATGTTCACTAAGTAATCAGGCTCAAAGATTATCAGTTCAGGATGTATTATGCCTGCTTCTTCCCTCGGACGTATGAGATTCAGTTGCACACCCCTGTAGAACATATCTTTAAGATAAGTCCAATCGTAGCTGTAAATCTGGTTTCCTTGAGAATAGCACACTTTTTGCAGTTCTCCATCAGTCGATTCTTCTGTCTGGACATAAACAAAATCATCGTCCCAAGTCTCCACTATAACACGCATGCACTCGCCGACGAGCGCGGGAGTGAATGAGGTTACTGTCTCTGTTGGGAATAGGTCAATGAGCTGCTGAGGAATTTCGGATTTGTAAATGAAAGCGATAAACCGACAAAGATTTTTCAAGTCAAGAAGATGGTATTTCTCCAAGTCTGAATCTGAAAAATCATGTCGTTTCCTCAAACGCGCGCGAGTGTCATTTGTCGTTTTAACCAGATGCTTGGGAGCGCCATATTCCTTCAAAAGATAATCCGTCTTTGCGAAATCTCCTCCAAAGTTTATTCTTGTCAAGCTTGTCTTCTGATTCAAACATTTCTTGAACGTTTGATTCATGGCGTTATACACCTTTCGATAGTTAGGTCTATACTGTAATGCTATTTCAAGCTCGTCGAAGAAGTTTGTAGAGGCCTCAGGTTCGTATGATTCGTTGATTGTAACTGTCTGCCGCGCCTTTGAGTCAGTAGAAAATTCTTCTAGCTTCAGTTTATTGGGAACAGACCGAAGAAAGTCTTCTGAAACGGAATGACCATCCATTCCATTCAAGATGCATGATAAATGCTGGTTGTCACATACTTTTAACCACGTCTTAACGGTTCCAGACAATTGTGAGTCATCAATTTCAGCATCTTGCCAGAAAATGATAGCCGCACTGACTAAGGGTTTAATGCCCAACAGATTTGCTAGCCCCTTTGCGGCTCGGCTTCTGTTCAGCCTCACTTGTTCATATGGGGTTTTCTTGCCCGCCCCACCTTCTATTATCAAATTGTTTGATGTCCAAGAACCATTTTCTCGGGCAATAATCTTTCCACCCCAATTCTTGAATTCTAATATACGAAATCCACCTGCAGCAATAAGAAGGGCGTCTAACTCTACACCTTCAATGTTGTAATTACCAACAAGAATACATTCTTCAGAAGAATCCCCCAACTTTTGTTGAAGCAATTGACATATAGATTCAAACTGCTTTGTCTCTGCTATATGGTTATATTCTGATATTTTATAAACGTGTAACGCCATATTATTTACCTGTTATAGTTTCAGAAAATTTATTCGCTTCATGGCTCTTCCAGTTCTGCAAAGCCAACTGTTTGGTTGCATTGGCATAGCAGTATTCGCATAGATGCGGGCAAGTATTATACTCACCTATATCTTTACTCTTCATACATCCACAAAAATCTCGTTGACCGCTATCTTTAATTACGTATCGATCGCCAGATAGTTCGATGGCACTTGCTGGTATGGCTTCTGGCTCACCAAATAGATTATACTTCCGTTTCTTGATATTGGCACCAATAAAATCCATCAGAATTATATCCTCATGTGCAAGCCTAACAAGCAAATCGTAGTCTATACAGTGATTCTTTTCAATTCCAAATTGTTTCAAATCTATCTCTTCACCGCAAGTGGCAAGTGTATAGCCCCATTTCTTGTTAAGAATGGACAATCGTTCAGCAAAATCAAGCATCTTTGGTTCTGTCCATTTTTGATAAGATATATCATTCTCTTTAAGATTTTTCTTGACCTTTGCGTATATATCTATATCTGCATAACTATAAACAAGTTTCTCTGTATAGTCGCGCAACTGGTCTCCAATCGCTTCAACCTTGCTTAGCAAGTCATCAACAGAAATGTCATCAGTCAATATCATTGGGTCAAATCTCCAGATGACAGCACCCATGCCAAGTTGCTCTACAAGCAGTTTAAAAGTTTCAATGCGATATGAAAGGGGTGGAACCTTTTCCATCCTCTCTTTTTCATAGTCATTTAAGGTATATTGAACATAGCACTTTATGTTTCGTTCTTTGAGGATATGCAAATATGGCAACAAAGGACGAGGATTCTTAGACCAAAAAACAATGAAACGTGTGTTTTCGTATGAAACATATGACTTCACACCATTGAATGGATTGGTCCACGCTGAGTATCCTTTCTGCAAGCGATGAAAGAACCATTCAGCATAAAATGCCGGAATATCGGTGCTTCTGCTCGCAGAAACTATTAGAGGGGCTTGCATCGACACGATGGTACCATCGTCTAAAGGTCTTTCTATCTTTGCCCAAGTTGCCATACGAATACATTTTATTATTTCTCAATAGTTCTTTCATTCTTGAAACTCTCTCTTGCTAAGAAGTTTCATTATATAGAAGAGCGTTTTATCGTATTGTTATTGCTGCTCATTTTTCTTTCTATAGAAAAGGTCTTTTATTGGCTACAAAGATACAAATTTCTTTCGAATAACCTTTGGTTAAACAAACTATTTTCTTTTTTGTGGTTCATTTGTATTTAGTGTTTTTATACTATAAAGAGATGGTAAGACAGAAAAATGGGTATTAAGATGGATTGTGGTTGGATAATACCTTTCCAACTGTCGCCATAGCAAAATACTGAACATGGCTCTTACTTGTGCACGCAAGCAACTGATCGTTACAGGAAATCCACAGATCTTGTCGGCTAACCCGCTGTTCAAAGAGTTGATGGAGGCAGCAGGGTAATAAGAAAAACAAGTTTTTCTTTGGTTTTTCACTCACTTATTCGTAACTTTGGCTTCGCCGAACTTACTCACGTTCGACAATAAAAATAAATACATTTATTTTGTATTGTGCTCACTTATTCGTAACTTTGCAAAGAATTTGCGATTTTAGGGAAATGAGTCTGACAGGAATTGTGAAGCATGTCTTTCAGTCCCGAGCCAAGGAATTGGAACGATATGATCAGGAACCATTAGTGCTACAGGATACCGTGTGGCACTATCTCGTGAAAGAGGCGCGCGATACGGAATTCGGGCGTAAACATCTCTTTTCTACTTTCAAGAGCTATGACGATTGGGCACAGCATGTACCGGTAAGCAACTACGAGGATCTGAAGAGCAGTATCGATAGGATGCGCCATGGGGAACGTGATGTGCTTTGGCCAGGAAGTGTGAAATGGTATGCGAAGTCATCTGGTACCACCAACGACAAGAGCAAGTTCATCCCCGTGAGCGAGGCAGGATTGAAGAATATCCATTACCGCGGAGGCTTCGACTCTGTGGCGCTCTACCTGAAGAACAACCCCAAAAGTCGACTCTTCGACGGTCGTTCCCTGATTCTCGGCGGCAGTCATTCTCCCAACTACTCCTTACGCAACTCACTCGTGGGTGACCTCAGTGCCATCCTCATCGAGAATATCAACCCCATAGCCAACCTGGTACGTGTACCGAAGAAGCAGACTGCTCTGCTGAGCGACTTCGAGATTAAGCGTGAGCGTATTGCCCAGGAGACACTGCATCAGAACGTGACGAATCTCAGTGGCGTGCCCTCATGGATGTTGTCGGTGCTGACAAGGGTGATGGAGATCTCGGGAAAGCAGAACCTCTTGGAGGTATGGCCCAACCTAGAGGTGTTCTTCCATGGTGGCGTGGCCTTTACGCCCTACCGTCATCAGTACGAGCAACTCATCCCCTCTGAACAGATGCATTACATGGAGGTATATAACGCCAGCGAGGGTTTCTTCGGTTTGCAGAACGACCCCAATGATCCTGCCATGATGCTGATGCTCGACTATGGCGTGTTCTACGAGTTCATCCCCATGGACATGATTGACAAGGAGAATCCTACCGTGGTACCCTTGGAGGGTGTGGAGATAGGAAAGAACTACGCCATGGTGATCTCTACGTCTTGCGGACTGTGGCGCTATATGATTGGCGACACGGTGAAGTTCACGCAGAAGAATCCGTATAAGTTCATCATCTCTGGAAGAACCAAGCATTTCATCAATGCCTTCGGCGAGGAACTGATTGTGGATAATGCCGAGCAGGGCTTGAAGTTTGCATGTGAGGAAACAGGGGCCGAGGTACTCGAATATACCGCTGCGCCTGTGTTCATGGACGACCATGCCCAGTGTCGTCATCAGTGGCTCATCGAGTTCTCCAAAGAGCCAGCCGACTTGGTTCTCTTTGCTTCCATCCTCGACAAGAAACTGCAGGAGATCAACAGCGACTACGAAGCAAAGCGCTACAAGGATATCACCCTTCAACCTCTAGAGATCGTGAAAGCCCGCAAGGGCTTGTTCAACGACTGGCTGAAGCGGAACGGGAAACTGGGCGGTCAGCATAAGATACCCCGACTGAGCAACAGCAGGGAGTATATCGAGCAGATGCTGAAGGAATAACGCTATTCGAATAATTGGAATATGATCCGAAGGAATCAACTATACTATACACTTCTGACAGTCTTTGTCTGTCTCCTCTCGTCTTGTGCTAAGATGGGACAGCCCGACGGTGGTTGGTACGACGAGACCCCGCCACGCATTATCGGGGCCAGTCCTGCTGACAAGGCCACAGAGGTGACGGACCATAAGATGTATATCTATTTCAACGAGTTCATCAAGCTCTCTGATGCTTCGCAGAAGGTGGTGGTATCACCGCCACAGATGGAGACGCCCGACATCAGGGATGCGGGTAAGCGCATCATCATCAACTTGAAGGACTCGCTGAAACCGAACACCACTTACACCATCGACTTCAGTGATGCCATCAGCGACAATAACGAGGGAAACCCATTAGGCAACTTTACCTACTCGTTCTCTACTGGTGGCGAGATTGATACGATGGAGGTGTCGGGCTATGTGTACGAGGCAGAGAACCTGGAACCCATCAAGGGTATCATGGTGGGTCTTTATGATAACCTCGAGGACTCGGTGTTCCGCAAGGAACCCTTCCAACGCGTGAGTCGTACGGATAGTCGTGGACACTTCGTCATCAAGGGTATCAAGCCCGGTAACTATCGCGTGTATGCCCTGATGGATGCTGATGGTAACTACTTCTATAACCAGAAGAGCGAGAAGATTGCGTTCAATCGCGACATCATCGTGCCCAGTTGCAAGCCTGATATCCGGCAGGACACCATCTGGCGCGATTCCCTGCATATCGAGAACATCTTGCAAGTGCCCTATACGCATTTCCTTCCTGACGACATCGTGCTACGAGCCTTCACGGAGGTACAGACCGACCGCTTTATGTTGAAGAACGAACGGAAGGAGGCTAACAGGTTCACTTTCATGTTCAGCTATGGGGATGATGATCTACCTATTATCCGCGGACTGAACTTCAATGAGGATGGGGCCTTCCTGGTGGAGGCAACGGAAAAGCGTGACACTATCACCTACTGGCTACGCGACACCTTATTGGTGAACCAAGATACGTTGCAGATGGAGGTACAGTATCATGCTACGGATACTGCGGGAATCCTTTATACGCAGACCGATACGTTGACTCTTATCTCTAAAGAGCCATATGAGAAGCGGTTGAAACAGAAAGAGAAGGAGTATAACACCTGGAAGAAGAAACAGGAGAAGGCCGAGAAACGCGGTGATCCATTTGAGACCGAGATGCCCGCACCCCATCTGAACATCAACATGAGTTTCTCCCAGGATATCGATCCTGACAAGAATCCGGTGATCTCCTTCGATACACCGCTCGAACAGGCTGATACGTCCAAGATACACCTCTACTCGAAACACGACACGCTATGGTATCGGTCACCTTTCATCTTCCGCGAGAAGTTGAAAACACCGCGTAGCTATGAGGTGATCGGTGAGTGGAAGCCCGATATCGAATACAGCTTGGAGATTGATTCCGCGGCTTTCGTTGATATCTACGGAAGCGTAAGTGATTCGGCCAAGAAAGGCTTCAAGGTGAAGTCGAACGATGCCTACGGCACCATCTTCATGACCCTCGAAGGAATGCGTGGGAAGAACGTGGTGGCTCAGTTGTTAGGTAACAGCGACGCGGTGGTAAAAGAGGTGAAGACACAGAACGGCAATGCGGAATTCTTCTATGTGAGTCCCAACACCTACTACCTCCGTATCTTCGTGGATGAGAACAACAATGGGAAGTGGGATACAGGTAACTTCGATGAGGGACGACAGGCGGAGACCATTTATTACTATCCTTCGAAGATAGAGTGCAAGGAGAAATGGGACTATACCGAAACATGGAATCCGTTGCGTGGCAGTGCTACATCCCTGAAGCCTAGTGAACTGGTGAAGCAGAAGGCCGACAAGGCCAAAACCATCAAGAGCAGGAACCTTGAGAGGGCCAAGCAGATGGGTATTGAATACATAAAGGAGAATATACCCTATTAAACGAAATGAAACTCTGGTCATCATATACATAAAACATCATGAAGATCAAAACATTGAAGCATATGAAAAGAAAAATAACCCTGTTGCTCCTGAGCATGTGCATGTTCTCGGCAGCATCCGCACAATGTACTTTCAAGAACACCGCCTTCAAAGCAGGCGAGTTCCTGTCGTACAACCTTTATTATAACTGGAAGTTCGTATGGGTAAAAGCTGGCACCGCCTCGATGTACACCGTACAGAGCAACTACAAGGGCAAGCCCGCTTATCGTGCCAGTCTTACTACCCGTGGCAACAACAAGGTGGATGAGATGTTCGTGTTGCGTGATACACTGCTCTGCTACAGTAGTCTTGACATGGCTCCCCTCTATTTCCGCAAGGGAGCTCGTGAGGGTGACCGCTATACAGTGGATGAGGTATGGTATAGCTACAAAGGGGGTAACACCCATCTCACCCAGCGTCGACAGTTCAAGGACGGTACCAGCAAGACCGTTACGAACAGCAGGGAAGATTGTGTGTACGACATGCTGAACATTTTCCTTCGTGCCCGCAGTTTCAATCCCGAAGGATGGGCCAAGGGTCATGTGGTGAAAATTCCTATTGCAGACGGTAACAGTATCGATCCCGCACAGTTGCGCTATCGTGGTAAGTCAACCATCAAGGCCGACAACGGTAAGAAATACCGCTGTCTGGAACTCTCGTATATGGAACTGGAGAAAGGAAAGTATAAGGAGATTGTACGTTTCTACGTCACCGACGACAGTAACCATATCCCCATCCGTCTTGATATGTTCCTGCGTTTCGGCGCTGCCAAGGCGTTCCTCACGAACATGAAAGGCAACAAAAACCCCGTTACCTGTATCGTACCGTAACATTTGATGGAACAGAAACTGAGTGATTTTGAGATAATGGCTCCCGTAGGCTCCAGAGAGAGTCTTGCGGCAGCTATCCAGTCGGGTGCTGACTCGATTTATTTCGGCATCGAGAAACTGAACATGCGTGCGCATTCCGCAAGCACGTTCACGATCACGGATTTGCAAGAGATAGCCGAGATCTGCAACCAGCACGGCATTAAGTCGTACCTCACGGTTAACACCATCATCTACGATGAGGATATCCCATTGATGCACGAGATTGTGGATGCGGCTAAGAAGGCAGGCATCTCTGCTGTTATCGCCTCTGATGTGGCCGTGATGACCTATTGTCGGCAGGTACAACAAGAGGTGCATTTGAGTACACAGCTCAACATCTCGAATATCGAGGCCCTGCGTTTCTATGCCCAGTTTGCCGATGTAGTGGTACTGGCTCGCGAGTTGAATATGGATCAGGTTACTGAGATCCACCGTCAGGCTGTAGAGCAACAGATATGCGGTCCTTCGGGCAACCCCATCCGCATCGAGATGTTCTGTCATGGTGCTCTCTGCATGGCCATCTCAGGCAAGTGCTATATGAGTCTGGATGCCGCCAACCGCTCTGCCAACCGTGGTGAGTGTGTGCAAATCTGCCGTCGTTCCTATACCCTTACAGATACTGAAACAGGACATCAGATAGAGGTTGACCGTCAGTACCTGATGAGTCCGAAGGACCTCAAGACTGTCCGTTTCATCGACCGTATGATGAAGGCAGGCGTGCGGGTGTTCAAGATTGAGGGCAGGGCACGCGGTCCTGAATATGTCTATACCGTGGTGAAATGCTACAAGGAGGCGATACAAAGTGTACTCGACGGTACCTTTACCAAGGAGAAGAAGGACCAATGGGATGAGCGTTTGGCGCGTGTCTTCAACCGTGGCTTCTGGGATGGTTACTATCAAGGACAGCAGATGGGCGAGTGGAACAAGGAATATGGCTCCTGCGCCACCGAACGCAAGGTCTATGTGGGCAGAGGACAGAAGTACTTCTCCAAGTTAGGCGTGGCAGAGTTCTCTGTGGAGGCCACCACCTTCCAGGTTGGCGACAAGTTGCTGATCACGGGTCCTACAACAGGTGTGATGTATATCACCGCTGATGAGATACACGATGATCACGGTCCGGTACAGGTTGCACAACAGGGCACCCGAGTATCCGTTGCCGTTCCCGACAAGGTGCGCCCTTCGGATAAACTCTTTAAGTTAGTTGAAAATTAATTATAGTTGATATAGTTGAGAATGAGTATTCAAGAGATACAAGACGAGATAATTGAGGAGTTCTCAGAACTCGATGATTGGATGGACCGCTACCAGCTGCTCATCGACTTAGGTAATGAACAGGAGCCTCTGGATGAGAAATACAAGACTGAAAGCAACCTCATCGACGGTTGCCAGAGTCGTGTGTGGCTACAGGCTGACTATCATGACGACAAGCTGTGGTTCACCGCTGAGAGTGATGCCCTTATCGTGAAGGGTATCGTGTCGTTGCTGATCCGCGTACTCAGCGGTCATACCCCGCAGGAGATCCTGGATGCAGACCTCTACTTCATTGAGCGTATCGGTCTCCGCGAACATCTCTCACCCACCCGCTCCAACGGACTGCTGGCCATGGTGAAGCAGATGCGTGCATATGCGTTAGTGTATAATATTAAGCATTAAAGATTATACATTAAAGAATAAAGATTAGAATTGAGGAAGCTAAGGACCATAGAGATGAACCGCTTGTCGGTGGATGCGTTCAAGGAAGCACCGAAGATGCCCTTGATCGTAGTGCTCGATGATGTGCGTTCGATGTATAATATAGGTAGTGTGTTCCGCACCTGCGATGCCTTCCGAGTAGAAGCCGTGTATCTTTGTGGTATCACTGCCCAGCCTCCGCATCCAGAGATTCACAAAACTGCCTTGGGTGGTGAGGACAGTGTAACTTGGCGCTATTTCAAGACTGCAAAGGAAGCCGTGGAAGAGTTACACCGCAACAACACCTTTGTCTATGCCGTGGAACAATGCGAAGGTAGCACCAAACTTCAAGAACTCTCACCTGACCAGTCACCTCTAAAGTTTGCCGTTGTTTTTGGCAACGAGGTAAAAGGTGTTCATCAGGAAGTGGTGGATCTGTGTGACGGTTGTTTGGAGATTCCTCAATTCGGCACCAAACACTCCATGAATGTTTCCGTTACAGCAGGTATCGTTATCTGGGAGTTCGCCCGTCAACTGCTTCTTAAATAACTATTATCTATCAATTGCCAAATTAGAATCAAATTTGGCCCGCCTCTACTTGCAACACTACACGTTCCGTCAACCTATCAATCCCCTCAGGTTCATATTTCTTGGTCAGACTGGCACCGTATAGCCATGCGAAAGTCTGCCACACACCTGCACGTACAGGACCCAGGAACGCATTAATCAGTTCATATCCAGAACTGTTACATTCGCGATACACCAATTTGATGAGTAGTTTGCCTTGCGAGTACGTCAACTTCTTCATGCGTGGCGTATAGGTCTTCTTGATATCCTCCTCCACCAGTTTCATGTGTGCATCCCGTGCTTTCTTGTCGGGCAGTGTCTGCAGATAGTCACCAGTCTCAATGATGATTTTGTTCACCTCCTTGGCAATGGGCAACACCTTCTTCACGTTATACACCAAACGGTTATACGCCTGACGTTGTTTCTCGTTCTTAAACACGGGTTGCGGATACACATACACATTATTCATCTCTATATACTGGATGCTGTCACCCCCGTGCATCACCTTGCTCACCTTGATCAATGGCACAAACGTAGGGTTATCCATATCAACTGGACGATCCTCCGGATTGACATGGCCCTTCTTCGTTGTCTGCCCCCAAGCAGTTCCCCCCATGAGGAGGAAGATAAGCAGGAGAGATGAGAAACAGTGTTTCATGTTGCAAAAGTACGATTAAGTGAGCGAAAAACCAAGAAAATAACTTTTCTTTTATTGTTAAGGGTGAGTACTTAACATGAATTAAGTTTAAGCAACTTCCTGTTTCTTGACACGTACTGATATTTACACTATCTTTGCACCGTCAAATCATCATAAACAATATATATGGAGACAAAAGAGATCATCAGAAACATTCGAGAGAAAAACAATCTGACGCAAGAGCAGTTTGCAGAACGAATTCATGTAACCCGTCAGGCAGTAAGTCGATGGGAAAATGGTGAGACACAGCCAGATACTGAACAGTTGAAGACTCTGTCAAAAGAGTTTGGTGTATCTATCAATACGCTACTCGGTTCACCTCAGACCTTGTACTGCCAATGCTGTGGAATGCCATTATCGGACGATGCTATGATTAGTCACGAAGTGGACGGTAGTTTCAATGAAGAATACTGTAAATGGTGCTACGCAGATGGACAATTTACATATAAGGACAAAGATTCCTTACTCGACTTCCTCGTCAGTCATATGCCCAACCCCAACAATCAGTCGGAAATGGAACGTCGCAGACTTTACGACTCACATCTCTTGATGCTAAAACATTGGCGATAGAAACACAAAGAGAGCCGACAACCATCATTGGTGTCGGCTCCTTATTTTATCTCCTTTTCATTTATTCTAATGTGATACTCTCCACCTCTTCTATTTCCTCATGTAGGAAGAGCTGGGCGTGTTTACGGAAAGCATCGGGATTCTCAGTGGTGAGATAACGACATGTGGCGTTCTTGGAACAGCGACTTTCCACATCGGGATGACGTGAGAGATAGTCCTTCAGACTATTAGCCACATACTCGCCTTGTGGGATAATTCGGATGCCTGGATCGGTGTATTTGATGATCTTAGGCATGAGCAACGGATAATGAGTGCAACCCAAGATGATGGCATCGATCTGTGGATCGAGGCGCATCAGCTGATCAATACGCTTCTTTACGAAATAGTCAGCTCCTGGACTGTCAGCCTCGTTGGCTTCAACGATGGCTGCCCAAAGTGGACAGGCTACACCTGAGACCTGAATATCTGGGAAAAGCTTTTGAATCTCTAGATTATAGCTCTCACTGCGGATGGTTCCCTCTGTAGCAAGAATGCCTACATGACGGGAACGGGTAAGGTCGCCAATAACCTCGGCCGTAGGACGGATGATGCCCAACACACGACGATCTGGTCCTACAAGTGGCAAGTCCTTCTGCTGAATGGTACGCAGCGCCTTGGCAGAAGCGGTGTTACAACCTAAGATGACCAGATGACAGCCCTGCTCGAAGAGCTTCATGACTGCCTGACGGGTGAACTCATACACCACATCAAACGATCTTGATCCATAGGGTGCACGAGCATTATCGCCCAAGTACAGATAGTCGTACTGGGGCAATAACTGACGAACCTGATGTAGAATGGTAAGGCCGCCGTAACCGCTGTCAAAAATGCCAATGGGGGACAAGCTAGTTGATAGTTATTTCAACTGATCTTTCAGGAGGGGGGTGACATCCTCGCAGATGGCGGGATCGAGATACGGACAGGCATCGTTGTCGGTGTTCAGAATAAAAGCGTAACCACGCTCCGCACCCAGTGTCTTCACCGCCGTCTTGAGTTTTTCTTTAATCGGCAGGTAGGCATCGCGGCGTGCCGCTTCGAGCAGCCGCTGTGCCTCCTGCTTGAATGAGAGGTTCTTCTCCATAAGCTCCTGCAGTTCTGCCTGCCTTTTCTGACGGATAGGCGCGGCAAACTCCTGCATTCCCTCTAGGAACTCTTCGTATTTCTTGTTGAACTCTTCCTCTGCACGCTTCATCTCGTCCTCAAACTGACTTTGCAGCTGGGTAAGGTTCCTTTCGGCAATGGAATACTCAGGCATGGCACGAAACACCTCGCCATAGCTGAAATAGCCGTACTTTACCTGTGCACTCGCTAACAAGGGTGCAGCAACGAGAAGAAGGGAAAGAAAGAGTTTCTTCATATACGAGTTGTTGAATTACTTCATTTTGTTCAGCTCAGCCTTCACGTCAGAAGTAACGTCCTTGCTGAGGGTCTCGCTGATATAGATGGGCTGACCCACACCTCTTTCCATGATATAGACATAGCCACCAGCCTTAGCCACATTCTCAATGGCCTTCATGATCTTCTCCTGGATGGGCTGCATCTTCTCGGCCTGAGCCTTCTGGAAAGCCTGCTGGTTGTCCTGAAGAGCCTGCTGGTACTTCTGGAACAACTGATTAATAGCGGCCTCTGTTTCCTGCTGCTTGGTAGCATTCATCGTACTCTTGGTCTTCTGGTACTCTTCATCCTTACGGTTGATCTCATCCTGCATGGTCTGCAGTTCGTTCTGATACTGCTTGCCAAGGGCTTCCAACTCACCGTTCACCTTGCTAACCTCGGGCAGCGACTGGATGATAGCCTGTGTATCAACATGTCCAAACTTCTGTGCGAATACTGCTACAGGAGCGAGCAGCATTAACATAACAATAATCTTTTTCATCTTTTCTTATTGGTTAAATATAATCTTTAATTTTAATCTTTAGTCTTACCTTGCATATCCGAGTTTCTTAAGAACCTCGTTACTGATATCTATCTTCGGACTGCCGTAGATGATGCCGGAATCGGTAGAGCGGTCGAGCACCATACTGTAGCCGTGGAGTTCGCTGATATCCTTTACGGCATTGTATATCTCGTCCTGGATCGGTGTCATCAGGGCCTCACGTTTCTTGAAGAGTTCGCCCTCAGGACCGAAGTATTTCTTCTTCAGGTCGCTGGCATCCTTCTCTTTCATCATGATCTCCTCCTGCTTAGCTTTCTTCTGCTCTTGCGAGAGGAACACCACCTCGTTCTGGTAGTTCTTATACATGGTCTGTGCCTCTGTATTGAGTGCTTCTACCTCAGCCTGCCATTTCTTCGACACCTGGTTGAGCTGTTCGTTAGCACGTTCGTAAGCTGGAACATTCTTAAGAATGTATTCCATGTCGATCAGCGCGAACTTCTGCGCATTGGCCGTCATCGCTACTATAGCGAAGAGGGCGATCATCATTATCTTCTTCATAGGCATTAAAACTATTAGTTCAACGTTTATATAGACGATCATGAAAACAAAAAGTTAATACGTCGCCTGATTATTTAACACTTTTCAGTTCTTTTCTCTTGATTTAATTGTCAATTCTCAATTTGGTGCTTGTAATATTAGAACTCTTGTCCTAGCACAAAGTGGAATTGGCTACCACCTCTGCGATAAGCACCATTTTCGTATACCTTATCGAAACCGTATGCCCAGTCAATACCCATCAGACCAACCATCGGCAGATAGAGGCGCACACCTACACCAGCTGAACGCTTCATGTTGAACGGGTTGAAGTTCTTCGGATTATACCACGCATTACCAGCCTCAGCAAAGGCAACGCCGTAGATAGTAGTGTTACCCAATAGGAACGGATAGCGAATCTCAAGAGCCAGACGGTCGTAAGCATAAGCATTGGAACCGCTGCTGCCACCCTCGCGCGCTGCCGTATAGGAGAGAGAGCCGTTTTCATAACCACGGAGTCCAATGGTCTCCTCAGCATAGCTGGTGGAATAACCACTCATACCGTCACCACCCACATAGAAGGTCTCGAACGGAGATTTCTTGTATTTATTGTAAGAGCCGAGAATACCGAATTCCACACGTGTTACCAGCACAAAACACTTGGTAGCATTGGTGAGCGCCGTGTAAGTCTTGCTCTTGAACTTCCACTTATGATATTCAATCCAACGGTACTTATCCTGCATCTGCTGGGTGTAGTCGGCTGCCTGATAGTCAGTAGCCAGGTGCTCATAGTCTTTCTTGTCAAATGCCGACCATGGCGGTGTTAACGTTACAGAAGCCATGAACTCTGAACCAGAACGTGGGAACAGCGGGTTGTCTGTAGAGGCACGTGATATAGTGATACCTAAGTTCAGGTTGTTACAGTTACCGTTCTGAATCAGGAAGTAACGCCAGTTCTTCAGCATATAACGGGTATAGGCTAGTTCCAAACTTAGATGGAAGTAGTCATCCGGCCAACGCAAACGCTTACCCCATCCCAAACTGGCACCGAAAAGTTTCACGTAGGTGTCGGGGTCCATGAAGCTCTCCATGTTGTAGCCGTAGTTACCGTAGCCACCATAACCATAGTTACCATAGCCGTACATGTAGTTATACATGTTGTACTGATAAGCGGTGTTGTAGTAGTTGCTCGACACATCACTCTGCTTGGAGTAGAAAGCACCCACGGTGAACTGAATGGGTCGCTTACCACCAAACCATCCTGTGGAGTAAGAGGTGTTGTACGACTGATAGTAGCGGGCATTGGTCTGCGCACCAATCGAAAGCACCTCACCATCACCAATAGGCATGATACCACGGTGTTCCTTGTTCTTGTTGAACAGGTTGGCCATGGAGAAGTTGTTTAGTTTCAGTCCTACACGAGCAATGACACCCGTCTGACCCCAACCCAAGGAGAGCTCAACCTGGTCGTTTGATTTCTGCACCAGATTCCAGTTGATGTCCACGGTTCCATCCTCACCATTAGGCTGTACATCAGGACTAACCTGCTCGGGGTCGAAATGACCGATAGAGGCAAGCTCTCGGGCGGTACGCATCAGTGCTTCCTTCGAGAAGAGATCACCAGGTTTTGTACGCAACTCGCGACGGATCACGTTCTCGTAGAGGCGGTCGTTACCATTGATACGCACATGACTGAGTCGTGCCAATGGACCTTCCTGTACGCGCATCTCGAGATCGATGGAGTCGCCCACGATATTCACCTCGGTAGGATCAATGTTGGAGAATACATAACCATTGTTCCAATACAGGTTACCCACAGCGTCATCATCGGAACGTAGACGCTTTTCCAACAATGTCTGGTTATATACGTCGCCCCCCTTCATAGTCAGCACGTCGTTCAAACGGTCGGTGGTATAAACGGTGTTACCCACCCACTTGATGTCGCGGATATAGTATTTCTGTCCCTCATCTACCTTCACATACACATTCACGTGCTTGTCGTCGTAGTTCCAAACACTGTCCTCAAGGATGGTAGCATCGCGGTAACCGTTCTCGTTGTATTTAGCAATCAGCTTCTGCTTATCCTCCTTCCACCGTTCAGGCGTGTATTTCTTCTTCTTCAGGAACGTTGATAGCTTGCCTGCCTCGTGGGTAGATGTCAAGGCACCTTTCTTGAACAGTCCACCTTTGATCTTCTTGTCGGTTATCTGTTCGTTACCCTCGATGATGATCTCGTGCACCTTCATCTTCTGCTTCTTATCCACGGAAATATCAAGGTACACCTGGTTCTTGTTGGCCACGTCGTCGCGCTGCATGATATTGATCTCAGCGTTCTTATAACCCTTGTCGTCGAAGTATTTCTTGGCAAGGATCTTGGCACGGTCGATCATGTTCGGTGTAATCTGACTGCCTTTCAGCAAGCCGAGTTTCTGCTCCATGTCCTCGCGTTCGCTTTTCTTCAGGCCAATATAGTTGATGTCTGTTACTCGTGGACGTACTGACAGATGGATGTGCAAGTAAATCTTGTCGCCAATCAGGGAGTCAGCAGAGATAATCACCTGTGAGAACAATCCATTACGCCAATAGCGCTTCACAGCTTCGGTAATCTCATTACCCGGTACGGATATCGCCTGTCCGACCGACAAGCCTGAAACACCTGTAAGGACATAATCCTCATACCCTTCAACACCAGATACTGCAATGCCTGCAATGGTACATTCCCTAGGCATACCAGCGTAGGTGATATCGGGATTGATGATCTTCTCCTGAGCAAAGAGAGAGTTTAAGGATAATGGGGAGATGATGAATGACAAACCTATCACCCATCTTTTCCACACCTTATTATATATATTCTTTCTAATCATTGTATGTATTAATCATTCTGAGACATGATCTCACGTTCTATCTGGGCTTCTGTCTTACCAAATCGGCGCTGACGTTTCTGGAAACTGATGATGGCCTGATGCAGACACTCTTCATCAAAGTCGGGCCAATAGGTATCACAGAAGTAGAGTTCACTATATGCTATCTGCCACAACAGGTAGTTGGAGATGCGCAGTTCGCCACCCGTACGAATCAGCAAGTCGGGGTCGGGCATGAAATTGGTCTGCAGGTGCTGACTGATAAACTCCTCTGTAATATCTTCCGCACGGATACCGCCCGTCTTCCAATTCTTGATGATATTCTGGGGCAGTTCCTCCATATCGTGCACTTCTGTCACGATTTTACGCACAGCCTGCGTAATCTCCCATCGGGAAGAATAGCTTAACGCGACGACCATGGTCATGGTACTGTTTTGGGCTGTGTGCTCCTTTACCTCCATGAGCTTCTGCTGAACATCGTTTGGCAAACGGTTTATGTCACCGATGACCTCAAAGCGCACGTTATTCTTCATGAAGATCTCTTCCTCCAAGGCTGTAAGAACCAATCCCATCAAGGCTGCTATTTCATCATCCGGGCGGTTCCAGTTCTCTGTAGAGAAAGTATAGAGCGTGAGGTATTTCACGCCAAGACGGGTACACTCTGAGGTAATGTGGCGAACAGCTTCAACACCTGCCTGATGGCCGTAGCTGCGTTCTTTTCCACGCTCGTTAGCCCAGCGACCATTACCGTCCATGATGATGGCAATGTGCTCTGGGATACGGTTCATATCCAACTGATCAGTCATCTTTGTCATTATTACACGTTTTACATTTCGCCATGAAGCTGTACGTCAGTGTCAGCTGCAATGCAGAGAAGCAGTCGCGGTTCTTGAAAAGTCCCGTACTTTTGATACCATAAGGGTCAACCACTCCGTCAAGCTTGTCGGAAGTGGAGAAGTGCATCGCCCATTCCACACCTAAGTTCAGACGGGCGCCCATCTTATATTTGATACCTGCACCGATGGGCAGGTTACCTGCAAATACGCTTCCATCACTCGTGTCAGCATACGAAACACCCAATCCTAAGAACACAAAGGGGGTGAGTCGTTTGGCACCGCGGTAGTCAAGTCCTGTACCATAAGGCCAGAAGTTATACTCATAGCGGACACCTAGATCGGCTAACTGATTACTGAAGGAAACAGGGAGATTCTGCCCTTCAGGATAATAAGTGGTAACATCGTGGATGCTACCTTTTAGCTTACCATACGAGATGGTTGCTGCCAATGCCATATAGGGATTGAAAACCCTTCTCAGCAACACGGAACCCATGGGTTCCATATTACTGGTGATGCTACCGTTATAGTCGCCTTCGTAGCTCATCATGCCCACACCGCCACCAATCTCCATGCGATACTCGTCATCCCACTGGGCAAACATGGCCACAGTGGAGATCAGGAGGATCAGGGTGCAAAGGGATCGGCGCAATGTCATCATCGGCTATTCTCTGTTTTCCTCGACACAAGGAGTTATTGATAATACTTCTTTTGCATGTTGGCCCAGCCCAAACGGTTCAAACGGCCTCGCCATACCTGTCCGTCACCAGAGATAATCCACAGACAGTTGTTGGCATCAACCGTTGATGTGAACGACTGACTCATACCTGCCAAGCCTTCAGGAACAGGATAGGTGCTAGTTCCCTTCCAGGTAATACCACCGTCAAGGCTGACATATATTTTTGAGAACGCATTCTCTGTACAAGCACCGATACCATTACCACCAAAGGCAAGAAGAACATCCCCATATGCACACATTGTGACATCTGAGAGGCGGGGCAGACAATAGTTGTTATCTGCCGTCTGGGTGTAGAATATCCAGTTGTTGTCTTCGGCATCTCCTGAGAGATCCTCGACCTTACTCCACACCACTGCATAACGATCGTTCGGATAGGTATCCACACTACGGTTGCCCGCAAAAATCAATCGCTCGATATCCTCATTTGTCCGCAAAGGCACACAGGCATAGCTAATGTTTCCTTCCGGCAGCCATTCTGACGAGGTGTCCATCTTCTCTTCTGTCCAGGTGGCACCCTGATCAGCAGAGGCCATGAGTGCTCCTGTGGTACTGATTCCATACAACTTCTTGGAACCTGCTGCCACCAAACGATTCAAAGTGGTGGTGCTGACTGTCTCCCAACTGAAGCCATCAACGGAATGTAACAGTTGCTGGTCCTGCAGGATATAGAGTATGCCATCTTTGGACAAGATGTTCTGATAGGCGTTGAACGACTGTGAAAGACTCTCGGGAAGTGAGAGCTGACTCCAAGTCCTGCCATCCGTATTGTCGGTAACATAGCCCACCAGCTGACCGTCTTTCTGTCCGAAAGTGAACAGTTTGTTGCCACAAGCAACTGCCTTCATACCATTCATGGAAGAGAAGGTTTCCTGCTTACCCATGTTTGACCAGTTGAAGACATCAGCCTCCTCTTGATGCACATTTACATGCACCGTATAAAAACGATAAGCCTTACCGCTATTCGCATAGGCTACCATCTGACGAGGAGTAGTGAAATCAAGGGAGTCTGTACTAGAATAAGAGAACACGGAGTCGCTGGTAAGACTCTTGATGCCTACCACACCACTGTTTTTGGCTACAACTGTACAGACAACATGCTTCACATCTGTTCCATAGGGAAGGGAGTCGGGGTTATAGATCTCCCGCTTGTCCTGATCAATATAAAACTGATAGTCGCTACCTGCTATGGTTGTCTGATAGACGCTGTCAACACCCTTCGATGACAAGGTATGCATCGTTCTGTTCAGAGTACCCAAAGTAAACGACGTGATTCCAGAGTCGTCATAATAGGTAACCTCGTTATCGTCTGAACTCAGACATGACGAGAAGACCACCACGGTTGAAAGCAATATCGTGAAAGGTATAAAAATCCTTTTCATTATCGGTTCTTTTTGAATTTTGAGTGCAAATTTACTGAGAATTCCGCAAAAAGGAATCCTTTTAAGTGCTTTATTATGCAAAATATTGATTAAATGAGCATTTTTTAAGTTATGTTTAGAGTTTCGAGAGAAAAGGACAAAAAAAAGAGGACGATATGAATCACTCACGTCGGCCTCCTGAAAACAATTCTAATGGATGTTGGTGTTAACCAAAGTAACAATACTAAGTATTGTCATAACAAATGTTACCGCCAGCATCATAGTTGTTTCAAAATCTAATAACATAATCTTTACCTTAAATCTATCAAACTACTAACCTATGAAAACTTTAACGGAATGCATTCTCACGAATGCGAGTGCAAAGGTAGTACATTTTTTTCACATAAACAAACAAAAACAGACGATTCTTTTTAGGAACCGCCTGTTTTTTTGATTTATGTCAAATCATTGACCTGACAATGTACGGATTAGCGTACAACTTTGCGTACAGATCCATCCTTCATGCGAATAATCTGCACACCTTTCTGCTTACTGCCACGAGTCAGTACCTTACCATCGATACTATAGACACCAGCAGCTGACTCTTCCACAGAAACTCCATTGATACGGGTAGTGATTCCGTTTCCTGCAGGCTGTTCAGCACCGATATTATCCAAACAGAAGAAACTCGGAGTGGTCATACCCCAATTGTTCCTGCGAGAACTGGTTAAGAAGAACGATAAACTCTTTACTGTTCCTAATGAACTCAGATCAAGCCATTCCCATTCATTGACATAGTAGTGGTCAGCCTCATCAGATGAACGGTAATCTGCCAGGTAGTAATTAATGCTGTTACCGTTGTCTGCCGTGATAGTCAGCAGGAACCAGTCGCCAGTCTGGAAGCCTATGTTACCTGTGGATGCTCCTGTTGCTGTTCCGTCGATAGTTGACATTCCGTCACCGTGCAGGATTGCATCCACTACCCAAGCATCATTGGTAATATAGCAACCAGGGATGACAGCACCGTTCTCGTTGTTGATCACATCAATGGTACCTCCCTGCGGATAAGCTACAAGGAAGGTTGCAGAACCATCTGCACCACCGCCTACAGCATTATTGAACTGATCGGTAATGTAGCTACCGAACTCATTTGTTGTTGTCTGACTATAAGCGTAGTTACCCCAATAAGGTGTTGTGGGTTCGCCACCCCATGTATCACAAGCAAAGTTGCTGAAGCGGAATGATCCACTAACAAACGTTGAGCCATCTATGCCCTTACTGAAGTCACCCATCCAGAAGCCATCCTCAGGATCTGTCCAAAGATTCTCAAAGGTAGCTACCTGCAGATCACCACTAACAATGGCACGTACCGTGGCCGTAGCCGACTTACCTGCTGCATCAGTTACAGTGAAGATGTAGTCTGTACATTCGGTAGGTGTTGCAGTGGCCATGAAAATGTCATCAGGTACTTCGTCGAAGGTTTCGGTTTCGATGACGTTATGCTTGCTATCCATCCATGTAAGGATGTAAGGAGCAGTGCGCTCGTCCACCGTTACCATAGCAAAGAGATAAACTTCTTCTCCTGCTTCAACCGTTTCCTCAGTTTCGGAGTTGTTGATAAATACCATTGCCTCAGGTTCATCTGTTATAGGTGGAGTTACCTCCATGGTGAAGGCTGCGGTCTGACTGATTGTTTCAGCCTCCACGTTTCGCAGACTGACGGGCAAGAAGTAAGCAATATACTCAGCATTGTCTTCCAAGTCTTCCAATTCAACAAAGCCCTCTGTATTGGCTGCTACATCAAGCTTGGTCTCTGAAGTCTTCAGCTCATCTTTTGTAGGTGCTTCCTCGCTGGATTTCTTCACCATATAATAAATGGTAGCAGCAATATCCGTCTTCACTGAGAACTTAGCATTGCCGTCGAGATGTGTGAGTACCTGCGGATATCCCTCAACCATCATAGGAGCCGCATTAGCACTCATATCAAACTCGTAGGCACCAATAGTGATATTCTCTGCAGGGCGAGCCTTGCCATTGATGTCGGTTGTAACATAAGCAAGTGCAACGGCTGTTGTAAGATCACCATCGAGATTATTCTCAGGCTCCAGGACATTGTCGCTCAAGAAGGTTACCTGCTTGTTAATGCAGTTCGTGGCACCAGTAGCTGTTACAAAGGCATCAAAGTCACCAGTTGTACTTGAACCAGCACGGAAGAATGTTTCACCAGCTGTAAAGATGATGTTATTCTGGAAGTTGGTCTTTCCCGTGCCTAAATTACCATCGTTGTAGAGATTCACGGCATAGCCGTTAGTCTCGTTCTGGATGATGTTGTTCACTACGTTGATGTTACCATAACCATCGGCCAAAGTGGAAGCAGCCCAGAAGGCAGCCCCGCCGTTGGAACCAGTCATACGGAAGGTGTTGTTAGCCACATCGACGAACTTAACCTTGTTAGAAGAAATTTTGAAAGGAGTGCAGCTGGCGTTTGTCGATGCCAGATTGACCACGTTATTGACAATGATTGCGGGAGCTGCTGATGTTCCCTCCATCTGACGGACATAGATGGCTGTAACGGTGTTTGCAGAAGCCAAGTTAAAGATGTTGCCTGTTATCTCTATGTTTTCCGAGTATTCATCACGCACATTGATATCGATAGCACCATTACTCAAATATACATCCGCATTGTCGATGATAAAGGTGTTATTTCGAATCTTGGCACCTAACTCATCATAGGAATACAACATAAAACGACCGTTGTTCTTGAAAGTGTTGCCTTCAATCACACCACCAACTTCCTTTGGTAAGGCGACATAGCTGGTACCACCCATATAGACACCATACTTACCACCTTCGAGCAGACTGTTCTTCACCGTGAGGTAGTCGTTATTCTTGTTCTCCTCGTCGATGATGGTATGTCCCACAAGGGCTGGTCCGTCGCCAGATGTAGAGGCGTAGATGTCCGTGTGCAGGTAACAGTTATCAATGGTAGCATGACGACTCTCGTCCTTCACCATTACCACGGCCTTGTAATTGAGATCGGTAGTAGTGATTTCCAGATTTTTCAGTGTGACATAGTTTGCTTGATAAAGCGTTACAACACCATAGTCTTTCTTATGCTGGTCGTCACTATAGCCAGCAGTGGTGTAGTTGTTATGATAGATCTTCACATCACGTTCACCACTCTCACTTTGCAGAGTAAGTGTATTCACAGCGCCCATGCCCTTGATGTAAGGTATGCGCACCTTTTCATTATATTCACCAGCACGGATATTGAGTACTACGGGACCTTCCATACCCAATGTACCAAGGTCATCAACAGCAGCCTGAATGGTGGCATAAGTAGCGTTCTCACCACCTACGGTATAGGTTCCGCTCTTTCCACTGGCCACGGTGATGGAAGCAGTGGCAGGATCTGTGACATCCATAGCAGTACCATTAACCACCATGCTATTTAGCTTGGCAGATGCTGTCTGACCAACTGCTGCATTGGTCTTCACATCGTATGTAACCCAGAAGTAGTAGGTACCGCTATTGGTAATGGAATAACTATCACTGAAAGCCTCGCTGGCCGAGAATGATGTAGTAGTTCCCGTTTGATAGATGTGGTAAGCGTCAACGGGTTCACCATCTGTACCAGTGATGTTAAAAGTAGTAATGGTAGCAGGTGTCAGTTCACCCTTGGCCTCAACAGCCACCTTGAGCATCTTCACATCAGTCTGACCTTTCAGTACCTCATTGACACTGATATCCTCTGTGGTAATACCAGTAACAACCACATCGGTTTTCTTATAACCTTCGGCCTCGATAGCGAAGTTAACAGCACTTGAACCGGTGTAGAGATATTTGATGGTTACTATACCACCATCTTCCGATGCATCAGAGATATAAGGAGTAAACTTAATAGATGTCCCAGAATAGGTAGTAATCAGTTTCTCGTCGTTTACTTCATTTCCTTTATATATAGAAAGCTTTGCTACGTAGTTGAAATCGAACGACACGCCTGTCAACTTGATACAATCTGCCTCGCCTGTAGGAGCCAGCGTAACGATGGCTTCGCTAACCTTTGCTCCGTTTCCCTCAGGTCCACCATCGTCATAAATAGCTACTACCTTACCAAGATTGAGATACATGGTACCATGGTTACCTTCAGTCATCAATACCTGATTCTTCAGGGTGCGAGCACCTTCAGGATCTCCGTTCTCTACAGCAATAGCACTATTGCCCACTTGAATAGAAACCAACTTGGCATCAACAGTACTGTTCTCTTCAGCATCGCCACTAATGTCAGCCTTTACAGCAAACAAGTTTTCACCCTCATTCAGAATAATAGCCTCAGCAAAGGTTATGTCAACTTCAGCTGTAGCAGTAGCTTCGCCAAGTTTGTTTTCACCTTGCCATACGCTTATCTTAGTGATATTTTCCTCAGCACCCTTCAGGTTCACTTTCATTCCACCCATGCTGAGCGGATTGAGATTTCCTTCGGCATTGATAGTAACAGTGAGCAGATCCTGTTCCGTAGCACCAATAGAAGCATCAGCTGTTGAGGCTTGTGCAACTTCAACAGTAGCGATCTCCATGTCCTTTGACTGGTACTCGCTGACAGTAGCCTTCCAGCCTTCGGCTGTATAGTAACTAGAGGATTCATTGGGCGAGAACACGATGGTCAACGCACCGTCTTCAGCAGTAGAACGTATGATAGTCCCAGGACCAACATTCTGCTGTGCATTATCGTTCAGTTCCCATAATTTGTCTCCTGTAGTTCCTTGTCCGGCATAGATGGCAAACTTGGCCTTTGTTCCCCACGAACTGTTTGAATAATAAACATCGAACGAACTGAAGTCTATCTGACAAACCATACCTTCATGCTTCGGAACAAAGATGTTCGTACGAGTATC
>JBGUJY010000017.1:0-4901 GCA_045114185.1 Prevotella sp. | reverse complement strand
ATCCATCTTCACACGTTTGATTCCTTGACGCTTGAACATCATCATGGCCGTCTTGAGAATCTTTCCTTTCAGTTCCTGACGGTAGTTCGTTAACACATTGTTTTTAAGCATGGCAGTAGTATTTACAAGTACACCTTCTTCGCTTCTGCTGCAAAGATAAGATTTTTTTTATTAAACTCATTTGTTTCACAAAAATTTTTCGTACTTTTGCACCCAATTATTCATTACACACATATTGGTGAGAAGATTGTTATAATAATATACAGTTATGGTTAAGATTTCAAAAGAAGCTGCCCTCGCCTATCATGAGAATGGCAGACCAGGTAAGATTGAGGTGAAGCCCACCAAATCTTACAGAACACAAACAGATTTAAGTCTGGCATATTCGCCAGGTGTAGCCTTCCCTTGTCTTGAGATACAAGAGAACCCCGACAGTGCATACAAATATACCGATAAAGGTAATCTGGTAGCGGTCATCAGTAACGGTACAGCCGTACTTGGACTAGGTGACATCGGTGCCATGAGCGGTAAGCCCGTGATGGAAGGAAAAGGATTGCTTTTCAAGATCTACGGCGGTATTGACGTTTTCGATATTGAGGTGAATGAGAAAGATCCCGAAAAGTTCTGCGAGGCCGTAGAGAAGATTGCCCCGACGTTCGGCGGTATCAACCTGGAAGATATCAAGGCTCCTGAGTGTTTCTATATTGAGGATCGTCTGAAGAAATCCCTCGATATCCCTGTGATGCACGATGACCAGCATGGTACAGCCATCATCTCAGCTGCCGGACTGAAGAACGCGCTTGAGGTCAACGGTAAGGACATCAAGAAAGTGAAGATCGTGGTGAACGGCGCAGGTGCCGCAGCTATCTCATGTACCAAACTGTATATGGCCTTAGGTGCCCAGAAAGAAAATATCCTGATGCTCGACTCCAAGGGCGTTATCACCAGCGACCGTCCTAACCTCAACGAACAGAAGCTTTTCTTTGCTACTGATCGTCGTGATGTTCACACCTTGGCTGAGGCCGTGAACGGAGCCGATGTATTTGTAGGACTTTCAAAAGGTAACGTGCTTACCAAGGAGATGGTGAAGACCATGGCTAAGGATCCTGTGATCTTTGCCTTGGCTAATCCTGTACCTGAGATTTCCTACGAGGATGCGATGGAGGCTCGTCCCGACACCCTCATGGCTACAGGTCGTACCGACTACCCCAACCAGATCAATAACGTGATCGGTTTCCCCTATATCTTCCGTGGTGCCCTTGACGTTCACGCCACCGCCATCAACGAGGAGATGAAGATGGCTGCCGTACATGCTATTGCCGATTTGGCCAAGCAGCCGGTGCCCGACGTGGTGAACGACGTATATCATGTCAACAACCTCACCTTCGGTCGTGAATACTTCATTCCCAAACCTGTGGATCCCCGTTTGATCACTGAGGTATCAGCCGCCGTTGCCAAGGCCGCCATCGACAGTGGTGTGGCTCGCAAGAACATCGAGAACTGGGAGGAGTATAAGAACTCACTTTCTGTGTTGTTAGGACAAGAGACCAAGCTTACACAGAAGCTCTATGCTACAGCAGCAGCTCATCCGCAGCGCGTGGTATTCGCAGAAGCTGTTCATCCCACCATGCTCAAGGCAGCCGTACAGGCCAAGGCAGAAGGAATCTGTCAGCCGGTACTCTTGGGTAATGAGGAGACCATTGAGAAATTGGCTAACTCGCTCGACCTGAACCTGGAGGGTATTGATATCGTCAACCTCCGTCATCCCCGTGAGCAGGAGCGTCGCGAGCGCTATGCCCGAATCCTTACCGAGAAGCGTCAGCGCGACGGCTACACCTTCCAGGAGGCCAACGATAAGATGTTCGAGCGCAACTATTTCGGTATGATGATGGTGGAAACCGGTGAGGCAGATGCCTTCATCACGGGTCTTTATACCAAGTATTCCAACACCATCAAGGTGGCTAAGGAGGTTATCGGCATCCGTCCTGAATACAAGAACTTCGGTACGATGCACATCATCAACTCGCCCAAGGGAACCCTTTATATCTCCGATACGTTGGTGAATGCTAACCCCACCACGGATATGCTCGTGGATATCGCCAAGCTCTCTGCCACTACCGTTCGTTTCTTCAATGAGAAACCCACCATCGCTATGGTCAGTCATTCCAACTTTGGTAGCGACGGTAGCGAGGGATCACGCAAGGTGCGTCTGGCAGTAGAGAAGATGCAAGAAGATTATCCTGATCTGGTAATTGATGGTGAGATTCAGTTAGGCTTCGCGCTCGACAAGGAGTTGCGTGATAATCTGTATCCTTTCACCCGTCTGAAGGGTAAGGATGTGAACACCCTGATCTTCCCCAACCTCACCAGTGCCCGTTCATCATACAAGATGCTCCAGGCATTGGATGCCGACGTGGAGATCATCGGTCCTATCCAGATGGGACTGAACAAGCCGATCCACTTCACCGACTTCGGCTCATCTGTACGCGATGTGGTGAACATCACCGCCGTTGCCGTGATCGATGCTTACGTGGAGAAGATCAAGAACAGATTGAATGGAAAACTATAAATGACTACTGCATGTCATTCTCTAGCGGGATATCCTTGAACAGGATATCCCGTTGCATTTTCAGATAGTCCTTCCGCTGACGAATGGCTTTCATAACCAATGGTGATTCCAATGGTTTGAAGTCGCTCATCAGTTTCCAGTTACCTTCCGCCTCTAGACGGTCAATCATCATACCGATACTAAGATTAGCTGTTGACTCTGCCGGCTGATACACAGCCTCTGTACCCTTCTCATCGTTGGTCATCTCTGACAATAGATGAACACGAGTGAGATTCTCCAACAAATCATGGGTAATGCGGATGGGGATATTCGTCGCCAGTTTCAGTTCCAAGGCTGTATAAGGTTTCTTCCCTTCCTCAAAACGACGACAGATCAGCGTCATCAGATAAGCACTGAGCAACAGTTTGTACCTATGACTGAGATCATCAGTGCTGGCTCTAAAAGCAAACTTTTCCAGATTCTGGTTGGTATAAGCCAGTTCCGCGCCAAACAGACAGATGGTCCATGATATCTGCACCCACAGCATGAACAAGGGTAAGGCGGCAAACGAACCATAGATGGCGTTATAACCCGTCACCCAGATCTGCGAATGGATATACACCAGCTGTAATCCCTGCATGGCCACACCAGCGAGGATGCCCGGTACAATGGCACTTTTTACCTTTACTTTCGTGTTGGGCATGAACACATATAGGGCGATGAACACACCCGACATGATAATATAAGGTAATAAGCGCAAGAAGAACCGCAAGGTGGGTCCAATGATGATACTCTCACCAATACCGTTGGCAAAAGTGGCCATCATGATAGAGATACCCGAGGTAACCACGATGATGATTGGTGCCAGCAGGAACATGCCCATATAGTCGGTAATGGTACGGAAGATGCTCCGAGGGGTATTCACCTGCCAGATATCATTGAACGCCTTCTCAATGTTACTGATCAGCATGATGACTGTCCAGAGCATGAACAACAGACCGATTCCCAAGAAGATGCCACTCTTGGTATGTACCAGGTAAGAATTGACGAAACCAATGATAGCCTCAGCCACCTGTGGCTGTGAGGAAAGTGACTCACGGAACCATGTCTCGATATATTTGTTGTATCCAAAGCCACGAGCGATGGCAAACACCACCGCCATGATAGGCACGATAGCCAACAGTGTGGAATAGGTCAGCGCAGCGGCAGAATCCATCATTCGCTTGGTGGTGAAATACTCCACCGCCAGTAACACCTTCTTGATGATCTCATACAGAAGGTAGCGAACCGGTGAGATGTCCTCGCGCTGCACACGCCAGATATCCACCTTCAAGAACTGATAAAGCCTCCGAAACATAACTGTTAACTATTAACTAAAAAAAACCAGTGCCCCTATAAGCCGGGTTCTGTCCAGACGAACGTCTGTGTCTGCCATTTATCTACTACGCACGTCACCATGCGTCTCTAGCATTCTACCCTCCATTGTATCAGTCACCGAAGTACTGAACTCGGGCGGGCAACCCTCAGTCAACGGTATACGCGAACTTGCAGCCCCCAGCTGGCACAGCCCGTTGATCACCCAACGGCTGGTGGTCTCTTACACCACCTTCTCACCCTTACCTTACGGCGGTTATTTTCTTCTGCCTACACCTACTGTCACCAATAGCTTCTACTTTCAGAAGTGGGGCGCCCTTTGCTGCCCGGACTTTCCTCTCGTGCCATAGAGGCACCAGCGGCAGACCGGGGCACTGGCTTTCGGGTGCAAAGGTATATAAAAAATCCGATTAAGCAAAGAGAAAGCATCAATATCACTTTTTCTTGATTGCTTTGATGGGTTTTTCATTTTTTTTATGTACATTTGTCCGCGTATAGATAAACGTACATGAAAGGAATCAAAACCATTTGTCTGTTCCTGCTGTTGCTCATCCACGTCACAACCATCAGCGCACAGCGCAACGAAGTGTATAGCAACAATATCGCCTCCCTTCAAGTAATGGCTGGCGACCGCTGGATGTCGCTACCTATCGTTCAGCTGAACGGTAGCGAGCCTATACGCATTGATTTTGATGATCTCACTCATGAATATCATCGTTATACCTATCAGATTGAGCATTGCGAAGCCGACTGGACTGTATCGGAGGAACTATTTTCCAACGACTATATCAGCGGGTTTACTGAAGGGAATACGATAGATGACTATCGAGAATCACTGAACACCAATATCCTCTACACCCACTATTCACTACAGATTCCCAACGAACGGTGCCGCATCAAGCTCAGCGGGAACTACAAGCTGACGGTGATGGACGAGAACAACGACAATGAGCCGATGTTCACCGCCTGCTTTATGGTT
>JBGUJY010000016.1:0-2468 GCA_045114185.1 Prevotella sp. | reverse complement strand
GGGTGAATGATAAGTGATCTCATCGTTTATTTCGAATGTGAATGAGGCCGTTTCATGAAGCTGTGTATTCCTCGTCATCATGTTCTGCAGACGTTGCAAAGCCACTTCACGAGCCTCTTTGCTAGGCCATGTGTCCTGAATGCTTTGAATGGTAGCGAACTGTCGTACTTCTGATTCTGACATCTCTGCAAGATCGAAGTTCTCTCTGGTCTTTGAGGGAACGAACGTATAGATGCATACTTTTCCTTCCGGTTGGAAACGATCTGTTACCAGCCATCCTAAGGAGTCGAGTTCATCCACCACATACATATAATCATTAGCGGTGGAGTTGAAGGGCAGACCTATATTGTTCGGTTTCAGGAACTCACCTGTACTGCCGTCATAACGTGTCACGAAGATATCATATCCGCCTAGGGTGTCATCACCAGTCTGTGAGAAATAGAAGGTAGTACCGTCGGGCATCATAAATGGATAGTCGGGATTGGTTATGTTATCAATCCCTGTGAGTCCCATGGGTTTCGACCAGTCGTTACCCAGTTTGTCAGATGTGTAGATGGCCGCATTTCCCGTTGTGTCCCTTACGGAGTAGTACTTCTTGTTGCCAAACTCATTGATATAGGCAGCACCTGTGTTCTCTCCTTCTTGGATAGCACTGATGGTTCCACATTCACGGGGTAGGGGAATATGTTTGATGAAATCTTCCTTGTCAACCACGATACTGTCAATGAAGAACACACGCTGTGTACTTTCCAGCATGTTTTCGAAGAGCAGTTCTTCGGGAGAACGCTGCACGGTCTCCACCTTTTTCTTAGCGGGAGTCTTGGTACGCTTCTTCTGTGCGTATGTTACCTGACAGAAAAGTATGATGGCAAACGTTATAAAAAATCTTCGTATCTTCATTTTCTGATTATATGCTATGAGAAAACAAAGATACGAAGAATATTTGTTACCACAAAATGATTAACGAATTTTTACTTAGTCGTATAACCGTTGCTTATTTCATGAATACGAGATACACAGCACAGATAATCAGGAAGAATGCCAGGATGTGATTCCAGTGCAGATGAGTGCCTTGGAACATGATGTTGGCAATGATGCAGAACACGCCCAGCGAGATACATTCCTGTATTACTTTTAACTGAATGAGATTGAATGGACCGCCGTTCTCAATGAATCCCAACCTGTTGGCAGGTACCTGACAGCAGTACTCAAAGAAGGCGATGCACCACGAGAACGCGATGACTCCCAAGAGTGGCCAGTTATTGGAAACGCCCGACTCCTGTAATTTCAAATGCCCATACCAAGCAAGTGTCATGAAGACATTACTTAGTATGAGCAAGATGATGGTATATAATCCGTTCACTTTCCTTGTAAATATTCATCCATGTGAGCAGCAGCGCGACGACCGTCACCCATGGCGAGGATCACGGTGGCACCACCACGTACGATATCACCGCCGGCAAAGATCTCTGAACGAGCCGACTGCATACCCTCGTTCACCACAATGGTGTTCTTACGACCCAGTTCCAGTCCTTCAATTGACTTCGGAACGAGCGGGTTGGGAGATACACCCACAGCAACGATAACCTGATCCACGTCGAGTGTGACCGTCTTACCTTCAACGGGTACAGGACTGCGGCGGCCTGATGCATCAGGTTCGCCCAGTTCCATCACCTGCAGGATAGCAGATTTAACGGCACCATTCTCATCAGCGATATACTCGATGGGGTTGTGCAGGGTCAGGAAGTTGATACCTTCCTCCTTGGCGTGCTTCACCTCTTCCAGACGGGCAGGCATCTCCTGTTCGCTACGTCTATATACCAAGGTGACGTTACCGCCCAAGCGCTTGGCTGTACGACAAGAGTCCATGGCTGTATTACCGCCACCCACTACCAGTACGTTCTTACCGAAGTTAAGCGGCGTATCAGTGGTAGGATTGGCAGCATCCATCAAGTTCACACGAGTCAGGTACTCGTTAGATGACATGATGTTGATGGCATTCTCACCAGGAATATTCATGAAGTTGGGCAGACCAGCACCAGAACCTACGAAGATACCCTTGAAGTTCTGTTTCTCCAGTTGCTCTACGCTGATGGTCTTACCTACGATAACGTCAGTCTGGAAGTGAACACCCATCTTGGCGAGGTTCTCGATTTCCACATCCACGATCTTGTTCGGCAGACGGAATTCAGGGATACCATACTTCAACACACCACCAATCTCGTGCAGTGCCTCGAAGACATATACGTCGTAACCCTTCTTCACCATGTCACCTGCGAAGGAAAGTCCTGCAGGACCAGAGCCTACTACTGCGATCTTGATGCCGTTGGCAGGAGCAATCTCCGGTAATGAGATGTTTCCGCTCTCACGTTCGTAATCAGCAGCGAAGCGCTCCAGATAACCGATGGCCACAGCTGGCTCGTTCATCTTCAGGTGGATACACTTGCTCTCGCACTGCTTCTCCTGCG
>JBGUJY010000015.1:0-25856 GCA_045114185.1 Prevotella sp. | reverse complement strand
GTTCAACCTGAAGTGGGCATAGAGATTCCTGCTGAAGAGCCTGCTCAGCCAGAGGACGGCATAGAAATACCTAGTGAAGATATTGAGATTCCTAGTGATGTCATAGAAGTTCCTGGCAATAACATGGAGATTCCTAGTGATATCATAGAAATCCCTAGCGAAGAGCCTGTCAGCAAGCCTGCTACACAGTCACTTGATGAGCCCGTCTTTGAGATCACCGATGATCCTACGGACACGCCCGCTCCGAGCGGAACCGTGGTAGATATCGAGGATGAGTACTACGAACTGGATGGATTCTAAATGAACAACCTTCAAGAGAACGCGATATGACGAACGGATTACTATTATGGGTTGATGACGAGATTGAACTCCTGAAAGCACATATCTTCTTCTTGGAGAAGAAAGGCTACGAGGTGGTGACCGTCAGTAACGGCACGGATGCTATCGACCTGTGTCGGCAGAAGACATTCGACCTGATCCTGCTGGATGAGATGATGCCTGGTATCAGCGGACTGGAAACGCTTCAGGTTATCAAGGAGATCCAGCCTGCCACGCCTGTGGTGATGGTCACCAAAAGCGAAGAGGAGAACATCATGGATCAGGCCATCGGATCCAAGATAGCCGACTACCTCATCAAACCCGTGAATCCCAACCAGATCCTTCTTACCCTGAAGAAAAACATTCATCGCAAAGAGATTGAGACAGAGATTACACAGAGTGGCTACCAGCAGAGCTTTATGGATATCTCTATGCAGATAGATAACTGCAATTCATGGAGTGACTGGACGGAGATATACAAGAAACTCGTGCGCTGGGAACTGGAGTTGAGCAGTACTGACAGTAGCATGACCGATATGCTTCGTATGCAGAAGGAAGAGGCGAACAACGGCTTTGCGAAGTTCGTCAAAAAGAACTACATGGAATGGATGGAGAGCAGGGGAAAGCAACAAGCCTCTCAGGCTCCTATCATCTCGCCTGATCTCTTCAAGACCTATGTCTTCCCTCGTCTTGACAAAGGGGAAAAGGTGTTCATGATTGTCATTGATAACTTCCGTTACGACCAATGGCGCATTCTCTCGCAAGAGATTGGTGACTTGTTCGACATCGAAGAGCAACTCTATATGAGTATTCTGCCTACGGCTACACAGTATGCTCGCAATGCCATCTTTAGCGGACTCATGCCGAACAAGATTGCGGAACTCTTTCCCGATCTGTGGGTGGATGAGGATGAAGAGGAAGGGAAGAACCTCAACGAGGGTCCGCTTATTCAGACACAACTCGACAGATACCGCAGAAAGAACTCGTTCTCGTATCATAAGATCAACGACTCAGTAGCAGGCGACCGTTTCCTGCAACAGTTCAACAACCTGCATGTCAACGATCTGAACGTACTTGTGGTGAATTTCATCGACATGCTCAGTCATGCCCGCACGGAGTCGAAGATGGTACGTGAGCTGGCCAATAACGAGAGTGCGTTCCGCAGCATCACCCTCAGCTGGTTCCGACATAGTGTTTTGGCTGACCTCTTCAAGCTCCTGGCTCAGGACGACTATACCGTGATCATCACCACTGATCATGGTAGCATACGTGCCGACAAGCCTGTGAAGATTATCGGTGACCGCAACACGAACACGAACCTGCGCTACAAGTTGGGCAAGAACCTGAACTACAACCCCAAGGAGGTGTTCGTCATCAAGGATCCGCAGCAGGCCTTCCTGCCCGCCCCTAACCTGTCAACCAGTTATGTGTTCGCTACTGGCAATACCTTCTTTGCCTATCCGAACAACTATAATTATTACGTAAGCTATTACAAAGATACCTTCCAACACGGTGGCATCTCAATGGAAGAGATGATCATTCCCGTTGTCATGATGAAAGGAAGGAAATAAGCGTTTAGTGAATAAGGATTACAACAATGGAAATCATCATTCAAGACCCACAGCACATCCGTGAAGCTGCTCAATCATTCATCGAGCATATGCCTGCAAGCACCGTCTATGCCTTCTATGGTAAGATGGGAGCGGGTAAGACAACATTCATCAAAGCCATCTGTCAGGAACTGGGTGTGGAAGAAGAGGTGACCTCACCTACCTTCGCCATTGTCAACGAATACGGTCTTCCCGAAGAAAGTCCATGGGGAGACGTGCTTTACCATTTCGACTTCTACCGCATCAAACGATTGGAAGAAGCCTACGACATTGGTTTCGACGATTATATCGACAGTGGAAACCTGTGCTTCATTGAGTGGCCGGAACTTATCGAGGAACTACTGCCCGAAGATGCTACTCGCGTGGAAATAGAAGAAACGGACAATGGTTCGCGCATCATCCGTTTCTAATCTTAATCTGTTACCGTACGTGATAATACTTACAGCAACGCTTCGAACTTCTCCTGAATCTTAGCCTTGGCGGCGGCTCCAATCATCTTATCCACTACCTCACCGTTCTTGAAGAACAGGATGGTGGGGATATTGCGGATACCGAAATCCATGGCCAGATCATCATTCTCTTCCACATCGCACTTACCAACGACGATACGTCCGTCGTACTCCTTGGCCAGCTCGGCGATGATGGGACCGATCATGCGGCAAGGACCGCACCATGTTGCCCAGAAATCGACCACTAACGGCAGATCACCGTTTTTCAAAGTCTCAAAATTCTCAGTTGTAATTGTTACTTCCATTGTCGTTGTATTTTAGTGAATATTCTTGTCGTAATGACTAATTGATTTTGAATGACATTCCTTCTGTGGCATGCAGGAAAGAGATCAGGTTGCGCTTCACATCTATCGAACGGTTCCTGCTGCGCAGTGTGATGGGGCGCATGGTCTCTGTATCCCGTATCTGGATGAACAGCTGCGTATTTCCTGGGTTCTCCATGAGGATGGTACTGAGGTCGGTGATGGCCACATCATCCAGCAAGTCAGAATCGATGGTAATAGTAATCTTTTCCACCTTCTGTTCCTTGACAGTCTGAAGGTACTGGATATCATTGATCCTGATGTAGTACCTGTTGTTGTATCGACCTTGTGAGCACTTGCCAGAGATGAACACCGTACTGTCTGCCGAGAGGAAACCCTGCCAACGGCCCCACTCTTCTCCGAATACCGTTAGCTCGCCACGACCTTCGAAGTCCTCTATGGTAACAACACCCAACTTCTTTCCATCCTTGGTCATACGTTCCTTAACATCCGTCACGATACCACCCAGATAGAAGTTATCGCGTTTGGCCAGTTCTTCCCTGTCTTCCAGTTCGTCGCAATGGGTGTTACACAAGCCTTCGAGCACCACACTGAACTCATCCAGCGGATGAGCCGAGATATAGAATCCCACCAGTTCACGCTCCTTGTTCAGTCGTTCGATATTGCTCCACTCCTCAGCGTGAGGCGGTTGTGGCTTGGCCAATTCCACATCATCCATCCCTCCGAAAAGAGAGTTCACATTCATCTGCTTCTCTGCCTGATACACGGTTCCATAGCGGAACAAGGTATCGAGGAACATATCACCCTTGTTGTTATAGCCGAAATACTGCTCGCGCGGGATCCCGAAACTGTCAAAGCCACCGCTCAGGGCGATACTCTCAAAGGCCTTACGGTTACAACCAGCGAAGTTCACGCGCTGATAGACATCATAGATCGACTGGTAAGGACCGTTCTTCTCTCGTTCGTCGATGATAGCGTTGGCTGCCGAGACACCCATACCTTTGATGGCCGCCAGACCGAAGCGTATCTCGCCCTTGCTGTTCACACTGAACTCCAGACGACTCTCGTTGACATCCGGTCCTAAGGTGCGGATACCCATAGCCCGGCACTCATCCATGAGCTTCGTCACTTCCGTGATATTCTCCAGGTTACGACTCATCACCGCTGCCATATACTCAGCAGGATAGTGTGCCTTTAGATAGGCCGTCTGATAGGCTACCCACGAATAGCAGGTGGCATGACTCTTATTGAAGGCATAGGAAGCGAACTTCTTCCAGTCCTCCCAGATCTTGTTCAGCACCTTCTTGTCGTACCCGTTCTTGGTACCGCCTTCATAGAACAGTTTCTCCAGCTTCTCCATGTCGGCAATCTTCTTCTTACCCATCGCCTTACGCAACGAGTCCGACTGTCCTCGGGTGAAGCCAGCCAAGAGTCGGGAAAGAAGCATCACCTGCTCCTGATAGACAGTGATACCATAAGTATCCTTGAGGTACTTCTCCATACAGGGAAGGTCGTACTTGATCTTCGACGGATCCCTCTTTCTTGCGATGAAGTCGGGGATATAGTCCATTGGTCCCGGACGATATAGCGCATTCATAGCGATCAGATCCTCAAAGACCGTCGGCTGCAGTTCCCTAAGGTATTTCTGCATGCCAGCCGATTCAAATTGGAATGTACCCACGGTGCGTCCCTGTCGGTAAAGCTCATACGTCAGGTCATCATCAATAGGAATCGTATCCAGGTCAATTACCTTTCCGGTGGATAGTCTGACATTCTCCACGGCGGTCTTCAGGATAGACAATGTTTTCAATCCTAAGAAGTCCATCTTGATCAGTCCTGTTGACTCAATCACATGACCGTCGTATTGTGTGCATCTGAGCTTATGTCCAGGATCCGTTTTATCCTCTGCTATGGATACAGGTACCCAGTCGCTGATCGGGTCACGGCAGATGATAAATCCACAGGCATGGATACCTGTACCACGTACCGTTCCTTCCAGCATCCTGGCATATTTGATGGTGTTCCGCAACCGCTCATCATTCGACACCTCTGCTTCCCGCAGTTCTGGCACGCACTTAATGGCATTCGGCAGGTTCATCTTCATGCCGTCTGGCAACCTATCGGGAATCTGTTTACACAGTGTGTTCACTACTTCCAGTGGCACTCCTTCCACACGAGCCACATCCTTGATAGAGTTCTTGGTGGCCATTGTACCGTAGGTGATGATATGTGCGCACTTGTCGTGCCCGTATTTATCTTCAACCCATTCCAGCACCCTGCCTCGGCCATCATCGTCGAAGTCGGTATCGATATCAGGAAGTGAGATACGATCGGGATTGAGGAAACGCTCGAACAGCAAGTCGTACTTAATCGGGTCGATCTTCGTGATGCCCAGACAATAGGCCACCACACTACCTGCCGCAGAGCCACGACCCGGTCCCACCATCACGCCCAACTCTTTCTGGGCGGAGTTGATGAAATCCTGCACAATCAGGAAGTAGCCCGGGAAACCCATGGTCTTCATGATATGCAGCTCAAAGCGGATACGGTCATCCACCTCTTTCGTCAGCTCTCTATAGCGTCTCTTCGCACCGTCGTATGCTAGTTTCCCCAGATAATCAGCCTCGAACTTGATACGGTACAGTTTGTCAATACCGCCCAGCTTCTTAATCTTCTTCTCCCCTTCCTCCTGTGGCAACGGATTCTCGCCGTTCTCATCCGAAGTGAACTCCTTGAACAGTTCCTCAGGAGTGATCCTTTTCCGATACTCCTCCTCAGTACCGAACTCCTCAGGAATGGGGAAGAACGGCATGATCGGCTCATGATCGATATTGTAAGCCTCAACCTTGTTCAAGATCTCCACGGTGTTAGCCATGGCTTCAGGAATATCCTGGAACACCTCCCACATCTCCTCCTTGGTCTTGAACCACTCTTGCTTGGAGTAGAGCAGACGAGTGGGATCATCGAGATCCTTTCCTGTTGACAGGCACAGCAGATGATCATGGGCCTCAGCGTTCTCCTGATCCACGAAATGCGCATCATTGGTACATACCAGCTTGATGCCGTATTCGCGGGCAAGTTCTATCAACACCCTGTTGGCCTGTTGCTGCATCGGGAAAGTCTCACGGTTTGCCCGGATATGCGGATCTTTTACCTCATGGCGCTGGAGCTCCAGATAGTAGTCGTCACCGAACACACGCTGGTGCCACTCTATGGCCTCGCGGGCTCCTGCAATATCTCCATTGAGGATCTTTGCGGGAACCTCACCGGCAATACAGGCCGAACAAATGATCAATCCTTCATGGAACTTCTCCAGATCGGCACGGTCGGTACGGGGGCGCATATAATGACCATCCACCCACGAACGACTCACCAGCTTGATCAGGTTCTTGTATCCTTGGTAGTTCTTGGCCAATACGATAAGGTGGTAACCACCCATGTCCGACTTGTCTATCTTGCGCGACTTGTCACCGTTTCGGGCTACGTACATCTCACAACCGAAGATGGGTTTGAAGGGTTCCTTCCCCTCATCCTTCAGCTTGCCGTTCACCTTATTACAATAATCGAACAACTCCTTCACACCGAACATATCACCGTGATCAGTAATGGCCATGCCACGCATGCCGTTGCCAATCGCCTTGTCAACAAGTCGCGATATGCTCGATTGTCCGTCGAGTATTGAATAATAGGTGTGTACGTGCAAGTGTACGAAGTCTTCCATTTTCCCTTTCCTTGTTTTGAGCTACAAAGATACGCATAAGCGAGCACAATACAAAATAAATATGAGTTTATTTTTATTGTCGAGAGAAAGTACCTTCGGCGAAGCCAAAGTTACGCATTAGCGAGCACAATACAAAATAAATATGAGTTTATTTTTATTGTCGAGAGAAAGTACCTTCGGCGAAGCCAAAGATAATGAAAAAATCCGTGAATAAAAAAATCTATGCAGTAATTTCATTGGCCAAATGAAAAAAAATGATTACCTTTGCACACGGTTAGAGCACCACAGACTACTATGGGTGAGAAAATAAAGAGAATCAAGAGAATCAAGAATATCAGACTGCATCGCGAAGGCACTAATACACTACTATATGTAGGTGTTGGTTTAGTCGCCGTGGGTGCCCTTCTATGGCATGTCGGAGGGAATAGCCTGTTCTTCAAGGCTTTTGTCTTACTTTCCGCCATAGCCTATGCTATCCTCATCAACTTCTTCCGTTGCCCCATCCGCTATTTCCCTGGCGACACCGAGAATATTGTGGTGGCTCCAGCTGACGGTCGTGTGGTAGTGATCGAGGAAGTGGTGGAAGATGAGTATTTCCACGACAAACGATTGATGATCAGCATCTTCATGAGTCTTTTCAACGTACACGCCAACTGGTTCCCCGTAGATGGAAGGGTGAAATTCGTTCATCACCAGAACGGTAACTACCACAAGGCTTGGCTGCCCAAGGCAAGCGAAGAGAACGAGCATGCGGACATCATGCTCGAGACAGATGACGGTCGTGAGATCCTGTGCCGACAGATTGCCGGTGCCGTGGCCCGTCGTATCGTCACCTATGCCAAGGATGGTGAGGACTGCTATATCGACGAGCACCTGGGCTTCATCAAGTTCGGTTCCCGTGTGGATGTCTATCTACCGCTGGGTACTGAGGTGTGCGTGAAGATGGGACAGAGCACTACTGGTGACCAGACCGTGATTGCAAGGTTAAAAGATAACGACTAACAGCATAGCATTGAAAAAGCATATCCCCAATATGATCACCTGCTGCAACCTGATCTCAGGATGCATTGCCGTGACGTTTGCCCTCTTCGGCAACCTTCCCATGGCCTTGGCATGGATCGTGATCGGAGCTCTTTTTGATTTCTTCGATGGTATGACAGCCCGTCTGCTGCACGTATCGTCATCTATCGGTAAGGAGTTGGATTCATTAGCTGATGATGTCACGTTCGGTGTGGCTCCGTCAGCGATGGTATATCATGAGCTGACCATCATGGATTACCCCGTAGCACTTGAGCCGTTACGTCCTTACCTACCCTACATCGCTTTCGTCATGGCAGCCTTTTCTGCCTTACGACTTGCCAAGTTCAACCTTGATGAGCGTCAGACCTCCTCTTTCATCGGTCTGCCTACCCCTGCCAACGCTTTGTTCTGGGGGTCACTGCTCGTCGGTGCTGGTCATCTGCTGGAGTCAACCCCTGCTTACATGCCTGCTTTGGTAGTCATGGTATTCGTGAGCTGTTATCTGTTGGTCAGCGAGATCCCGATGTTTGCGCTGAAGTTCAAACAATGGGGATGGAAAGGAAATGAGGTAAGATACCTGTTCCTGATCTCTTCCGCCCTCCTGCTGATTCTGTTCCGCGTCAAGGGTATTGCTTTAGTCATTGCTTGGTATATCTTTCTTTCTGCGTGCACCCCACGTAAGTCGTAACCCTTTCCACTACCACTATGTTCATCATCAAGGCCATACTCTTCATCCTGTTGGCAGGTTTACTGCTGATTGGCTTCCTGGTACTAAGCTTATTAGGTGTCTTGAATCGTGCCCGTCGTCAGTTCTTTGGAAAGGGAGGAGGACAACAACAGGAGTCCGTTAACAAAACCACGCGTGACGGTCAAGTGATTACCGACACGCGTGATCCGCAAACCGCCAACCGCAAGATCATTGCAGATGACGAGGGTGAATATGTTGAATACGAGGAGGGTTAGCTGTGTACCAGCGTTCCTATCTCCTCACCATCCATTACCTTCTTTAAGTTACCCACCACATCCATGTTAAAGACATAGATGGGCAGATGGTTGTCGTTGCACATCACGACAGCAGAGAGGTCCATCACCTTCAGGTTCCTTTCCAGTACTTCCTCGTAGGTGATGTCGGTGAACTTCGTAGCCGTGGGATCCTTTTCCGGATCTGCCGTATAGATACCATCCACACGGGTACCCTTCAGCATCACATCAGCCTCGATCTCCACACCGCGCAACGAAGAACCTGTGTCGGTAGTGAAATAAGGAGAGCCCGTACCTGCCGAGAAGATACATACATAGCCGTCGTTCATGGCGTCAATGGCCTTCCATTTGCTATAAAACTCACCCACGGGCTCCATACGAATAGCCGTCAGCACCTTGTTCTTCACTCCTGCTGCATCTAAGGCACTACTTAGCGCCAATGAGTTGATCACCGTAGCCATCATACCCATCTGGTCGCCTTTCACACGGTCGAACCCTTTCTGGGCACCGCTCAAACCGCGGAAGATATTACCGCCACCAATCACGATACCAATCTGCACACCCATCTCGTGTACCTCCTTGATCTGTGCTGCATACTCAGCCAGACGCTGCGGGTCGATACCCGTCTTACCACCTGCGGCGAGACTCTCACCGCTCAGTTTCAACAATATCCTTTTAAATCTTGCCATATAATTGTATATTTGAATCTCTTCTCTCACCTCTCACTTCTCACCTCTCACCTCTATCCTACCACAAACTGTATTTCCTTGAAAGCGAACGAGAGCAACTCGCGTCCGCACAACAATAGCAGATGACCGTCATCCGTGACATCCACTAACGTCATTCGCTCCATAGTACCATCGGGATAACGGTAGTCGTGTGCCTCCCCTCTCCTATACAATGCCGAACGGTAATCCGAACGAATCGAATGCCAGTCGCCTTTCTCCACCTTATTATTATAATAGTCCCATCGCGCCACAATCTTCTCCAGCATCTCCTGACGGTCGGTTTCATGACCGAGAATCTGTACCAGTGACACAGGGTTCGGAGCGTCGCTGAGAAATACCTGCTGGTTCACGTTGATGCCCGTACCGATGATACAATCCTTGATTACACTACCCTGCAGCGTCGTCTCGATCAGCGTTCCTCCGATCTTCTGGTCATTCCAATAGATATCGTTCGGCCACTTGATCTTGATGCCTTCGGTATAATCATCGAGCACATCTTTCAGTGCCAGGGCATTGGCCATAGAGAGGATGAACTGATCCTTTGCCGGCACCTGCGGGTGGAGAAGGATGCTGAACATAAGGTTCTTCCCTGCCTCGCTCTCCCATTGGTTGGAACCACAGCCACGACCAGCCGACTGATAGTCGGTTGTTACGACTGTCATGTCCTCACCCGCCTCAGGCTGATATCCTTTCAGCCAGTCGTTGGTGGAATCCGTCTCTTTAAGATATATCGTCTTGTTCACATTCTCACTGGCAGGGTATCTATCAACTGCAAATATACGATTTTTTACGTTCTTCTCCAAGCATCATTTGATTTTTTAGAGAAAAAAGTGTATATTTGCAGACAAAACAGGATGGAATGACGAAGACGGAAGAACAACAGAAGAAAGACGAGTTCTACATGCAGCGGGCACTCGACGAAGCTAGAAAAGCTTTCGATGAGGATGAGATTCCTGTGGGAGCCGTCGTGGTGTGCAAGGACCGTATCATTGCGCGCGGTCATAACCTCACAGAGACGCTTACGGATGTCACGGCCCATGCTGAGATGCAGGTTATCACCGCTGCTGCCAATGCCCTCGGTGGGAAATACCTTACCGACTGCACCTTATATGTTACTGTAGAGCCTTGTGTGATGTGTGCCGGCGCTATTGGTTGGGCACAAATCCGTCGTATCGTCTATGGTTGTGAGGATGAGAAACGTGGATTCCACCTGTATGCGCCACATGCCCTGCACCCCAAGGCCACGGTGTTGAGTGGTGTATTAGAAGATGACTGTCGAAAACTGATGCAGGAATTCTTTCAGAAAAAGAGATAAAAAAGTGCGCCAAGGATTTGATACCCTTGGCGCACCCTTATTTAATTATCAATTATCAATTTTCAATTATCAATTTATTTAACCAGTACCACCAGATACTTGCTGGTGCTCCAGAAGAGCTGCGGGTTGTTGATCTTCAGGATATACTGCTTGTTAGCATCCTGTGTCAGCGTGTAGCTGCTTGAGGGGTGCATAGTCAGCAACTTAGCCGACTTTGAGTACAGCTTGATCTCCTTGTCAACACGGATATCGATCTTCGTGAAGTAGTTCTTGTTGAAGTTGCCTTGCAGCACCTTACCATCTTTCAGGATACCCTGCTCCTTCAGCTCGCTCTTTGTACCGAACACGAACCAAGCGGTATTCAGCTGTTTGTCCTGTGTATTGATCGTCTCGGTCTTCTGCTCACTCTCGTTCTTCAGGTTGTTGATGGAAGTGTTCTGATTAGCAATGGTCTCGTCGAGCTCAGAGATATGGATATCCTTGGCATCCAACTCAGCACGCAACTGCTGCAACGTCTCGTTGCTCTGCTCCAACTGCTTGGTCAGGTTGATGATGGTCTTCTGGAACTCATCACCCTTCACGGTGCTCTCACGCATCTGCTGCTGCAGTTTCTTGATCAGCTCACGGTTCTGAGCCATGCGCTGTGAGATGAACTGGATGTTCTCACGGATCTGCTGAGCCTTGTTAGCACGCTCACCGTCTTTCACCACATTGACACGGTTCTCGGCCTCATTGATCTCACGGAAACCTTCCTGGATCTCATTCAGCGTACCCATCATGTCGTTAATCTCATTGTCCTTCTGCTCAATAATGCGCTGAAGGGAATCGTTCTGACCACCGTCCGGTAAAATCGGAGCCGGCTTCTCATTTGTACAAGCAACGAGGGCCACCAGACCCAGCGCTGCGAACAACATTTTCTTCATACTTGTCATTTATTATGTTTATCAATGATCTATAATGTTCAATATATATTTTTAATCTTTCATGTTTAATCTTTAATTGATGCCCCGCCCAGCACAATCACGAACTCACCTTTCGGTTCCTTCTCAGTGAAATGAGCGATGACCTCGGTCAGCGTACCGCGCACACATTCTTCGTGTACCTTACTGATTTCGCGACAGCAGCATACCTTTCGGTCCTCGCCGAACACCTCGGCAAACTGCTTCAGTGTTTTCAACACGCGGTAGGGCGACTCATAGAACACCATCGTGCGTGTCTCTTCGCGCAGTGCTTCCAAACGGGTCTTTCTTCCTTTCTTCTGCGGCAGGAAACCCTCGAAGCAGAAACGGTCGTCGGGCAATCCACTTGAAACCAGTGCCGGCACGAATGCTGTAGCCCCTGGCAAACACTGCACCTCTTGTCCTGCTGCCACCGCCTCACGAACCAGGTAGAACCCTGGGTCGCTGATTCCCGGTGTACCGGCGTCGCTGATCAGTGCAATGGTGGCCCCCGCTTTCAGGCGTTCCACGATCCCTGCCGTCGTACCATGCTCGTTGAACTTATGATGCGACATCAGCTGATTCTTGATCTCATAGTGCTTCAGCAGAATACCCGATGTACGGGTATCTTCTGCCAGGATCAGATCAGCCTCTTTCAGGATCCTGATGGCCCTGAAGGTCATATCCTCCATATTGCCCACAGGGGTGGGAACCACATACAAAATGCCCATTCAGTCGGCAAAATTACAAAAATATTGAGAAAATGGTACGAAGAACAAAGATTTATGTAAGAATTTAAGCATAATTATCAATTATAAACTCTACTTACGTATAATTATCCCAAGTAGCCACTCTTTTTCGGTGCGGTAGCAAATTTTTCACTTTTCACTTTTCACTTTTCCTTTTTTTTTGTACTTTTGCCCCCATGATGACAGCATTCACAGGTGAGAAACGCCGACAGGGTCGCATCGAGGTAATCTGCGGCTCCATGTTCTCGGGAAAGACAGAAGAACTGATCCGTCGTTTGAAGAGGGCCAAGTTCGCCAAGCAGCAGGTGGAGATATTCAAACCCTCCATCGACACCCGCTATAGCGACATCGATGTGGTCAGTCACGACCAGAACAGCATCCCCAGCACGCCCATCAGTGCCTCTTCGAGTATCCTGCTGTTGGCAGGCGACAATGATGTAATCGGCATCGATGAGGCGCAGTTCTTGGATGACGGACTGGTTGACGTGTGCAACCAACTGGCTAACCGCGGGGTGCGCGTCATTGTGGCAGGACTGGATATGGACTACAAAGGTGTACCCTTCGGTCCTATGCCTGCCTTGTGTGCCGTTGCCGACGAGGTTACCAAAGTCCATGCCATCTGCGTGAAATGCGGTGCCCTGGCATACGTCAGTCACCGACTGGTAGAAAACGACAAGCGCGTGCTGCTGGGCGAGACCCAGGAATACGAACCCCTGTGTAGGGAGTGCTATCAAAAAGTCAATAAACAATAATGCAAAAAGAAATCACATTCGACCGCTTCATACGCTGGGCAGGTATTGCTCTGCTGGTGATTGGCGTACTGTTCGCTGTGAACTACCTGAGTAAAGTACTGCTGCCCTTCTTCGTGGCGTGGTTGCTGGCCTACCTCCTCTACCCCATCGTGAAGTTCGTGCAGGAGAAATGCCATGTGCCCACACGCGCCCTGAGCATCATCGTCACCATGATCGTCGTGATTGCTGTGGTAGCCCTGATCATCTACCTGATCATTCCACCCATGATTGCACAGATCGGCAAACTCAGTCAGCTGATTACCCAGTATTTGCAACAGCAGACCAACACGAGCGACCTCTCCCAGCTCATCAAGGATTGGATTAGCGAACACCGTGAACAGATCGAGAAGGTACTGAAGAGTCCGGATATGACTGAGGCGCTGAAGACCGCCGTACCGCAACTCTTCAATGTGGTGGGTCATACGGCGAACATCATCATCAGTATCGTGGGCTCCATGATCACCTTATTATATATGTTCTTCATCCTGCTCGACTATGAGTACCTCACCGATAACTGGATCCGTATCTTCCCAAAGAAGGCACGACCCTTCTGGAGCGAGCTCGCAGGGGATGTGGAGAACGCGCTGAACTCATACATCCGCGGTCAAGGACTGGTAGCGCTGTGCATGGGTATCCTCTTCTGCATCGGTTTCACCATCATCGATTTCCCCATGGCCATCGGCTTGGGAATCCTCATCGGCATCATGGACCTGGTACCCTACCTCCACACCTTCGCCCTGATCCCCACCGCATTCCTAGCGTTACTGAAGGCTGCCGATACAGGACAGAATTTCTGGGTGATCCTGGCATCCGCCGTGGCTATCTTCATCATCGTGCAGATCATCATCGACATGATCATCACACCGAAGATCATGGGTAAGGCCATGGGCCTCAACCCCGCCATCCTCCTGCTATCGCTGTCGGTATGGGGTGCCCTGTTGGGATTCATCGGACTGATCATTGCCCTTCCCCTTACCACCATCATCATCGCCTACTATAAACGGTACGTCACCAAGGAAGATGATGACATCGTGATAGATACGTCGGAAGAGAACGAGGAAATAAAGGCCGAAGAGAGGAAGGAGGCACTCGAGGTGATCGAGCATGTGGTTTATCATCCCGATGAAGAAAAAACTTCCGAATAATTTGTGTGTTTCAAAAAAACATCGTACCTTTGCACCCGATTTCGTTGAAATCACCTATAGGTAGATCCGTTAGCTCAGCTGGTAGAGCACAACACTTTTAATGTTGGGGTCTTGGGTTCGAGCCCCAAACGGATCACGAAAGCATCTCACTACGAGATGCTTTTTTGTTTTTATAAGGGGCTCTCACCCAAGGGTTCTTTCGCCGCTCCGCTTTGAAAGCGTCTCCTTGCGTCGCCGGGCGCGAGCCACCAAACGGATCACAAAAAAGAGGTCTTTACGACCTCTTTTTTTATTTCTCAAGTTTTTTGCCGCTCATCAGCAACTCCACCAGCGGTCTGTCCTTATAGCTATGGCGCTGCTGATCCCAGAAACCGAAGTCAGCATCATAGCACCACGTGGTCCATGCAATGTCGAACTCATCAAACACCGTCAGCATATCCTTCGTCCACTGGTACGCCAACTCACGGTCAACAGGCTCATACACGCCCCACTCACCGCAGAACAGTTGCAGTCCGTATTTCTTCGCCACCTCAATGGCATCCTTGAAGTCAGCCCTGATGCGGTCGATATTATACTCCTCCTTCGTATACGGCTCCAGTTCCTTCTTGATCGAGTCAGGTGCAGCCTCATAGTCCTCTTGCGACACCAGGATACCCGGGTAATTCACCTTCCCCTTGTACTTGCCGATGGGAGTCCACCATGCACCGTAGTGCGTCAGGATCATCGGGTTGTAGTAGTGGAACGACAGCACGATGTTCTTATCCCCCTCCGGCACCTTCAGGTACTTCATCGTCTGATATCCTTGCCACAGATTCGAGCCCACCACCAGTGTGCGCTGCGGTTCCCGTTCACGCAAAGCCTTGTGCACCTTAGCCACCAGCTCGTTCCACTGCTCATGCTCGGGTGCCACCGGTTCGTTCATGAACTCATATGCCACCCAGTCGTTACTATACCCCTTCAGGGCATCCGACAGCTGGTACCACAGGTTGATCAGTCCTTGCTGTGCCTCCTCCGAGGTAAACAGCGTGTTAGCCGACTCGCCCCCTTCGTTCACTGCATTGAAGTAATGCGAGCGGATGATATGCAGGTCGACGATTGCCCGCAGGTTATGCTTCCTGGCTAAGTCGAGCGCGTTCGTCAGCAGATCCCACGCCTCCTGGAGCTTGTTCCCCTCTTCATCCCAGAACTGCACCTCGTCGATCGGGATACGCACGAAGTCGAACCCCAGTTGCTCCAGACGCTCGAAATCATCCTCCTGGATATGCAGACGACGCATCTCACCTCTGGCTTCCGATTGCGACAGCCAGTGACTCAGGTTCGTACCCCTCTTGATGCGGAAATTGTTCACCCCGTCATTGCTCTTGTTACCGCATGCTACGGTCATGAGGGCTGCAGCACAAATCACCACGCCCCTCAACATCTTCTTAAAGTTCCTTTTCATTATTATATCGTTTTGGTTTAATTCTATTTCCCGCAGAAATCACAGAAATCACAGAAAGGCCATGCGGTATGACACATTTTTCAGATTTAGTAGATGTTACTTGAAGTTTATTGAAAATGCATTTTCATAAAACTTCATGCAACCTCTATTAACTATTCTATGAATAGGCTTAACCACTGAGTGGTTCCAATCTGAAAAATGAATTTCAGCTTTTTCTGCTTTTTCTGCGGGACAATTAATAGACATTATCAGTGAGAACTATATTTCTGTGGGAGATTAAAGCGTTCCCTCCCTACGGGGGAGGGTTAGGGAGAGGCTCTTACTGATAATTCCTGATGCGTACTTCAGTACTACTACCCTCCAGCAGATCGGCCACCTTCTGTATCTCTGTGTTCGAGTAGTGATACGGGAACAGCACCTTCGGTTGAATGATGCGAGCCGCGTTAGCCACCTGTTCAGGTGTCATGGTATACGGCTGGTTACACGGCAGGAAAGCCACGTCGATATCCTTGATGGCACTCATCTCCGGAATATCCTCCGTGTCACCCGCGATGTAGATGCGGAACCCGTCGATGGTGAGGATGAACCCGTTGTCGCGCCCCTTCGGGTGGAACTGTTCGCGCCCCGGGGTGCAATTATATGCCGGCACCGCCTCAACTTTCATTTCCGGAAGCGTCAGCTCATCACCGTTCGCCATCACCTTTCCATATCCCAGCATCTCCGCGCATCGCGCGTTCGTAATCATCTGTGTACCCTCCTTGGTAAGCGCAGCTATCGCCTCCTTGTCGAAGTGGTCGCCATGTTCATGCGTCACAAAGATATAGTCAGCCTTCGGTAGCGCCGAGTAGTCAGTAGCCGGTTGCATCTTAGCCACAGGATCAATCTCTATCTCCTTCCCATCGTAGCAGATCCGTATGCTACCATGTTTAATACAGTGGAACACCACCTCTTTCCCGGTAGGTGTCTTAAACACGTCCACGCCCTCTATCTCAGCAGGTTTCGTGGCCTTACAAGAAAACAACGTCATAACGCTTAGCAGTAATAAATAATACCTTTTCATAATGTATGTAGTTTGATTCGCCATCTTCGATGGCATTGTTGCGATTAAGTGAGGGCAAAATTAATAAATAATATGCACACCTCAAAGAAAAAACAACATTTCTTTCGCAAACGTTTACGTAGCAATGTATCTATTTCCTCCCCTGATGTATTTCCACAAAAACGTAAAAAAGTGGGTGTCAAAGCATTGCGGTTTCAATAAATTTTCCTAATTTTGCAGCCGAAAAATAAGACAAGAGTGTACTAACAGGTTTCTTTCGGATACATTTTCTCCCAAATTCTTTACGTGATGTAACAAAAACGAGAGGGGGATGTTACACAAAATCCGTGTTACTTGTAATAAATACACTTATAAATAAGGTGCAGTATCTTTGCAGCCGAAAATACAACTTTTGGAGCAGCGAGAGGAGAGATAAGCATGCTTATACTATCCCGAGTCGTGACAAAAGTCATGGAACGGAGTTACTTAACTGACGCATAAATCGGCAATTCGCAAATTCGTAGATAGTATATAGTTGATATAATATAGTTGATATAAATAACATAAAACAAATAAATAACAAACAAAGAGCAACATGAAAAAGCTTTTTACTTTAGTAGTGCTAATGAGTCTGCTTGGCGGAAGCCAAGTAAAGGCAGATCCTCATTTTTATTTTTCTGAAAGTTCCAAGGTATTGAATGTTGGAACGACCTCGTTTGATTTCATGAGTGTTAGTTTACAGAGTGTTGGCTTCAGAACGCCTTCACAGTTGACTACATCTGATGGAGAGAATTGGGGTGATAAATTCTGCGACATTGAAGGAGGGAGTTTTACCGATGCACAAGTTGGCGATATTATCCGAGTGAATGGTTACGGTGATAGAGTTAAGTTTTGCGAATCGCATACTTATAATGCCTTTGTTCCTAGCAATGATATAGAAGTTGGGAATGATTATATTCAGTTTACGATTTCCGACAATAATGTTTTAAATACGATCAAACAAGGATTATCTATTCTATATTATGCAGGAAACCATGAAGGTCAATCCTATAATTACAATATTAGCTCAGTCTATTTGGTTCCCCCTTCTGTATCTACCGATCCCTCCAACTTTAACTGGACGGCAACAGCATGTGGCGATATCAATATCACTGGCGGAACAACGGGTCAGAGCGGTAATGTTTATACACTCAATCCCAACAATTCCAACAATACAACTCTCACCTTCACAGGTGGTGGTGCTATCGTAATCACTGCCGAGGGTAAGCAGAACACAGCCGTACATGGCTATCGCGCTTATTATGTGATTACTGTTCCTTATGAAGGTGAAACCGTTTGGGATTTCTACTCAGGTGTTACTCCATTTGAATCATCTTCCATAGCAAATAGTTCTCAAAATGGATTATGGAAGGATGACTGGAAATCAAAACCATCTTCTGGTTCGCAGAATTATCAACACCATATATATGTGGCAAAGCCCGACGAGACAGCTCGTGATGGTAACTCAAGAATATATGGAACTAATGCATTCTACATTCCCGAGACTGCAGGTCTACTATTTGATGTGAATAGCGGTGGCTTGGGTTATAATGACAACACTTTAAAGCTTGTAACCTTTGGTGGAGGAGAATATAGTGATTCATATACTCCTCGTTTCATGATACCACAAGTGAAGGGCGGATCATATATTACAATATGGTGGAATGCCATGTCTGAAGGAAAACTTGGAGCAAGACTAAGTGTTTCAAACGTGTATGATTTGGAAGGAGTCAAGGTTGATACTCCTTTCGGTATCACTGGTGTTACAGAATACGATAAATGTGAAGGCGCAACAATATTCAAAGTTGAGGGGAATGCCGATTCCAGATATGATATAGTAGTATCATTGTATCCCGTTTATCATGATGGTAAGTGGCAGACCGGTTGGAATGACTTATATAGAATTAAGATTGCTGATAACTATGACACAGATATGGTTCTATTCGAGTGCCAAGATAATAGTAATGGCTGGAATGTAGGTGGTGTTGTAGAGTATAACAATTCATATGGTTCTATTGTTCAAAAGAAAGGTCAAAAAGCTGAGCGTTATTATAACGGAACCGCTGCTAAGTCTATTCTTCATCGCGGTTTCTCATGCGACTTTGAAGCAACAGGTGAAGGGGGCGTTACATTTGATCAAGAAGTCTTAGTAAATAGTTCAGGTCACAAATACCTCCACCTTACAAATATTGAAGGAACAGGAAATATTAAAATCACTCAAAAGGAGTATTTCGTTGGTGACAACAACAAATCATATGTACTCAGCAAGAAAGAGACATGGCTTGCTGTAGGTGAATACACCGAGCAGAGCTATCCTTACACTTGGGACTTCACTGACTACAATGTTGGTAGAGAAACATTAGCTGGTAATTTATCTCGTTCACCTCAGCACAAATATGGCTATTGGGATTTGATTGATGCATCCGATCAACGACATGGCCTCGAGACACATGATTTGGTCGATGCCTCAAAGGTTAATAACAATAATGTGTCGAATTATGTGTGGAATAATGTTAAGATAGAAAAGCCTTTGTTTGCGCAGGGTTCCCAGCTAGTATATGGAAAGGCCAATGGTGGTGTAGGTGTTATTAAGGAAACTGAGGGCTTGCGTGTTAAACAGCGCAGTGCATCTGGATTGGGCGTCGGTGAAGAATTCGATCAAGAACTCAGTATAAATGGTTATTATCTGAAGTTTGCTCCAACCCCCAAAAGTGACCATGGGCTTATCATTACAATACCCAGTATCCCTCAGGGAGGAGGAAAAGATAATATGTGGGTGTTTATTAAAGCCAATGCTCAGCCTACTGGTGTGTGGGCTGCAACTGACAAAGATGTATCCCCAAAACTTGATCCAGATACTCCAGAACTGTGCAGTCTCCAAGATAATGTGTGGGCTTATGAGGTAACAAGCGCAGGTGACGTGGAGATATACTACACAAAGGATGTTGAAATCCAGGCCATCGGTGTAACAAACATCTTCAAGAGCATCAACTTGCTGGGCTATGCTACAGAGAGCCGAGATGTTAGTATCGACCATTCTTATGAGGGTTTCTTCACGAAAGATGATGTGAATGCTTATTGTATCTTAGCAGATGATTTTGGTTCTCCTTATAATTATAAAGGTACTCCTATAGTTGTAAAATCAGACGAATCTGTGAATGTTGTTCCTGATAACACAGGTATCGTACTATATAAATCAGGACACAATGAAGAAAATGGTGGTTTCAATGTACCTCTGTTCTATCCTGCATGTAACTTAACTGTTAAAGAAAGCGAGCAGAATTTATACGATGTAAACATGATGGCACCGAATGTTGCTCGTACTGAGCACAAATATGAAACGGAGACAGTGGATGGTGTTGAATATACCAAGTTCGTGATGTCTCGCCAGTATTATGTATATCACAAATCGGGTAATACTGGAACAGATTCCGAAGAGAAGACATCAGAGCAGGAGGCCTTCTACCGCATGAGAGTAAATTCAGGTGTCAACGGAACATCTAACTGGATGGAAGCCAACAAGGCATACCTCCGTATCCCGACCGGCCAGCTGCCACTGGCTCTATGGAATAATGGTAACGGTAAAGGCACCCCAGGTTATGCTAAGCCCGGTGTGATCTTCATGGACGACATTGAAGCACTGTTCGGTGGCGAAGAGCCCTTCTCTGGCATTGCAACCGCCATTGATGCCATCGAGTCCACAGAGACAGTTGGCAACAACAATACATTCCACACACTGAGCGGTATGCAGATTCAGGGCGTTCCCACTCAGAAGGGCGTGTACATCGTGAATGGTAAGAAGGTGTTAGTGAAATAATTTGAGGGAGGATAACAACAATGGAAAAGAAACAGTATATAGCTCCACTGACAGAGATATCACTGATGGCCGTCGAGGCACATCTGTTGAAAACAAGTAATGAGGAGTGGACCGATCCGGGAAACTCTGATGCCAAGGAACAAGGTGGCTTCTTCGATTTTGACGACAACTTTGGAGATACTTGGGATGAGGAGCCCAAAGATCCCTGGAAAGAATAGGATAAGGTAAATGAATAGTTTTTCATTTATAGTGTTAGTATTTAGAAGTAAATAGTTTTTCATGAGAACGGGGGACGTCGTGATGACGTTCCCCGCTTTGTTATTCTATAGATTCAAGGATCTTAGGAGTATTATCTGTGTAAGTGTTCCTGCAAAACAAGTTATAGCAGAGAATGTGATTTTTCAGGATTAGATGTTTATTTTTACTGAACAAATTGATTTTTTTGTTATACAAAACTGGCGCAACATACACGGATTTCGCTGGAAACGCCTTTATATACGAGAAAAATGACTGTTTTCAACATACACGGAACATACACTAACATACACTATAGCCCCTATAACATACACGCAAGATACACTGCCAAGTAGGCTACTTGCGCATAGAAACTATGGCACTTTCTCATAGTAACTAAGCTACTTTCTACCCCAAACTATGCCACTTTCTCATAGTAAGTAGGCTTCTTACTCGATATTCCCACGTTGGGGACAAATACTCGTTTGTGAATCTCGCGTGTATGTTGCGTGTATGTTGGTGCCCGTATAGTGTATGTTTGTGTACCCTTAGTGTATGTTAGAACTGACAGAATTGCCTTTATTTATCGGCATTTTTGGCATTTCCCGTGTATCTTTGAGCGATTTTCATGAGAAGAGATAGTAAATAGATTTTTATGAGAACGGGGGATATCGTAATGATGTTCCCCGTTTTGTTTATTATCATGTCCACGAATCCAGCATCCGAATCCTTCATGTTAATATAGAGCCTTTGCAATACCTTTGGTTTTGTGTTCCAATAACATAGATATTGCGTTCTATTACCATAGGTTTTGCGTTCTAATACCATAGTTATTGGCTCCTAAAACCATAGGAATTAGACTGCAATACCGCAGAAAACATTGCACCCTAGGAATCAAAGGATTCAAAGATTCTATTTTCGATGCTCAATTCTTTATACGTGAAACATTTTTGCTCTCAGCCATCGCAAACGTTTACGTTGCGATGTATCAAATCCCATCCCCGATGTATTTTTGCAAAAACGTAAAAAAATGAGTATCAAAGCATTGTGATTTCAAATATTTTTTCTATATTTGTACCCGAAAACAAGGACAAAAGGGTCAAATTAAGTTTATAGCGGATACATTTCCTCCCAAAAACTTTACGTAACGTAACAAAAACGAAAGGGGAAAACTAAACAAACTCCGTGTTACTTCAAAAAAATACGCTTATAATATAAAGGTGTAATTTTGCACCCGAAGTTCAAACCAACGAGGATTACATAATATCCAACCAACGAGGATTACATAATAACTACATATTAATTTACCAGATAATAATAATAGAATATAATAACTCACAATTCAAACTCAAAAACGTACGAAAATGAAAAGGTTATTTACTTTAGCTGTACTATTGGTATTAACATGTTTGCTGGGGAATAGGGCCCTGGCACAGAATCGAGGCATCATGAAAACGGTCACGGTAACAAAAACCATTGACTTTTCGGGATGGAACACCCATGAAAATGATTATGGGGTTGATGCACAGATTAATTGGAATAACAGTAGTATTCCAAGTATACAGAGCACAAATGGTGACAACCGTGTCATTAATTACACGGAGTATCCAATTTATGTGGGGACGAGTGCTGAGGGCTCAGAACCATGGAATACCTGGACGTTAAGTAAAAGTGGAACTCATGGAGGATCATATCTTCAAAAACATGCAGAAAGTGCTGACTATTTCAACATTACCAACTTGAAAGAAGGTGATGTGGTAACTATTTGGGGTGATAACGGAAATCAAACAAATGGTGGATGTACTGTTACGTCTGGTAATGCGGGAGACGGTCAAAAGTTCAATTTAGATGAAGTCAAAAAGCTTACGATGGCAAGTAATGGCACTCTACAACTGTATTTGGAGGGCCAGTATTCCGGTATCCGCAAGATAACCATTGAGTATGAGGTAGAGGAAAGAGCTGAAGATTACTTCGACTACGACCCCGGCTACGAGGAGTATGATTTGTATGATGAGTTTAGTCAGAATGATCCTCATAAATATGCATTAGGTGTGGTAAATGGAAACTATGGGGTTTATGAATTGAATCCACATCAATATAGTACCCGTTATACCCTTTCTACAAAAGAAACTGGTTTTACATTAAATGGTAATGATGCCAAATATATCATACTTCATGATTCCAAGATAACGGCCAACAATAGAATAGCCATTGATCCGAATGCTGGAACTTGGCGTTTCAACTATGGACTGAGAGCACCATCCGGAACATGGGCAAACTTCAGCATCTGTAACCTGAAAGAAGGCGACCGCGTTGTCTTTTCTTATACAGGAACGGCTCCCAAATTCTCTAGTAACGGAGAAAATGGCTCGTATGATGGCTCTAATGCGTTTTTTGACAAATACAACGATGGTGTTTTTGATGAAGGCGAAGATGTTTACATTACGCCAGGTGCTACTCCATTGACAGACTGGCAGCGAGGTGAGGGTATGTTCTTTATAGAAGATCACGGATATGGTGTTCCTGATGATCAGCAAGAGTTAACACCGCAACTTCTTTACACGCTTTACACGATCACTGAGGATGGACATTTGGACCTTGCTATTGCCCCCGACACACGTATCGTGAAGATTAAGATCTACAGCGACCACCAAGCTTCTATGGTAGATGAGTATGACGCAGATTCCTATACTGCAAAATTCGACATCACAGGTGAGTTGCAGGCTACTGAGCACATCATGCCTGGTGGATTGGAGGTTCATGTGGGTGGCGATGATGCTTCTCAGCATGCTCATGTTGTTACATCAGCACAGGGACCTGTATCGATAGTCAATGCCGTTGATGGATTCAAGCTTCCTGGCATGAGCCGCGATGAGTCTGGAAATCTCCAGTTCGAATTCGATTTGGAAAATAACATTCCTGAGACGGGTACTTTCTATAAGTTCAAGCCATTGGAAGAAGGTAAGATGAACCTGACGTTCCAGGCTGCCAGCATGAACTACTACCGTTATGACATAAACGGCGATGCCGTTTATTATGGAGCCACAGATTCATACGGCCAAACTAACTGGACTGAGGAGTTTGACCGTCCCAACGAGCAAACAAGAAATGTCACTTGTCCATACTATCTTGTGAAAGTTGAGAAAAACGGACGGAAAACTATAACCCCCATCGGCAATCTTGAAAATGGAGCATACTTTACCATTGAAAACATTAATGTAAAACCAGATGAGACCTATTACCTGTATGGTGGATGGAATGCTACAGGTTTGTCTTTCAATGGTAGCGGACAGGGGCAAAATAATATTGAGTACTTCCCTTACGGTGCTGGTAATGGCGGTACAGATAAAGCCTGCGGTGTGGCAAAGCTCTTGGAGGTGGTGTTCAATCCGAACAAAAAGATATATCCGCTGGCCAAATGGGTGCCCAACGGTACTACAGCAGTAAATGAAGCCAATACTGTGCCAAATCCTGATGATTTTACCCCAGAGTCCTGTCTGGCTGATTTATATGGCTACAATGATAGGACCAGGCTTACTGTCAAAAAGATGTCCGGAAACATCACTGCTTGCCACCCATATTTAGTAAAAGTTGATGATCCAGATCATGAGAATCACTACAGACTGATGATTGATGGTATCACATTTGACGAAAACGACAAGGACAAGGGTGGTACCATCCTTATTAAGATTGGTGAGCCACCTAAAAAGAGCGATCCTGTATATGCCCTTACTATAGCCTACAGTACAAATCCGACTTATGACGGAAATGCAGGAACAGGAACCAGAGGACATATCTGGGACTACTCGTCCAATTCTCTGCATGGTCTGGAGTGGAAAGCTCCCCATCAAGACAATGGAGCACAAACAAAAGACTACGGCCACTATTTCGCAGATTACTTTGGGACAGATAAAAGTAACTACAGTAGCGCTGATGAAGTATTTAGTAAACTTTCAAAATCTGGAACCGGACTGCTCACTGAAGAACTTTCTGGTAACAATTCCGACTGGATGTTCAACTATAATCTGGTTAATGCAGGCAGTTTGTACGACCCGTTGTTCTCGAACAAATATGATTTGGAAGGTGATAACGCCGATTTGATTTGGGAGACAGAGGGTACTATTTTGAAGGCCAGTGCCAACGCAAGCGTCATGTTTAACGAGTTTACTGGACAAGACATTCATGAGTCAACATACGATCCCGACCGTTACGTAGGTATCTTAAATGGCGGTGAATTCCGTATTCCTTGGCTGATGCCTAACGACCGCGTAATCATCTACATGGGTGTTGGAAAAGGTGCTTTCAATGACCAGGCGATATTCAACATCAGGGGTGCATACGATGCCGTGCACAACATAATCAACGAGAACGACGAATACACTATTGGTGGATCTCATTGGAATGTTACCAAAAATGAGCAAGGAGAGCTTATCAACAACGATCCATACTACCGTGGCTGCTACCACTTCTTCGCTCAAGGACATAATGGTGGACCTGCCGACATGGTGTTCAAGATGGTGGGTGGCAACTTGTGCAAAATCTACAGCATTCAGATCTACCGTGGCGACCGCATTATTACCAATGACGTAGTGGGTGTAACTTTTGATGAAGAAGGTAAGCCCAGTGGTAATCACAACAACTACTTGCTGGTATCTACAGCAAAAGATCCTAACGTTGCGAACGACACGAATAATAAGGACGTAGTAGGTGATACTTATAACTGGTCGCTGAAGTACTTCGGCAAGGAGCAGAAGTTGGCCGATGGTACAAATAGTCAGGAGAACGAGATCATTGCCAAGACAGGTATCATTACCGATAGCTCTATCTCTACCGATGCAGAGAACAACACCTTCACCTATAAGCATGCTCTCGGTGAGATCGGTACCTTCCGCGTTCGTGGTAAGGACATGGAGAAGAACATGAACTACGTGGCCGACTATGCCGATCATAATGTAACTGTTGCTTACCAGCAGACACAGAAGTACCCTTACACCTGGGACTTCAAGGACATGGTGATATATGATAATGCCAGCTTTGTAGCAGAGGACGCCATTGCTCCGTCAAAGCATGATTGGTTTATTCCTAATACCACTGACGAAGACGAGATCGCCGCTTGGGATGAAGCCTGGAACACTTCCTATGAGAAGAGTTCAGAAGATCTCTCTCTTTGGGTAGGTAAAAATGGAACATACGAACTG
>JBGUJY010000014.1:0-29918 GCA_045114185.1 Prevotella sp. | reverse complement strand
CGCATCAAGCTCAGCGGGAACTACAAGCTGACGGTGATGGACGAGAACAACGACAATGAGCCGATGTTCACCGCCTGCTTTATGGTTGTTGAACCCCTCATGGGTGTGCAGATGACGGTCACCACGAACACCGATATCGATATCAATAATGCCCACCAACAGATTGCAGCCTCGGTAAATTACGGTAACCAGACGGTGGTCGTACCCCAGGAGCAGATCAAGACCGTGGTGATGCAGAACCGCAGATGGGACAATGCCAAGATCAACGCACAACCACAGTATATCACGACCAACGGACTGCAATGGCTCCACTGTCGCGATCTCATCTTCCCCGCAGGAAACGAATACAGAAAGTTTGAGATTCTCGATGTGGATCATCCCACCATGGGTATCGACCGTATGGAATGGGACGGCGAGCATTTCCATGCCTACCCCTTTATAGATGAGCCACGGAACAACTACGTTTATGATGAAGATGCCAACGGTGCGTTCCTGATCAGGAATAGCGACAACATAGATAGTCATACGTTATCCGACTATGTCATGGTGCATTACACCTTGGTCTGCCCCACTCCTGTTGCAGGCAATGTCTATATCAACAGCGCATGGACAAACGACCGTTTCCTACCTGAATATAAGATGGAATACAATGAGGAAACGAGATGCTACGAGGCAGTGCTCATGCAGAAATTAGGCTACTACTCCTACCAGTACTTGCTGATGCGTCCTGATGGAGAGTTGAGAGCCATGCCCACCGAAGGTAATTTCTACCAAACAGAAAACAGCTATCAGATGCTGGTTTATTTCAGGGGACAAGGTGATCGCACAGACCGCTTGGTAGGTTATCAGGAAGTGAACTACAAATGATTATCGAAGCAGTTTGTCAATTTCCTCAAACTGCTTACCCATATTCAGTTGCAGGTAGATATTATACAACGCTGCCGCCCACTTGTCTTTCTGATCGGGCGCCAACAAACGGTAGCGTTCCATATAATCCTTGGCCTTGTTGTATTTCTCATTCACCTTCTTGCGCGTTTTGGCGGTCATCTTCTGGTCACGCTTGATGATGAAAGCCTGGTTCATGTAGGCCACACCGGCATTGTAGTAGAAATCAGCCAGTGAATCATTGTGTGAGATCATCGTGTCGCACAGCGCGATACACTCGTCATACCTGCCCGTATTCAGCAGCAGATTACTCTTGGCAAAGAGAAACAGTTCACTGTTGGCATCATGCTCCAGTGCTACATCCACGATGCTCATGGCCGAGTCAGGCTGCTGAACAGCATTGTAATGATCGATCAGATAAGTAAAGAAATACTGGTTATCCTTATACTGGAAGAAGCCGTCACGAAGTGTCTGCACATACCGTTCCATATCATCCTGCTTCTTATAGATATCGGAAAGATATTCATATGCAAACTCCAGATGCGCCGTATCCTTCAGAGCCATGTCTGCATACTTCAGCGCCAGGTCGTGATCCTGCATCTTATAGCCACAGAAAAGAGCCCAATAGGCAGCCTCAGGACTGTCAGGATATTGAAAAGATGAGAACAGCGGTTGATTGGAACAGTCGATATAATCATCAAAAAACCTATAAGCTGTGGGGTACTGCTGTTTCCGTATGAAGAACACCCCACCGTTAAACAGGTTCATGCGGTAGGTGTTCAGGAACTGTGCGTTCTTCTCGCGATAATGGGGTTTTACCTCCCCTTTCTTATTAGGGCGTGCATCTAAAGAATCGAGCGTCTCGAAAGCCATGAACATCTTCCTTGTCAGATGAAACAGTTCCGCCGTATCCATTTTCTGCTTCAGGTACATCTTCATGTTCCCTACCTCATACTGTTTACGGAGCGCATCACAGAGGATGGAATGAATCTTCACATTCTCCTGATGAGCACTGTCTCTGAGCAAGTCACGCATCAGCTTCTCTGCCCGATCAAAGTTCTTACCGCTCTTAATAAAAGTACGTGCCTGACCGATCTCCTTTCGTTGAGCGTTCAAGCACGGTACTATTATTATTAAGAGAAGCGTTAAGGTCAATACACGCTTCATTTCTGATTATTACTGAACAAGAGACTCCAGTTCCTTTGCCTTAGCCTCATCGCCCATCAGGTAGTATGCCTGATACAGGGTGTAGGCCCAGTTCACCATCTCACGGTTAGGATCTTTCTCCTTAAGGATGAGGAGGTTATCGATAGAATTCTGCAGATACTCCTTCACATCAGGTGTCAGATTACCACCGTTGGCATCTCTCAGGGCAATAGCCTGCTGGTTCTCGCAAAGAGCGAGGTTGAAGCGTACCTGGAGGAACTCGGGATCAGCCTCCAATGCCTTCTTGTAAGCAGCGATAGCCTCTTTCCATTTAGAATCGTTCATCTCGCTCTCACCCTTCAGAGCCCATGCCATCTTGCTGGGATACTTGGCAACCTGCTCGTCGATCAGAGCCTTCTTAGCAGCATTGTCCTGTGTAGCCTGATAGTATTCTGTGAGCAGAGAGAAGAAGCGCTCGTTGCTGGGCTCCTGAGCGTGGAGAGCCTTCAGGTCGTTCATGTACTTCACTGAGTCTTCCTTTGTCTTAAGCTGAGCCTTCATACTCAGAACCTTCACGTCCATAGCATCATTAGCATAGTTTGCATCATCCTTGCAGAAATCAGCATACTTGCTGGCAGCGGCATAGTCATGATTGTTGTATGAAGCCAGAGCTGCAAAGTAAGCAATCTGGGTATAGAAATCCTCCTTAGAGAAATCTGTTTCTGAGAACAACGGATCCTTACGGCTATCTACGAACAGACCGAAAGCATCCTGTGCAGCCTGGTAGTTCTTGTCATTGTACAGATCCTGACCAGCATTGAGAAGGGCATTACGTGCTACAATAACACGTTCTGCATTCTTCTTGCGGAACTTCGGAGCTACCTTACCCTTAGAGTTCGGCATCTGATCGAACTTGTCACATTCCATAGCTGCCTTGATAGCATTCTGGGCAGCTTCGATCATACCAGCCTTGTCAAAGGCCTCGTTCTTCTGAGTTACCTGATTGGTCAGTTGGATGTTGTTCTCTTTGTTGAACTTGTCCAAAGCGAGATCAACGAGTTTGTTGTAGCCCAGTGCCTTATCCTCTGCAGACAAACCACTCAAGTTAGAATTCAAGACTCCCATAGCTTCCTGATAAGCGCTTGCGGCCTTCATCAGCTTCTGGAAATCCTTGTTCTGTGCACCGGCTGTAACAGCTACCAGAGTAGCAACAGCCATCATGATCATTTTTTTCATAAGCTTGTTTATTAAAAAAGGTTGTTAAATAATATTCTAATTCACACGTCTTTGACTTATACTATTTCAAAAAGTTTAATTCGGGTAGTTTACGACTCCTCTACAGGTTCCTCGTCAACAAAGTCAACGATAGGTGTAGCGTTCTCTTCAGGAGCTGCGGTTACATCTTTCCGGATGGCCTCCGAAGTCTGTGCCCATTCCTCACGACTCTTCTGTTCTGCCACGGCCTCGAGTTCAGAACTCATCACCTTACATACGCTGGCGATGACATCATTCTTCTTGGTCAGGTTAATCAGTCGTACACCCTGTGTAGCACGTCCCATTACACGACAGTCAGCTACTGCCAGTCGGATAACGATACCGCTCTTATTGATGATCATCAGGTCGTTCTCATCGGTCACGTTCTTGATAGCCACCAGACGACCCGTCTTGTCGGTGATGTTCAGTGTCTTCACACCCTTAGCACCACGGTTGGTCACACGGTAGTCCTCTACCTGCGAACGCTTTCCGTAGCCCTCTTCGCTCACTACCATGATGGTCTCCTGTTCCGGATTGTTCACCACCACCATGCCGACAACAGCGTCATCACCTTCATCGATGCGCATACCGCGAACACCAGTGGCCACACGACCCATTGTTCGTACTGCATTCTCGTTGAAGCGAACGGCACGACCGTTACGGTTGGCGATGATCAATTCATTCCTACCATTGGTCAGGCGAACATCTACCACCTCATCATTCTCCAAGATATTGATGGCAATCACACCATTGGCGCGAGGACGAGAGTAAGCTTCCAGACAGGTCTTCTTCACAACACCGTTCTTGGTAGCGAAGACCACATAATGATTGTTGATAAACTCTTGATCCTCAAGACCTCTACCACTCAATCTCAAGAAGTTGTTCACAGAGTCATCACTGTCGATATTCAACAGGTTCTGGATAGCACGACCCTTCGAGTTGCGGTCGCCTTCAGGAATCTCATAGCACTTCAGCCAGTAGCAACGACCCTTCTTGGTGAAGAAGAGCATCGTCTGGTGCATGGTTGCCGGGTAGATATACTCCGTAAAGTCATTGTCACGGGTACGGGCACCCTTGGCACCAACACCACCGCGAGCCTGCTCACGGAACTCCGACAGCGGCGTACGCTTGATATAGCCGAGATGACTTACCGTGATCACCACAGGATCATTCGGGTAGAAGTCCTCAGCATTGAACTCATGTTCGTCGGGTACGATCTGCGTACGACGAGCATCTCCATATTTCTCTTTCACTTCCTGCAACTCATCCTTCATTACCTGCTTGCAGCGCTCGGGATTATCCAGCACCTCCTGCAGATCGGCAATCAGCTTCTGGAGATCATCATATTCCTGATGGAGCTGATCCACGCGAAGACCGGTGAGCTGTGACAGACGCATGTCAACGATGGCTTTCGACTGCAGTTCATCCAGGTTGAATCGCTTCTCCAAGTTACGCTGAGCATCGCTTGGTGTTGATGAGTTACGGATGATATGTACCACCTCGTCGATGTTGTTCACAGCAACGATCAATCCTTCCAGGATATGGGCACGTTCCTGTGCTTTCTTCAGGTCGTACTTGGTACGACGGATGGTCACATCATGACGGTGCTCCACGAAGTACTTCACACATTCCTTCAGTGAAAGCAGACGGGGACGTCCCTTCACCAGAGCGATACAGTTCACAGAGAACGCACTCTGCAGGGCAGTCATCTTGAACAGTTTGTTCAGGATCACGTTGGCGTTGGCATCCTTCTTCACATCGATCACGATGCGCATACCCTGACGACCAGACTCGTCGTTAGCGTATGAGATACCCTCTAACTTACCATCCTTCACGAGGTCGGCAATATACTCGATGAGCTGAGCCTTGTTCACGCCATAGGGAATCTCCGTGATGACGATCTTGTCATGACTCTCATGACTCTCAATCTCGGCCTTGGCACGCATCACAATACGTCCCCTACCGGTCTCATAGGCATCTTTCACGCCCTGCAGACCGTAGATGAAGGCACCTGTTGGGAAGTCGGGAGCCTGGATATACTGCATCAGTCCTTCGGTATCGATATCGGGATTGTCGATATAGGCACAACAACCATCGATCACCTCGCCTAAGTTATGTGTCGGGATATTGGTAGCCATACCTACAGCGATACCATTACCACCGTTTACCAGCAGGTTAGGAATCTTCGTAGGCATGACGCTCGGCTCGGTCAGTGAATCGTCGAAGTTGTTCACCATATCAACGGTGTCCTTCTCCAGGTCGTCCATGATATGCTCGCCCATCTTCGAGAGGCGGCACTCTGTATATCGCATAGCAGCTGCAGAGTCACCGTCAACACTACCGAAGTTACCTTGTCCGTCAACCAGCGTATAGCGCATATTCCAGTCCTGCGCCATACGAACCAAGGCACCATAGACTGAGCTGTCGCCATGGGGGTGGTACTTACCTAACACCTCACCTACGACACGTGCACATTTCTTATAAGGTTTGTCGCTCGTGTTACCGATGCCAGCCATACCATAGAGGATACGGCGGTGTACGGGCTTGAAGCCGTCCCTCACATCCGGAAGGGCACGGGCAACGATTACCGACATAGAATAGTCGATATAGGAGGATTTCATTTCCTCCTCAATGTTGATTTTGATAATTCTGTCATTGTCGATGGTTTGTCCACCATCAAATGTCTGATTCTCGTCCATCTCTTTTTATAGTCTTTTCTTTTGTTCTCTTATGGTTCAACCCAATCATTTATCAATCTTAAAAAGATTAAAAATGACGTTTAAGGCCATTTTCAGCCGTTCTGACGGCTTCGACCTCTAAAACAAAGCAAAATTACGAATTATTTACGACATATACAAATATGCCGTATCAAAAAAACGAAAAATTTAATTATTTTAATTCCTATTACTCCCTCTTTTTCTTTGGTGCAAAGAAAAGAGGGACCAAGCGCAAAAAAAACTAGTAGCACTAGTCATCCTAGTACTACTAGCTTTTGCTACTTTAATGTTTAATATTTAATGTTTAATGTTTAATATTTATTATTCAACTGTAAACTCCTAAACCACTTCGATTCCCAGCTTTTCACAGAGTTGCAGACTCATCTCCTTCAGCTTGAACTTCTGGATCTTACCAGAGCCGGTCAGTGGGAACTGATCGATAAAGAACACATACTTAGGAATCTTGTAACGTGCAATCTTACCACGACAGAACTCCTGTACGTCCTCGGGCTCCATCTTCACACCCTCTTCAAGGATGATAAAGGCACCCACGGCCTCGCCGTACTTCTTCGAAGGAACGGCAGCCACCTGTACGTCACGGATGCCAGGCATGTGATAGAGGAACTCCTCGATCTCGCGCGGATAAATATTCTCACCGCCACGGATGATCATATCCTTGATACGACCTGTAATCTTATAGAAGCCCTGCTCGTCCTTGATACCCAAGTCACCTGAGTGCAGGAATCCATTATCATCAATCACCTCAGCTGTTGCCTCGGGATTCTTATAATATCCTTTCATCACGTTGAAGCCCTTGCAGCACATCTCGCCCTGCACGCCAACGGGACATTCTTTACCCGTTTCGGGATCGAGCACCTTCACCTCTACAAAGGGGAAGTCGCGACCAACCGTTGTACAACGCTGTTCGAAGGTATCGTTCAGACAAGTTTGTGTCATACCCGGCGAACTCTCTGTGAGTCCATAAACCGACGTAATGGTCATATACATCTTCTCGCTCACCTGCTTCATCAGTTCCACAGGACAGAGTGATCCTGCCATGATACCAGTACGCAGACAAGTCAGGTCGAACATATCGAACATCGGGTGATTCAGCTCGGCGATAAACATCGTAGGCACACCATAGACGGCCGTACACCTTTCTTTATGAATAGAGGCCAACACCACCAACGGGTCGAACTTCTCCACCATCACCTCCGTACAACCATGCGTCAGACAGTTCATCGTAGCGAGCACCACGCCGAAGCAGTGGAACAGCGGAACACAGACACAAAGCTTGTCTTCTTGTGTAAAGCCCATGTTCTCACCCGTGAAGTAACCGTCGTTGGCAATACCGTAGTGCGTCAGCATCACACCCTTGGGGAAACCTGTCGTTCCGCTGGTATATTGCATGTTGCAGACATCATGGCAGGTCACCTTACTCTTCATCTCGAGCAGGGTCTCATCCTCCACGTTCTGTCCCAGCAACAGCAATTCAGCCGTGTTGAACATACCACGATATTTCTCCATACCTATATATACTACGTTCTTAAGGTAAGGGAAACGTTCGCTATTCAGATGACCGCGTTCGCAGGTCTTGAGCTCGGGCAACATCGTGTAGGTCATGTCCACGTAGTTACAGTCCCATGTACCATCAGTGATACACAGCGTATGCATATCAGAGTCCTTACACAGATACTCCAGCTCGCTCTGCTTGTAGTTGGTGTTCACCGTTACCAGAACGGCACCGATCTTGGCAGTGGCGTAGAGGAAGGTGAGCCAGTCGGGCACGTTGGTAGCCCAGATACCCACATTTGAACCGCGCTCCACACCAATGGCGATAAGACCCTTGGCCAGGTTGTCCACACGCTCGTTAAACTTACTCCATGTGAATCGTAAGTCTCTATCTGAATAAACGATATATTCCTTATCGGGTGTATGTTCTGCCCAATACTCGAGCCACTGACCCAATGTCTTCTCATGAAGCGTATAACCAGCAGAACCTGTCTCTGCGGGGTATGTTCTATCTGGCAGGGGTCTGCCAGCCATATCTAATCTAACATTATTTCCCATTTTAACTATTAACTGTTATCTATTATCTATTAATTATTAAAATGGTATATAGACCACTGCGAGAATCTTCGCGCTCTTGCCCGGTGCGCCATGTACATGGTGCTTCACGATGGAATCGTAGAAGATGCTGTCGCCCTCTTTCAGGGTGTAGGTGTCTTTTCCGTATACAATTTCCACCTCGCCGTCCATCACATAGATGAACTCCTCGCCCTCGTGAGCAGAGAGTTGGAAGTCGGGCGTGTCCTCGGGATTGATGTCGATAACGAATGGCTCCATGTGGCGACCGGCCTTCTGCTGTGCCAACGGATGATACTCCATATGTTTACGGGCATCAGTGGCATCATTAGAGAAACTGATACTGCTGTCGCGTTCACGATCTTCAGCACGGCATACCACTGGTCCTAATGCATCATTATCATCCATGAAGGTTCCCAGACGGACACCCAGAGCACGGGCAATCTTGATCAGCGGACCTAATGATGGCAGGTTCTGGTCGTTCTCAATTGACAATATCTGCTCGGCCGACAAGCCACTACGTTCTGAAATCTCCTCAATGGTGAGGTTTTTTGACTCTCTGATCCCTTTGATCTTGTGTCCTACGATTGATTGATTATCTGACATAATCGATATAAAATATAGCCTTTTACTTACAATGTTTAATAAAATCGGCTGCAAAGGTACGAATAAGTTAGCGAACTACAAAAGGAAAGTATACTTTTCTTTTTATCTTCGGATAAAAAACTTAAGGGAAGTTCTGAGGTTTCCCGATTTACATGATTATCCATTGTTCTTACATAATTCCTGAGCCATCAGATTCAGTTCCATGCATTGTTGTGCAGTAATCGTTTTCTTCTCGTTATGATGTTCCCAAGGCGAGAGCATGAGCAAGTGCCCCTTGGCGCATGCATAGAACTGTTCACCATGAGGCTTCGACAATGGTGTAAATCCGTTTTCCAACAATACGATTGTAGGCAGACCGGCATTGAAGGCTGTTCTCATCACACACTTCTCTCCTGGTGAGATGGCTGGTGAAATGAGCACCGCCCCCTGTCGTGCAGCTTCAAGGTATCGCTTCGTTTCCATTTCTATGTCGCTTTCACTAAGTCGGCGCGATAAGCGGACGGTCATGCGCTTGGGAGCTGACAGCAGCCGACGGTTCCCAATGCCGTTGTAGATATGCGAGCCGATATGTAAATCGAAGAAAGGGCGCAGGTTATTAGGGTTGGCACGTTTCATCATCAACCGTCGAGGGTTGTCACACAGGTAGTTCTTCCATGCTGGCAGTTCGTCATAGGAACGAAGAATCAAATCGTTGTAGCCTTTGGCAAATAGCTGGTTATATACCCTTTTGTCATGTGACGGCAAAACCGCCACTTGCAGAGAATCGCCTTTCTCAGTAATCTGCGGTTCTGCATCAGCTTTCATTGCTTTTTCCGTAGGCTGCGGTTCTGCCGCAGTTAAAGCCCTCTGCGCTCTCCTGCATCCTGCCTTAAACCCCGAAATCACCTGTCCAAGATGCACAGGGAGCGGAGCTTTGACAAAGAGGATGCCATGCATGTGATCGGGCATCATCTGAACGGCCACCACTTCTATCTGCGGGTAATAGCCGTGTATGCCCATCCATTCACTTTGCACGGCCTTGCCTAGATCCGACAATTCAATGCGCGGTTCGTGCTCACTACCAGCAGGAGCAAAGGCATCACCAACAAGATGACCGAAGAGCGGGCGCCGCCCTTCCACCTCTAATGTGATCATATACATACGTCGTTCCGTGTAGTCATGATGGTCATCACGTCGTTTCATCGACGCTTTCTTCTCCCCGGCGTATTGTTTTATTTTCGCCAGTCGTACTCTTTCTTCTACGCCATTTCTATTGGTATCGTTGCTTGTGCAGGCAGAACACTCTTTATTTTTCATAATCTCAAATTTAAGAGTTATACAATAATAATTGTGCAAAGATAATACAATCTCTCGAAATAGCCTAATTTTGGAGCAGCGAATACAAAGAAATGCTGCATTTCATTTGTTGAGTCGTTACAAAACTCATCAATCAGATAAGTTTTGGAGCATTGAAATGATGGCAGATACCAGTCCCATAGTAACCAAGTACTTGTATCTTATAATGGGAATGTGGTAAATATGCTATACAAGAGTAATGCAACGGCTATAACGAAGGCGAAAAAGGAAATCAGATTCCATGTAAAATGATCATAATTCGCATCATTGTCGAATTCGGAGAAATAGTGTTCATAGGTTTTGGATGCCGATATCTTCCGCCAAACTAATGCAAATAAGAATACGCCTAACGGTATAAACACATATACAGCAATTCTTTTCTCCCATGGCTCATGACGATGGAAAATACCTATAAAATCATAGACAAACCTCAATGCCCCGAATATATAGCCACAAATAGTCACATACAACAACGTTTCGGCAATACTTGGGCGATAATCGTTCTTTCGGTTTGGAAAGTCCACAGAAAACCGTTGAAAGAACTTGTCTATACCGTAGAAAGAAAAATAAATATGACTCAGAAATCTTATCATGACTATTTAAATAAACCTCATAATATATTATTGTTATTCTTTCTTGATTATCATTCGACTCCGCAAAGATATAGTTTTTTCAACTCTTTTGCAAATAATATTGAGAGAAATAGCACACAAAAGTACACATTGGGAAGAGGCATTTACATAGTTTGGAGATTAACTAGGCTGATAACGATACGTTATAAGGCTGGTTACAGGGTGAAACTAGGCTAGTTGGGAGGTGTTAGAAGGCTAGTTGGAGGGAGAAAGTAGGCTTGTAGAGATGAGTGATGTGAAGGATGTGAGAGATGTGAAGGTACTTTTTAAAACTTTCACGCGCGTGCGTACATAATATAATGGATTTTAGAAATAACGTGTTTTTATATATATGTTCCAAAAACTACCTTCACATCCTTCACATCCTTCACACTCATTAGAATGGCTTATCGGTCTCTTCAACTGGCATTTGTTTCTCAACCGTCTCAATATCAACCATTTTAAGGGGAACTACATGGTAAGACATACCTACTCTTGTCTTGATCGTCTCGAATCCCATTTTCTTCATTACCCTGCCAATTTTAACATTCGATAACGGTATTTGTTTGCGTAGTTTTTTCTGGCATTATTTTTGCAAGTTACAATAAAAACATTAATTTTGCAACAGAATATAATAATAAAATAGGAATACGATCATGACCAGTCAGTTTTCACCGAAGGTTTCTCAAATCCTTGCGTTCAGTCGCGAGGAGGCGGCTCGTCTGGCCAGCAGGTCGGTGGGGCCCGAGCATCTCTTGTTGGGTATCCTGCGCGACAAACAGAGTCCTGTAAGAGAACTCTTCCTTACTCACGATATCAATTTACAATCCATCAAAACAGAACTCGAGCAGAAAGTGCGCGAGGATGATTATACACAACCCATTAACACCCAGGAACTGGTGCTCAACGAGAAAGCGAGCAACGTACTGAAACTCGCTGTACTTGAGGCACGTATTCAAGCATTGAACACCGTGGATGTGCAGCATCTGCTGTTAGCCATCCTGCATGATCAGGTGGATAATGGTGCAAAAGTAGTATTAGAATTCAATAATATGAACTATGATGATGCCCTGACCTTCTTCTCGCAGAAGAAGGAGCCCATTCATCCTACGAACGGTATCGGTCTGCCTGAAGAAGATGAGGAAGACGACACCTTTGTTGATAATGGTAAGAATAAGGAAAACCCGCAGAACAAGACCGCTACGAAAACCCGCAAGGGTGACGGTAAGACGCCTGTGCTGGATAATTTCAGTACGGATCTGACCAAAGCGGCACTGGAAGGAAAGCTCGATCCCGTGGTGGGTCGTGAGCGTGAACTCCAGCGTGTGATCGAGATCTTAGGTCGTCGCAAGAAGAACAACCCGATCCTGATCGGTGAGCCGGGTGTCGGTAAGAGCGCAATTGTGGAAGGATTGGCACAGATGATTGCTTTGCGCCGAACCTCGCCCATGTTGTTCAACAAACGCGTGGTGAACCTCGATATGACTGCCGTCGTGGCAGGAACGAAATACCGTGGACAGTTTGAGGAGCGTATCCGCGCCCTGATCAAGGAGATCGAGGCCAACCCCGATATTATCGTGTTTATCGATGAGATCCACACGCTGATCGGTGCTGGCTCCACACCAGGAAGCATGGATGCCGCCAATATCCTCAAGCCTGCCTTGGCAAGAGGTACGATACAGTGCATCGGTGCCACCACACTGGATGAATACCGTAATTCCATCGAGAAGGACGGGGCTTTGGAGCGCCGTTTCCAGAAGATCATCGTGGAGCCGACAACGGTTGAAGAGACGATTAATATCCTGCATAACATCAAGGAAAGATACGAACAACATCACCACGTTACATATACTGACGATGCCATTTTGGCATGTGTCAAACTGACAGATAGATATGTAACCGACCGTTTCTTCCCCGACAAGGCGATTGACGCGCTCGACGAGGTGGGTTCGAAGACCCACTTACAGCATGCTGCCGTTCCGCCAGAGATTACGGAAATGGAGAAGCAGATTGCCGAGACCAAGGAGAAGAAGCAGTTGGCTGTTCGCAGTCAGGACTTTGAATTGGCTGCCAGCTACCGTGACAAGCAACTGCAGTTAGAACATGACATGCAGGCCTTACAGGATAAATGGACGAATGGAGAGGACGAGGAACGGAAGGTCATCACAGAGAAAGAGGTGGCTGAGGTTGTCTCGATGATGACAGGTGTTCCCGTGCAACGCATGGAACAGTCGGAAGGCATTCGTCTGAAGAACCTGGAACAGGAACTGAAAGCTTCTGTCATTGCCCAGGATGCAGCGATAGAGAAGATGGTGAAGGCCATCCAGCGCAACCGTGTAGGCTTGAAAGAACCCTCGCATCCCATCGGCGCCTTTATGTTCTTAGGTCCTACGGGTGTAGGTAAGACCTACCTGGCCAAGAAGTTAGCCGAGCAGATGTTCGGCAGTGCCGAGGCCCTGATCCGTATTGATATGAGCGAGTATTCCGAGAGTTTCAACACCTCACGACTCATTGGTGCGCCTCCGGGATATGTAGGCTATGAGGAAGGCGGTCAGCTCACAGAGCGAGTTCGCAGGCATCCCTACTCCATCGTCCTGCTCGACGAGATCGAGAAAGCACACGGCAACGTGTTCAACATGTTGCTCCAGGTGCTGGATGAAGGACGGTTGACGGATGGTAACGGACGACTGATTGATTTCCGCAATACGGTGATCATCATGACATCCAATAGCGGAACCCGTCAGCTGAAGGAGTTCGGACGTGGCGTGGGCTTTAATGCCGGCGGTACAGGACTGGCCATGGATGAGCAAGATAAGGCGTATGCCCGCAGCATCATCCAGAAGAGTCTGAGCAAGCAATTCTCACCTGAGTTCCTGAACCGTCTGGACGAGATTATTACCTTCGACCAGCTCGACCTGCCAGCCATTAAGAAGATCATTGAGATTGAGCTGAAGGATCTGTATAAGCGCGTGGATGACCTCGGTTATCACCTCGACATCACCGACGAGGCTAAGGAGTTCGTGGCCACCAAGGGCTATGACGTGCAGTTCGGTGCCCGTCCGCTGAAGAGGGCCATCCAGAACTATATCGAAGACGGGGTGTGCGAGAAGCTGTTGAGCGGTGAACTGCAAGAAGGCAGTACCATTCATATCAGCAAGCATCCGGAGAAGGAAGAGCTGGTGTTTGCTTAGAGGTGATAGATTACCACTAATACAATAACAAAGGGATGGGTTTTGGCCCATCCCTTTTTCTATACTATAAAACCTATTTATTACATTGCGAAGCCGCCTCCGCCGAAGCCGCCGCCACCAGGAGCACCACCACCTGGGAAGCCACCACCACCTGGGAATCCACCGCCAGGAGCGCCGCCACCGAACTGCGGACGATTTCTACGTCTTTCTTCCTGCTGCTTCTGATAAGCCTCGAACTGCTCGGCTGTCAGGATCTCCTTCAACTCATTGTTGTAAGCTTCCATCTTCTCCTGACGCTCTTTCATCATCTTCTCCATCTCCTCACGGCTGGGCATCTGCATCTGACCGCCCTGGCCGCCTTGACCACGGCCGAAGCCACGCATACCAAACAAATCATTGTACTTCTCGTTCAGTGCCTTCAGCTTTTCAGACTGCTCGGCATTCAGTTTGAAGTCCTTTACCATCTGTTCTGTACGGTCGACCTGCTGACGACGTCCTCTTCTCTCAGAATTCTCTTGCGCTGAAACTGCGGTGAACATTAATACACCAGCCAGCAAAAATAATACTCTTTTCATATAAATAATAATTAGTTAATGATATCTGCAAAACAGTTTACTAATAAGATTTATAGAAGACGATTTGGTTTAAGATAAACTACTGATTTTAAGATTATTTATCATCTAACCATGTTCGGGCACCACTGCGAAGAAAGTCAACTCTTCTGTTCCCTTGTTCATCAGCGTATGCTCTTTACCCTTCGGATTGTAATGTACCTGACCGGGCAGCACCACCTCTTCCTGTCCTTCATAAATATAGGTGGCCACGCCTGAAAGGATGTACATAATCTCAGAGTTTGTCTCATGGCGATGCAGGCCGATGGAACACCCAGGTTCCAGTTTACCGAACATGATCTTCACGTTCTCATCGGTATAGTGCTTCATGATATATCGTCCCTCACCTCCTTTGAAGTGAGGAACGATATTCTCTTCCAGTTTCTTGAAGTCAATCTTCATACTCGTTGGTCATTAGTTGAAGAAATACTTGATACCCAACTGGAGTTTCCAGCAGTTACTGTAGCTCATATTGGTCTCGTACGACTTAGTAGGATACTCGCCGTTCACCTTGTACATGGAGAATACCGGCTTATTGGAATCATCCACACCCTCGTACTTCAAGATCTTCAGGTAGTTGGAAACCTGAGCGTTCTTCGGGATACCCCACTTCGAGTTCAGCATGTTACCGAAGTTGATGATATCAGCAGTGAGCTGCAGCTTATGCTTCGTGCTACCCACCTTTACCTGGAAGTCCTGAGCGATACGGATATCGAAGCGATGCAACCAAGGAGCCCTGGCGGCATAAGGCTCAGCATACTGTCCGCGGTGACTGTTCAAGTAATCATCTTGTGCAACGAATGCCCAGAAGGCGATGCGGTCGGCCTCTGACTTGAACTGGATCTCGCTATCGTTAGCAGGGATATAGATCATGTCGTTGTTCACACCGTCGCCATTGAAGTCGTTGGTGTAGATGAAGCTACCGTTCGAAGCGGAATAAGCCTTGTAGAACACATTGAAGCGTGTGCCCCAGTTGGTGCCGAACACCTTATAGGGGATGTAGTAGTCGAGAGAGGCAATCACCTGATCAGGTGTCACATAGTTCGAACGATGCAGTCTGGTGGTGTTAGGACCATCCACAGAGATCGTACTGGTCCATGTAGACACAGCGTTCTGTCCGGGCAGACCCGTTACCTCTTTGTTCTCCATCTTGGTATAGGCAGCCATCAACTTCAAGTTCTTGATCGGCTCAGCGTTCATCTGGATACTAGCGGAATAGCCATAACCCTTATGGATATTCTTCAGCATGATGGCATACTTACCCGTGTAATACAAGTCACTGTTGCTATACTTCACACGGTCGTCAGCACCATTGAAATGTGCCATGGCATCAGGATTGTCATCCTTGATGTTCAAGTTATCCATATAGATAGCGTTGATGCTCGAATTATAGATGAACTCACCCGTTACAGTGAAGGGGAAGGATACCGGCAACTGATAGTCAACAGCGATACTCGTCTTCCACACCATCGGCATCTTGAAGCTGCTCGACACACCGGTCATGTTCTGGTCGGCCACATGGTTCTGGTTGGTCTTTGGCACCTCGAAGTAATCCCTCAACTGTTCCATGCCCCACAGCTTACCTGCCAGACCTTCGATCTTGCTCTGTACCCAAGCGGCATCTCGTCCCAGACCGTCGGCGTAGGTCTTGTTACCATCGCTCCATCCTGCCACGTAGTTCAGCTGGAACACATTGGCGTTACCCGGCATATTGGTAAAGTATACCAGCGGGAAGCGTCCCTGGAAGAGACCGGTACCACCACGCACCTTCAACGACTTGTCACCAAACACATCCCATGTGAAGCCCACGCGGGGTGAGAACTGCCAGAAGGTGTCGGGCCACTTACCTGTATCGATGCGCACACCGTTGAAATCGAGATCATAGATCGCCGTATTGCGTTCGATATCACTCTCATCGAAGGCGATATTCTCTGCACGCAGACCATAGGTGAGCTTCAGGTTCTTCAGGATATCCCACTCGTCCTGCAGGTAGATACCCAACTGGTTATAACGTACCATGCTCGAAGGACTAGGATCGTCGTTGAAGCCATAAGTGAAGGCAATGGCATTCGGAGCCATTCCGCTGAGGAAGTCGTCAAGACTGTTGAAGCGGTAATAACCTGTACCATTACGCATGTAGTTGTTCTTGGCCGACACATGCTCGAAACGGAAGCCTGCCGTGATCTTATGGGCACCTGCATAATAGGTGAAGTTATCCGTCAGGTTCGTGGTCTTGGTGTCTACTACGTTGTTGTAAGAGAACAATTCATAACCAGCACTGATATACGGCTCATATACCTGCTTGCCATCAGAACCCTGACCGTACATGATATCGATGAACGGGAAGTTGTCGGAGTTCGTATCACGCATGTCGTTCATGTCGGAGTAGGTGAACAGCAACTGGTTGGAAGCCTTCTGACCGAAACGGCTGTTCAGATCAGCTGAGAACGACTCCACGTCATTGTGGAAGTAGTAGAGACTGTTAGCAAACGCCATTGACTTAGCACCGATACGTGCGTCGTTGAACTTCGTTGCCTTGGCCACCACATCATGTGAGCTGGCATTACAGGTACGCCAGTCAACCACCTTGGTCTTGTTATAGCGCAAAGCCAGATGGTGTGCATCGGTGATATTCCAGTCGATACGTGCCATGAACTTCTCATTGGAGTCCTCAGCGGGATAGTCGGTCCAAGAACCTGTATTATACCCGTAGTTGTTCTTCAAGTAATCCGATACGCGCTGCATGTCAGCCTCAGTGGTTCTTGAGATATAATTACCAGGATCCTCGCCTTGCTTACGGGCACGGAACTGTACCACCTGCTTGGCTGTGAGTTCCTTTTCGTAGTTGACGAAGAAGAAGAGTTTGTCCTTGATGATCGGACCGCCAAGGGTGAAGCCGTAGGTCTTGACTTCATCGGTAGCCCTTGTTCCCAAATCTTTTCCGTTAATCTTGTTACCACGCATATCCTCATTGCGGTAGTAGCCATAGACGGTACCCTTGAACTCGTTGGTACCCGACTTGGTCACGGCGTTGATACCACCACCGATGAAGTTGGTCTGACGAACATCAAAGGGAGCGATCACCACCTGCATCTCCTCAATGGCATCGATGGAAATCGGGGTTCCACCACCAGGCAGGTTGGATGTCAAACCGAAGCTGTTGTTGAAGTTGGCACCATCCACTGTGAAGTTCGTGGAACGAGGATCCGCACCAGCAAGGTTCGTACCGCCACCGGAATAGGGAGAGAGCTTTGCCACATCGGTCAAACTTCTACCGATACTCGGCATAGACATCATCTGGTCGTTGTTGATGTTCATCGAAGCACCGGTCTTCTCACCAGCGAACTTGGAAGCCCTTCCTGTCACCACAACTTCTGCCAACTCGTTGGCATCCTCTGAGATAACAACGGAGAGGTTGTAGGTTTCACCCAGCTGCAGGGTTATCCCCTTGTAGGTCTTTGTCTGGAAACCGATATAGCTGACGGTTACCACATAAGGACCACCCGTACGCATACCCTGGATGTTAAAACGGCCATCGACATTCGTCACGGCTTGGTAGCGCGTACCAGAAGGTTCATGTACAGCCTGCACCGTGGCACCGATGACTTCCTCACCAGAGCCCTGCATCACCACTTTACCACTCATACTTGAGGTGGTAACCTGCGCCATCATAGCCAACGAACACGTCAGCAGCAACGCAATGAATAATAGCAATCTCTTCTGCATAGGTATTAGTTTGTTGAATTATTTGGGACAAAGATAGAAAAAAAATCGGATACCGCCAAGCGATACCCGATTTTTATTTTTGAATGCGTTATTTCAATTAGTTGAAATAATATTTCACACCAATCTGAAGTTTCCAGCACTGTTCGTATTTATGGATGTGGCTCCAGGTCTTGGTAGGAGCATTTCCATCAGAATCCTTGCGCATGGAGAAGTAAGGAACACCGTTCTCTACCTTGTCAACCTTCAGGAACTGACCGTCGAACGACTCACCCATATCCTTCATAACACCCCAGCGAGAGCTGAACATGTTACCGATGTTCATAAAGTCGGCTGACAACTGCAGCTTATGCATGGTGTTACCAACCTTCAGGTCGAAGTCATGAGCCCAACGGAAGTCGAAGCGGTGCACGAAGGGAGCGCGGGCAGAATAAGCCTCAGCATACTCACCCTTATGACTGCTCAGGTAACTATCCTGGTTCACGAAGTTCCAGAACAACTGACGGTCGCTCTCGTCGGTGAACTTGATCTCGCTGTCGTTAGCGGGGATATACATCAGGTCGGTAGCAACACCGTCGCCGTTTACATCACCGTTGTAGAAGAAGCTGTAGCCAGCAGGGCTATAACCTGTGTAGAACAGAGAGAAGTGCTCCTTGCCATACTTGTAAGAGACATTGGCGATGAAACGATCAGGAATCACGTACTGTGAGTTCTGTACCTTACCCAGGTTCGGGCCATCGATGGTATACAGACCGTTCCATGCTGAGGTAGCGTTAGAACCAGGCATACCAGAAACCTCCTTCATCACGGTGTGTGTATAGGCAGCCATGATGTTCAGGTTCTCAAGAGGCTCAGCATTCAAGGTGAGGTTGGCAGTCCAACCGTAACCACGACTGGTGTTCACGAGCATACAAGCATCGGTAACCTTCTCGTTGTATTTGAAGTCTGACGGATAGAGCAGACGGTTGTCGGCACCCTTCAGGCGATCCCAACCGCTGGTGTCTTCCTTCACGTTCCAGTTCACCAGACGAACATCGTTGATCTTCTTGGTGTAAGTGAACTCAGCAGTTGCTGTGAACGGGAAGTTGACGGGCAACTGGTAGTCAACAGCGATACTTGACTTCCATACCTGAGGCATCTTGAATTCGGGATCCACACCGGCGATACTCTTTTGGAAGAGACCTTGCTCAGGAGTGATATTAGCAGGAGCAACGCTCTCGCCCATCAACTGACGGATCTTCTCTACATCTGTTACCAGACCGCCCTTGAACAGATCCAGACCAGCGTCACGACTCTTCACGGTACCATCTGAGTTGTAGGTGGTGCTGAATACCGGACGGTTCTGAATCATAGCAGAAGCAGCAGGCATATTGGTGAAGAATACCAGAGGCAGACGACCGGCGAAGAGACCAGTACCACCACGTACCTTCAGAGACTTGTCACCAAATACATCCCATGTGAAGCCCACACGCGGAGAAATCTGGATGTTAGAATTCGGCCACTTACCAGTGTCGATGTGACGACCACCGAAGTCGATATCGCGGATAGCGTTGTTGGTGATGATATCATCCTCGTTGAACAACAGATCGTCGAAACGGATACCTGCTGTCAGCTTGAGGTTATCGAGGACATTCCACTCGTCCTGCAGATACAGACCAATCTGGTTGAAGGTCACGTTAGAAGTAGCCTGACGACCGTTATAACCGTAGTCGATAGCAACTGTCTCAGGAGCAGCACCTGTCAGGAAGTCATCGAGTGAACGATAACGGTAGTAACCGGTACCACCACGCAGATAACTGTTGTCGGCTGTCTGGTGCTCGAAGCTGAATCCGGCAGTGATCTTGTGCTTGGGAAGATAATACGTGAAGTTATCTGTCAAGTTCGTAATCTTGTTGCTCACACCGTTCAGGTAAGAGAACAACTCATAACCCAATGACATGTAAGGCTCGAGCGTCTGAGTAACAACGCCGTCTGCCTCGGTGTAACCGTTCAGGATGTCAACGAAGGGGAACAGACTAGAGTTGCTGCCACGCATATCCTCAATCTTAGAATAAGTGAAGAGCAACTGGTTAGCCATCTTGTCACCGAAACGACTGTTCAGGTCAGCTGACCATGACTGTACCTTGTTCTCCATAGAATACATGGTGTTGGCAAAGGCCATGGAGTAGATTGACATACGGTCGAGACGGATACGGTAACTGGCCTGTGTAGAGTTACCGTTTACAGGATTCCATGCTGTATTCTTGGTGTTGTTGTAACGCAGAGCCAGATGGTGGTTATCGGTGATGTTCCAGTCGAGACGAGCCAGGATCTTGTCATTGCTCTCGTCAGCGGGGAAGTTAGTCCATGAACCGGTATCATAACCGTACTTGCTCTTCATGTGCTCACTCACCTTCTGCATGTCAGAATTGGTGGTACGTGAGATATAGTTCTCCTTGTCATACTTGCCGTCATCAGAACCACGCCAGCGAGTAGCCACAGTAGGAACTGTTGAGTGCTCGTAGTTAACGAAGAAGAACAGCTTATTCTTGATGATCGGACCGCCGAGCGTGAAACCATAAGTAGTCATACGATCCTTACCGGGATCGGTCATGTACAAATTGTCCACGCGGTTACCGTGCATGTTCTCATTGTTGTGATAAATGTATGCTGTACCTCTGAAGGTGTTCGTACCCGACTTGGTAACGGCGTTGATACCACCACCGATGAAGTTGGTCTGACGAACATCAAAGGGAGCAACGACAACCTGAACCTCATCAATAGCATCCATAGAGATGGGGTTGCCACCACCGGGAAGATTGGAGCTCAGACCGAAGTTGTTGTTGAAGTTAGCACCATCCAATGTGAAGTTTGTGCTACGACCATCACCACCTGCGAAACTCATGCCGTTAGCATAAGGAGAGATACGTGCGATGTCGCTAATAGAACGGTTGATGGTAGGCAGTTCGTTCATCATCCCGTTAGAGATGTTTGTGGTAGCGCCTGTCTTCTCAGCCGCAAACTTAGAGGCCTTGCCTGTGATGACCACCTCACTCAGCTCGTTGGCATTCTCAGAAAGCCATACCTGAAGATTGTAGGTCTCACCCAACTGGAGCTTGATCTCCTTCAGAACCTTGGTCTGGAAACCGATGTAGCTCACCGTAACAGAATACGGGCCACCGGTACGCATACCCTGGATGTTGAAACGACCATCTACATTTGTTACAGCTGTGTAGCGAGTACCTGAGGGCTCGTGAACCGCCTGAACGGTTGCACCGATCACCTCCTCACCTGCAGCTGAACCAATAGTCACCTTACCAGACATGCTGGAAGTGGTTACCTGAGCCACGGCCGATGACACAATCATCAGCATCGCAGCCATCAGAAAGAACAATCTTTTCTGCATGTTTTTAATAGAGTTGAAGTTGAATTAATAATGAATAATAAATGTTGCCATTAAAATGACGGTGCAAAGGTATATAAAATAATACATTCCACCAAAATCTACGGGGAATAATATGCATCAAAAAAGAAGAAAAATGATGTATATCACTTCCTACAAAGCTGATAACGCACTTTTATCAGCCTTGTAGGAGTAAAATATGACTACTCTTTGCGTTTCCAGATACGCATCACCTTCCTGCGGATGGCAAAGAGATTGAAGATGGAAACGAGGAAGAGCAACAGCAGACCCACGAGTACGGCAAGCAACATCGTACCTCTTTCCACCTCGGGATACACAGTTTCCACAATCTCCATATAGTAGCACCTCACAATCCACAGAACACCCAAGGCCAGCAGGAACACCAGCAGGTTCAGACCCAAGGTGAGCAACTGATACGGACGAGCTGTTCTTGACGGTGAATAGCCGATCAACAAGAGGTTCTCCAACTTCTCTGCGTTCTTCTGCAACAAGAGGTAGATGCTGAGCATCAGGATATAGAAACTCAGGATGGAAATGACCAGACCGATAATCAACACGATGGCCACAATCATCTTCAGGAAATACACGATCTTCTCGGTCTGAGAACGGTCCTCTTCCAGCTCATAACCATGGTCTTCCAGATACTGTGCCACAGCAGGATCTGCAGGGTTGGTTACCTGCACAATCAAACGGGTTGTCTCGGGTGCTTCCTCGGGGGCGTACTCCTCGTTGCTCCATTCGATAAAGCGCTCGGGCACAAGGATGGTGTTCAGACGGTTGGAGAAACCGATCACCCTACCCTTCATGTCAGCCTCACGACCATTACCGCGAATGCGGATCACCACATCCACCATGTTCAACACCCCTTCGTTGATGGCCGGCAGATGATGACTGCGGGCGAAACCGAAGTTATACATGTTGACGTAGGAACGTGGAAGGATGATAGGAACGGTATTGCTCTCGCCCGGCACATACTGCCAGTCCTTGGTAGCCACATCCACAAACTCATCAGGAACGCTCTCGAAGAACAGTTCCGTACTCATCATGCTCTGTCCGTTCATGCCCAATGATGCCTGTATCTGATACTGCGCCCTAGTGAACTTTCCTGTTTTCTCGACAAACGACTGATTCCCGAACTCGTCAATCTCGGCACCGCTGAACACATGACTGTGTCCTGAGAGGGCATTCCCCATGCCCACCTTCTTGTTGACAATCAGGAAGTCGGATTTCATAAAGGAGTCTTCTGAAGTGAAGACGGGCAGGATGTCACGATAGAACTGCACACCTAACATCACGATGAACATTCCCACCAAGTTGGCCAAGAAGAAGCCTGCTAACTGTGGGATGCTGATATGCTGTCGGAGAAGTTTCCAAACTAAATTCATAACCTGTAAGATAACTTAATTACAATTGCACGACCTTGTCGTAGTTGAGGTCCATGTGCTTGCCGATACTGGTCACAATCAGACCAGCTCCCTGTCTGCGCACCTCCTGAATCAGGATGTCTCCCATGATGCGAGCGTTCTGGTCATCAAGATGACTCACCGGCTCGTCGGCCACGAGGAAGTCGAAAGGCTGTACCAGACTCCTGATCAACGCCACACGCTGTTGCTGACCGAATGACATACGTCCGATCTTTACATCTTTCTTATCGGGTATACCCAACATCTCGAACCAATTGATAATCTCCTCACGTGACTTATACCCCGTAAGGTTATTCTTGATCAGCACATTCTCCATAGCAGTCAGTTCGGGGAACAGGCGCAGTTCCTGGAACAGCATACTGATGTGCTGCTGACGGATACCTGTCCAGTCGGCCACCTTCAAACTACGTGCATCTACATCATCGAACAACACCTGTCCGGAGTAATCGTGCCTGTAGCCTATCAGATAACTGCAGAACGTGCTCTTTCCCTTACCGCTCTCCGCCTCTATCAGATATACCTTCTCTTTCTCGAAGGTGATATCCTGCTGCCAGACATCACTGTTCTGCTCTTCACGGGAAGCAAAGACCTGAGGGATGACATATTTGAATTGTATCGTATTCATAATCAGTACTTATTCTTGTTGATTTCCTTTCTCAGGAACACACATCACATACACGATGGTGGAGAGATCGCCGAACAACGGTTTCAGAATGCCACTGATGGTTGATGACAGCTCGTCACCCAACGCATTCAGTTGAAGCACCATGGCCAGACGCTGACCGCTCAACAGTTCGGTGAGCGACTGCGACGGCTGTTCTGTTGTCTCTTCGGTTCCGTTGCTGTAATAGTAGTCTGCCTTCTCCCCTCGCTGCGCATGCATGGTCATCCGCGAATTACTGTCACCGAACGACGAGAACGAAAGGAGCATATCACCTTCCACGGAGTTGATCACCTCATTGATGTCAATGGTGAACTTCGCGCCAGTGAGTAACGACTGCAACCCTTTGTTCTGTTGTAATACAGGAAGGAAACGTTCACCTTCCACATTGGTGAGGAACGACAAGGCCGAATGGTTTCCAAGACGGTTGAGGAAAGCGCCTGTCATCGGACGGAACAAGGTGGCCGTCTCCTGCAGATCCTTGTCGATTGACTGGTTGAACGAGAAAGTCTGACCTTGAATCACCAGCATCTGATCCTGCACCTGCAGTTCAGCCTCGAGTAATACCTGCGAAGCATCGGCGGTCTTGGGTGCTCCCAGCATAAAGGGCGCAGTGAACTGCTCCGGCAGTGCAGCCACCTGTGCCACGAGAGCCATGGCAGAATGGATGGAATCGAGTTTCTGGAACATCTTCGATTCCGTGATTCCCTGCTTCTCATCTTGTTTCAGATAGCGGGCAATCTGCTGTTGTGTCTGCGTCTGCTGGGCAGAAACGATGGGTCCCATCACCAAGGCGGCATGATTGTCAAAGCCCATCATCCACTTCTCTTCCAAGAGAGTGAAGCGGACTTCCTTTCGTTCGATAACTTTTTGACAGACATTCTTTTCCGACAAATCATTCAATACTTTTTCTAATTTGTCTGCATCCTCCACCTTGGCCACCATTCCCATGTTCCCATCAGGAGATTCAAAGAGATAAAGCTTAGCGGAAAGGTCGATACCGCAGTCGTGTGTATCCGTCAAACCGAACAACGATTGCAGCACATCCGTATGGGTCTGCTGCATATCAATACCCATCAGTGCTGTGCTTCCACGTGGAATCACATCTGTATACTGTTCTTTTGAACATGACGAGAGCAGCATAACGAATGCTGCCCCTAACAAGAAAAGAGTTTTTTTCATCTTAACTATTCTATTATTCTTCGGGAGAGATGTCCCATCATCGTTGCCGCCAAGGCAGCCGTCTCCGTACGCAACCGCTCCTTTCCCAAAGAGATGCTGCGGTAGCCTTGTGCGATGGCCTCCTGCACCTCATCGAAAGAGAAATCACCTTCGGGTCCTATGAGCACCGTGATCTCATCCCCTGCCTGTGCCACCTCCGGCTGTTGCAGGATCTGGTACAAATCCTCGCGTACAAACTCCTGGTAGCAATGAGCGATGAACTTATGTCCTTCACGCGGTTGACGGATAAAGTCCTGGAAGTTAATCAGGGGATTCACCACCGGCTTCCATGGTTTCCTGCTCTGCTTCACGGCCGATACCGCAATCTTCTCCAGTCGTTGTGCCCGCAGCACCCTTCTTTCCGAGAAACTGCAGCAGAGGAAGCTCATCTCGTCAATACCAATCTCCGTAGCCTTCTCCACAAACCACTCTACCCTTTCCATCATCTTCGTAGGCGCCATGGCAATATGCAGTCGTCCGCGCCAATCCCGCTGTTGCGGAATCGCTTCCACGATATCATAGAAACAGCGTCGGGTAGCGGCTATGGTGACGACGGCACGATAGAACACGCCCTCACCATCCATAAGGAACATCTCGTCACCACCACGCATACGCAGTACCCGAAGGGCATGCAACGCTTCCTCTTCGGGCATCTCGTTCTGCGACGAGGCATTAGGGACGTAAAAATAACGCTCTTCCTTCATCCGCTATGATTTCTTCTCAGGCTTGAATACCAATGCGAACGCTACGCCAACCACCAAAGCAAAGGCTGCGAAGATGAACCAGCAGGTCTGCCAATCACCAATCAGGAAACCATTCTCCCAAGTACAGTATTTGTTCACAATCTCACCAGCAGCCAGTGTTCCTACTGTGGCACCGATACCATTAGTCATCATCATGAACAAGCCCTGTGCAGAAGCCTTGATGGAAGGTTCGCACTCCTGATCGACGAAGATACCGCCGGAGACGTTGAAGAAGTCGAACGCCACACCATAAACGATGCAGGAGAGGATGAAGAAGATCACGCCAGGCATAGCGGGATTACCCACACCGAAAAAGCCGAAGCGGAACACCCAGGCGAACATAGACATCAGCATCACCACCTTGATACCATATCGTTTCAGGAAGAAAGGAATCATCAGGATACACAATGCCTCACTGATCTGTGAGATGGAGGTAAGTAATGTTGCGTTATTGGCTGCAAACGATGAGGCTACTGCGGCATCAGCACTGCCCTTGAAGCTCGTGATGAACGGTCCTGCATAACCATTGGTAACCTGCAGACACATACCTAACAGTGCAGAGAAGATGAAGAACAACGCCATCTGCTTCCGCTTGAAGAGTTTGAAGGCGTTCAGACCCAAACTCTCGGCCAACGACTTCTTCTCTTCCTTCTTCTCCACCTTGCACTCAGGCAGTGTGAAGCAATAGACAAAGAGCACCAAGCTCAAGATACCTGATACGAAGAACTGCATGTAGGTGTACTGGAACTTATATGCACTGTCGGCCAGTGTCATGGAGAACGAACCATCCTGCCATACTGCGCAGTTCACGAACCACATGGTAGCGATGAAGCCCACTGTACCCAATACACGGATGGGCGGGAAATCCTTCACCGTATCCAGTCCGTTATTCTTCAGAATCGTAAAGGCTGTGGTATTTGCCAGCGCAATGGTCGGCATGAAGAACGCCACACTCAGCGTATAAACGGCGATGAAGGCCGATTTGTTGGGCAACTCATTACCGAATCCCGCCTGCATACCCATCCACCAGCAGACCAGCATGAACGCGCCAGCCAGCAGGTGGCACAATCCCAGCAATCGTTGTGGCTGAATATATTTATCTGCTACGATACCCATCAGGGTGGGCATAAAGATGCTAACAATACCTTGGATGGCATAGAACCAGGAGATCTTATCACCCAGACCTGCTACTCCGAGGTAATTACCCATACATGTGAGGTAGGCACCCCATACTGCGAACTCCAAGAAGTTCATCAGCGACAAACGGAATTTCAGATTCATACGCTTCTTGTTTATATTTGACCGCAAAGATAACGCAAATTCTTGATTGCAGCAAATATATAGCAAAAAAAAATTGATTGTCTCACGACAATCAATCTTTATTAACCTTAATAATCTAATACCATGAAAAACACATTGCAAAAGTAATACATTTCTACTAATCTACAATGACTTACACGGTATCAGCTATGATAATTAATATTCTTTAAATCTTACTCCATCCCAATTAAAACTTATTTGCTTAGCAATGACTGATACATCATCCAATTCCTGTTTCGTCAGTACCGGCGTACTCAAGCACAGGGTGATCATAGGAGATGAAGCACTCAGAGAAGCAGACAGCATCACGGGATCAATCATCTTACAGAGTTCATCGAAACGTTCGTCCTTCATATCAGAAGGCTGATGGGTGAACTGCTTCAGTATCTCCCCTTCCGACAGATGAAGAGGCAGTCCGTAATCATCTGCAAGAGGTTGCCACGACGTATCAAAGAACCTCACCTCACTCTCCGCCTCGGGCGCCATCACGGTCTTCACCAGACAGATCACCTGTGACGAATCGGCAGTTGTCAGCAGTCGCATTTCCAGAGAAGATGACTGTGGCAGGTAATAGGATGCGAAATCGTTCGTGAGCGTATCCAACACACCACTCTCGTGCAACAGGTTCTTCACTTCCGACTTCATCTGCCTATCTATGAAGTCAACATGTTCCGTCTTGAGGCTCCTGTTCAGATAAGGGAGAATGCTGTCTGGCATAGACAACCAGACATCACGCATTGAAACCTGTGCTTGCACGAAAGTTGTCAACACGCAGGAAACCAACAAGATAAGAAAACGTTTCATATAGTCTTTATGAACGACCTTCACGCAGATCCTTCACGCGTACAGCCTTACCTTCGCTGACAGGCAGAGAACCCTTCTTCACCAGCTTCACTCTCGGCGTAAGCAGGATCTCATCCTTCAAGGCACGCTGGATGTCGCGTGTCATCTTCTGCAGTTCGGGATATACATCAGTATGGATATCATCCAATTCAACCTCAACGGTCATGATATCATTGTCATCCTCGGTATCCAAGGTGATGAGGTAGTTGCTTCCCAGACCCGGATACTGCACGAGGATCTTCTCCACCTGCATCGGGAACACATTCACACCCTTGATGATGAACATATCATCCGTACGACCCTTGATACGGTCGATACGACGGTGTGTACGTCCGCACTTGCACTCACCGGGAATCACACGGGTAAGGTCGCGGGTACGATAACGCAGAATCGGCATCATGGTACGGTCGAGTGTGGTCAACACCATCTCACCCATCTCGCCATCGGGTACCGGTTCCAGTGTCTCAGGATCTACAATCTCGAGGATATAGTTATCTTCCCAGAGGTGCATACCGTCCTGTTCCTTACATTCGAAGGCCACACCAGGACCGTTCATCTCGGTCATACCGAAAGAGTTATAAGCCTTGACACCGAGAAGACGCTCAATACGACGGCGCTGTTCGTCGGTATGGGGCTCAGCACCGATAAAGAGTGTGCGAAGCTTGGTAGAACGAGGATCCACACCCTCTTCATGGAACACCTCAGCCAAACGGATAGCGTAACTGGGAATGGCATGCAGACAGGTTGTACCGAAGTCCTTAATGAACATGATCTGACGCTTGGAGTTACCAGCACCAGCAGGAACAGTGGTAGCACCCAACTTCTCAGCACCATGCTGGAAGCCAAGACCACCCGTGAACATACCATAACCGGAAGAGTTCTGGAACACATCCGTATCGCGACAACCCACCATATACATATCACGCGCAATCATGTTTGCCCATGAGTCGATATCATGACGGGAATAAGTAACCACGGTGGGATGACCCGTTGTACCACTGGTAGAATGGATACGGATGGCATCTTTCATGTCACCTCCCACCAGTCCGAAAGGATAATTATCCCTCAGGTCCTGCTTGGTGGTAAACGGAATCTTACGAATATCCGCAATAGAATTAAAATCATCGGGGGTAAGTCCTAACTCAGCAAAACGCTTTCCGTAGAACTCACTCTTCATGGCAATTCTAATACTCTCCTTCAGTTTTTTCACCTGGAGTTTCTCCAGTTCTTCACGTGGCATGGTTTCCAGTTCAGGCTGCCAGTATTCGCTATTATCTTTCATTATTTCAGTATTTGTTTCTTTTGGCCTGCAATATTACACATTTTTTATGAAATAGCCAACACTTTGACTGAAAAACATGTTCTTTAACCTATATTTTACCTGTCGGATAGTCTTTGTCAATCGTTTGCACCATTGAATTCTTAAATAATCTTAAATTCCTTAGGTGTGTTCCCGCACAACAAATTTAATTAAAATTATATAAGAAAAACGTTTGGTGGTTTGAAAAAAGTACATTACCTTTGCATCGTTATCCTGAAAACAATCTTTTTACCTTAAAAACTAATACCTATTGAGATGTGAAGTGATCAGCTGTGAAGCTTGTCACTTTTTTTTTGCCTTTTTCAATGGTTCCGGATATAGTCAACAATCCATTCTCCCACCTCTTTGGTACCGTATTGCTTACCGCCTTCCACCTGTATTTCAGGGGTGCGAACATTCGCATCCAGACTGGCATTCACGGCTTCGCGCACCTTGGCACCCTCTTCCTTCAGACCGAAGTGTTCCAAGAGCATGGCGGCCGAGAGAATCTGTGCCAGCGGGTTGGCGCGGTTCTGGCCTGCGGCCTGCGGCCATGAGCCATGTACTGGTTCGAAGAGCGGTGTATGCTCACCTAACGAAGATGAGGGTTGCAGTCCCATACTACCCGTAATACAGCTGGTCTCATCCGTCAGGATATCCCCGAAGGTGTTCTCCGTTACGATTACATCAAAGAATCGCGGTTCTGTCAGCACGCGCATCGAGGCATTGTCGATGAACATATAATCCGTAGTTACCTCAGGATACTGTGATTCCATCTCCTGGGCAATCTGTCGCCAGAGGCGTGACGAGGCCAGCACATTCGCCTTATCCACCACGGT
>JBGUJY010000013.1:0-94300 GCA_045114185.1 Prevotella sp. | reverse complement strand
GATATCGAAGAAGAATAAGTAAATAACAATCACAAACAATAAAATATGGATTACAGATTATTAACCGAAGAAGAGATTATCATCCTGGAGAATAACGGATGTACGGCAGAAGATTGGACCGCCATCAATGTGGCAGAGGACTTTCAGCCTAATTATATCAAAGGTACCAGTTTCTATGGTGAAGTGAACCTGGGTGTGTTCGAGAAGAATATCGAAGTGTCGAAAGGCTTTGTCAAGCACACGGGTATCACACGTTCCACCTTGCGGAACGTGACCATCGGTGACAACTGTCTCATTGAGAATGTAGCAGGGTATATCAATAACTATACCATCGGTGACGACTGCTTCATCTCGAACGTAAGTATCATCGAGACTACCGAGGGAGCTACCTATGGCGAAGGTAACCTGATATCCGTGCTGAACGAGGCCGGTGACGGTAATGCCATCCTCTTCGGAAATCTGAACAGTCAGTTTGCTGCCTTCATGGTGAAGCATTTCACTGATAAGAACATCAAGGATGAGATTCGCCGACTGATCAATGAGGACATCGAAAGGAACATGCCCGAACGAGGAATAATCGGTAACAATGTAAAGATTATCGGTACGAAGGAGATTACGAATACCGTCATCAACGACAACTGCGAGATCAACGGTGCTTCACGCATCAGCGACTGCTCCATCCTGAACGGTCCAAGTGACTCAGTATATATTGGAACGGGCGTGATCTGTGAGAACTCCATCATCTGCAACGGCTCATCAATCATCAATAGTGTGAAGATGCAGGACTGCTTCGTAGGCGAGGCTTGTCATATCGCCAACGGATTCACCGCCTCGCAGAGCGTGTTCTTCGCCAACAGCTATATGTCGAATGGTGAGGCTTGCGCCGCCTTCTGCGGACCCTTCTCTGCTTCTCACCATAAGTCGAGTCTGCTTATCGGCGGTCAGTTCTCATTCTACAACGCTGGTTCGAACACCAATTTCTCAAACCATGCCTATAAAATGGGCCCCATCCACTATGGTACTTTGGAGCGTGGAACAAAGACGGCCAGTGGCTCTTACGTGCTGATGCCTGCCAAAATCGGTGCCTTCTCGGTATGTATGGGTAAACTGATGCACCATCCCGACACCCGTGATGTGCCGTTCTCATACCTTATTTCCTATAACGACGATATGTATCTGGTTCCCGGACGTAATATCACCACAGTTGGTCTCTACCGCGATATCAAGAAATGGCCGAAGCGCGACATGCGCCAGCAGGGCTGTCAGAAGAGTATTGTGAATTTCGACTGGCTCTCACCGTTCACCGTAGGAGAAATCCTGAGGGGTAAGAAGATCCTGGAGAACCTGCGTGCCGCATCCGGTGACCTGCAGTCGCAATACAACTACCACGAATATGTCATCAATGCCTCTTCACTAAAAAAGGGTATTAAATACTACGATATCGCCCTCAGACTGTATATGGGTGCCGTGCTGAAGCGTGCCAAGAAGCATGACTATTTCAGGAAACCCACTAGTACCACAGGACAAGGTAACTGGATTGACCTCTCAGGACTGCTGTTGCCGGAGAGCGAAGAAACCCGTCTGATCGATGATATCAAGAATGGTACCTTGGAAACTATACAGGCTGTCATCGACCGCTTTGAGGAGATCAACGACCACTACCGCGAATACCAGTGGGCATGGACATACCAGATGATTCTCGACTACTATGGTCTGGATGAGATTACTGAGGAGGATGCTCAGCGGATCCGCGAAGACTATATCGTGGCTCGTCGTATCTGGATCGGTGAGATCCGCAAGGATGCCGAGAAGGAATACGCCATGGGCGATGTGGAGGATGAGGTGTTCAACGACTTCATCGACAAGCTCGATCATGAAATTGACTACGAGAATTAATTGATTTGTCAAGTCATCGTCGACGACGATTTAATTTATAAACATTATGAAACTGAGAAAACTATTTACCGCTTTTCTGGTATTACTGGGCAGCTGCTCTGTAATGGCCAAGGATTACAAGTTCACCACCGTTCCTGGTGACTTGATGAACACACGTATCTACACCCTTGACAATGGACTGAAGGTCTATCTGTCGGTCAATAAGGAGAAACCGCGCATCCAGACATACATCGCTGTGCGCACTGGTTCCAAGAACGATCCTGCCGAGACAACGGGTCTGGCACACTATCTGGAGCACCTGATGTTCAAGGGTACCAAACAGTTTGGAACGACTAACTACGAGGCTGAGGCTCCGCTACTCGATAAGATCGAGGCGTCTTATGAGGAATATCGTAAGATCACAGATCCGGAACTCCGCAAACAGAAATACCACGAGATAGACAGTATCTCACAGGAGGCCGCCAAGTATTTCATTCCCAACGAATACGACAAGCTGATGTCTGCCATCGGTGCCGAGGGAACAAATGCTTATACGAGCAATGATGTGACCTGCTATACCGAGGACATCCCTTCGAACGAGGTGGAGAACTGGGCAAGGATCCAGGCTGACCGTTTCCAGAACATGGTAATCCGCGGTTTCCATACGGAGCTGGAGGCAGTGTATGAGGAGTATAACATCGGTATCGCACAGGATCAGCGCAAGCTGTGGCAGTCGATCTGCAAGATGCTCTGCCCCACCCACCCCTACGGTACACAGACCACCATCGGTACGCAGGAACACCTGAAGAACCCCAGTATCACAAACATCAAGAACTATTACAACAAGTGGTACCGTCCGAACAATGTGGCTATCTGTATGGCAGGTGACTTCAACCCGGAAACAGTCATCGCCATCATTGACAAGTATTTCGGCTCATGGAAACCGGGGGCTGACGTAAAACAGCCGGTGTTCCCCGCTTTGGAACCGATTACCGCTCCACGTGACACCACCGTGTACGGACTGGAGACGGAGACCATTTGGATGGGTTGGCGCTTCGGAAGAGGTAACACGCTACAAGGCGATACCCTGCAGGTGATCGAAAATATGCTCAGCAACGGCGTAGCTGGACTTATCGACCTGAATATCAATCAGCAGATGAAGATGCTCGAAGCATGGGGTGGCCTGGAAAGAATGCGTGATCATTCTGGCTTCATCCTCGCAGGAACACCGAAGGAAGGACAGACACTCGACGAGGTGAAGGGTCTTTTGCTGGCAGAGATCGAGAACCTGAAGAATGGTAACTTCTCAGACGACTTGCTGCCATCAGTAATCAACAACGCCAAGCTGAACTACTACACCTCATTGGAGAACAACTCCTCTCGCGCAAACAAATTCGTTCAGACCTTTATCAACGAGATTCCATGGGAGCAGGAAGTGGGTTACCTGGACCGTATCTCCAATATGAAGAAGCAGGAGATCATGGATTTCGTAAAGCGTCATTTCCGTGACAACTACGTGGTGGTCTATAAGCGTCAGGGTGAAGACAAGAATCTGAAGAAGATCGATAAGCCCGCCATCACGCCTATCCCTACCAACCGCGACCTCATCAGCGATTTCGTAAAGGATATCCAGAATACAAAGGTGGAGCCTATTCAGCCACGCTTCATCGACTTCAAGAACGACCTGACCTTTGGCAAGACCAAGAAGAATCTCCCCTATATCTATGTAAAGAATACGGAGAACGGTCGCTTTGCCATGGCATTTGAGTATAAGTTCGGCGAGGAAGCAAACCTGAAATACTCGTATGCTCCCGACTATCTAGAGTACCTGGGTACCAATAAGCTCACCAATGAGCAGATCAAACAGCAGTTCTACAAACTGGCATGTAACTATAGTATCGGCGTGGGTACACGCAGTATCAACGTACGACTCAACGGTTTGAGCGAGAACATGCCACAAGCACTGGCGCTGCTAGAAGATGTGATCAAGAACGCGAAGGTTGACAAGGACGCTTGGGAAAAGTATATCCAGCTCGAGGAGAAGTCACGTGCCGACCAGAAGCTGAATCAGCAATCGAATTTCTCTCGCCTGATCAGATACGGTTTCTTCGGTCCTTACAACCCCTCAAGGAATATCCTGACCTCAGAACAACTGCGTAATACCGACCCGCAGGAACTGTTGGATCTGCTGAAGAACCTTCCGCAGTATGAGCACACCTTATTATATTATGGTCCTATGAGTGAGAAAGAGCTGACTGCCGCTGTCACCAAGCAGCACAAGACAGCCAAGAAACTCCTCCCGGCACCCGAAGGTCGTCGCTACACGTACCAGCCTACTCCAACCAACGAAGTGCTCATCGCTCCCTATGATGCCAAGAACATCTATATGCGAATGATCCATAACGAGGAACGTGCATGGCATCCCGAGGAGGCTGCTGTGAAGGCACTCTTCAACGAATACTATGGTAGCGGTATGAATACCATCGTATTCCAGGAGATGCGCGAGGCCCGAGGACTGGCTTACAACGCCTATGCAGGTTATGTGGAGCCTGACTATAAATGGGAGCCTGAGTTGTTCTTTACCCATATCATTACTCAGAACGACAAGATGATGGACTGCTTGAAACAGTTCCACGTCATCCTCGATACCATCCCGCAGAGTGAGGCGGCTTTCCGCATCGCAAAGGAAGCCTTGACAAAGCGTTTGGCTACTGAGCGCACCACGAAGTTCAACCTCATCAATGCGTGGATCAGAGCACAACGATTGGGTATCGACTATGATATCGACGAGCGTATCTACAATGCCCTGCCCAACCTGACGCTGCAGGATATCGTCCGCTTCGAGCAGGAGCAGATGGCCCGCAAGCCCTATCGCTACGTCATCCTTGGCAACGAGAAGGAACTCGACATGGAGGCCCTCTCCAAGATTGGCACCATCAAGCGACTCTCCACCGAGGAGATCTTTGGATATTAATCTAGCAGAGTTAGTACAACTAATATCTAGTACAACTAGCAAAACTAGTAAACCATAAAAGAAAAAAAGTATATGGCAAACCCAGTTGCATTCAAGTATGCTCCGATGTTCCAACTTGGAAAAGACAACACGGAGTATCGCCTTCTGACTAAAGAAGGTGTAACCCTCAGCGAATTCGAGGGTAAGGAAATTGTGAAAGTGTCGAAGGAGGCACTTACCCTATTAGCTCAAGAAGCATTCCACGATGTGGAGTTCATGCTGCGCCGCGAACATAATGAGCAGGTGGCTCAGGTGCTTAGCGATCCTGAAGCCAGTGAGAATGACAAGTATGTAGCCCTGCAGTTCCTGCGCAATGCCGAAGTGGCCTGCAAAGGAATTCTGCCGTTCTGTCAGGATACGGGTACAGCAATCATCCACGGCGAGAAAGGTCAGCAGGTCTGGACGGGCTTCGAGGATGAGGAAGCACTCTCTCTCGGCGTGTTCAACACCTTCACACAGGACAACCTGCGCTACTCGCAGAACGCTCCGCTGAACATGTACGACGAGGTAAATACCCGTTGTAACCTGCCTGCACAGATCGACATCGAGGCCTGTGAGGGTGCCGAGTACCGCTTCGTCATGGTGGCTAAGGGTGGTGGCTCTGCCAACAAGACCTATTTCTACCCCATGACCAAGGCTACCATCCAGAACGAGGGTACACTTATCCCGTTCCTCGTGGAGAAGATGAAGAGTCTGGGAACAGCAGCCTGTCCTCCCTACCACATCGCCTTCGTCATCGGTGGTACATCTGCAGAAAAGAACCTGCTCACGGTGAAGCTCGCCAGCATCAAGTACTACGACAGTCTGCCTACTACGGGTGATGAGACTGGTCGTGCCTTCCGCGACATCGATCTGGAGAAGAAACTCTTACTGGAGGCTCATCGTATCGGTCTGGGTGCCCAGTTCGGCGGTAAGTACATGGCGCACGACATCCGCGTGATCCGTCTGCCGCGACATGGCGCTTCCTGTCCTATCGGTATGGGCGTGAGTTGCTCTGCCGACCGAAACATCAAGGCGAAGATCAACCGCGACGGTGTTTGGCTGGAGAAGATGGACAACAACCCCACTGAACTGATTCCGGCTGAGTATGCCAAGGCAGGTGAAGGGGCCAACTCCATTGTCATCGACCTGAACAAGGGAATCGACTCCGTACGTGCTGAACTGACGAAGTATCCTGTCAGCACCCGCGTGAACCTCAAGGGTACCATCATCGTGGCCCGCGATATCGCACACGCCAAGCTGAAGGCTCGTCTGGATGCCGGTGAGGATCTGCCACAGTATTTCAAGGATTATCCCGTTCTCTATGCAGGACCCGCCAAGACACCGGAGGGCTATCCTTGTGGATCAATGGGACCGACTACAGCTAATCGTATGGATCCTTATGTGGATGAGTTCCAGGAGCATGGTGCTTCACTCGTAATGATTGCCAAGGGTAACCGCTCACAGGTGGTAACTGATGCTTGTCAGAAGCATGGTGGCTTCTACCTGGGCTCTATCGGCGGTGTGGCCGCAGTGCTCTCACAGTCGAGCATCAAGAGCATCGAGTGCGTGGAGTATCCTGAACTCGGCATGGAGGCCATCTGGAAGATTGAAGTAGAGGACTTCCCCGCTTTCATCCTCGTTGATGACAAGGGTAACGACTTCTTTAAGACCTTGAAGCCGTGGCCTGCCACCTGTTGAACCGCTAAACGATAGCATCTATGTACAAAAGAGCGTTTCAGCAAATTGTCTTTGTTCTTCTGATGGCAGTCATCTTTGGCTGCAATCAGAAGACACAGACAAACCTTCCTTCATCATCGCAGGGAGATTCCACAACTGTAAAAGAGATGGAGAAAGAAGAAGGTCAGAAGGAAGATAAGCTGACCTTCAAGCAAGTGGAACAGGTAAAGAAGGACAATTCGGGCGAATACAAGATCGTTGTTGACTTCCCCGTCGGCGGTAATCCGTTCCTGGTTAATGCCATCCGCGAATACATCAGCGAATCGTTGGGCACATCCTACGCAGGTGAACTGGAAAACAACAAGCAGGGATCCTATGATGGTGACCTCAACGATGGTCAGAAGATGATTGATTACTACTTCGACCTGAAGTACAAAGAGTTCAAGAGCGGTCATGACATGATGGCCGAGAACATGACGGGCAACATCCCTACCTTCGCTTCAGAAACGGAGATCCACCATCTTTATGAGACCGATAAGTTCGTTACTTACGAGTTCAAGAAGTATGAGGATATGGGTGGTGCCCACGGAGGTACCGTCATCACGGGTATGACCTTCCGCAAGAGCGACGGACGACGGGTTGATTGGGATATGTTCACTGGTAGCATGCAGGATGTTATGAAGAAGGGTCTGAAGAAGTACTTCGAGGTGAACACCGATGAGGAACTGGAGAATTGTCTGTCATTGGAGCATACCTACCTACTACCACTTCCGGCCAATCCCCCGGTGTTTATCAAAGAGGGCGTGTCAATCACCTACCAGCAATACGAGATTGCTCCCTACGCAGCCGGTCTTCCTTCATTCATCCTGCCTTACAATGAGGCCAAATCACTGATGAATACAACAGGAAAGAATCTGCTTCCTTGAACTGAATTTAACCAAAAATACAAGTACAGATCTGGTACAAAGGCTTTGTACTATTAGTACAAGGCTTCTGTACTAGACGTACAAGGCTTTTGTACTAGACGTACAAGGCATCTGTACTAGACGTACAAGGCTTATAAACTACCTTCTCCTAAAGCTCTTTCCCAAGGAAATAAAAATAAGAGACATTTTTATTTTGTAATTCACTCGTTTATTCGTACCTTTGCATCGGCTTACAGAATGTAGGCTAAGGGGTGCCCGATGTTTCGGGCTGAGATGATACCCTCTGACCTGATCCAGGTAATACTGGCGTAGGAATGAACGAGCAACGCTCACAAGAAAAACCTTTGGTTATTCTTCTCTCTCTCCCCCTTATTGCATTATATATATTAATAAGGTAATGAAAAAAGTTATTGTTTTCAGTGTGATGATGGCTTTGGCATCCCTTCAGCCCGCCAAGGCTATGAACGACCGTCTCGGTCTGCAAGATGAAATTGACTCTCTCCGCATGGAACAGCTACAGGAGGTAGTGGTAAAAGGTGTATGGGTACAGAAAGATGCGCCCTTCGCAGTGGCAAATATCAAGAAGAAAGAGTTGGAGGACTTTGCCAAAACAGGACAGGAGCTGCCCTTCTTGTTCTCACAGACTCCCGGTGTACTGTCATGGAGTGAGAATGGTGTGGGTACAGGAACAACCTATCTGCGCATCCGTGGCGCGGCAGGGTCACGCATCAATATCACCCTCGATGGTGTGGCACTGAACTCACCCGAAGACCAGTGCGTGTTCTGGGCCAACATGAACTCCTACGCTTCACTACTGGGAAATGCCCAGATTCAGCGCGGTGTTGGTACATCCACCAATGGCGATGGCGCCTTCGGCGGTACCATTTCACTTTCTACCAAGACACCTTCGATAACACCTGGTGGTGAAGTGAACTTCTCCTATGGCTCGTACAACACTTTCAATGTGGGCGGATCGTTCTCAACAGGACTGCTCTGGAATCATTTCGTCTTCGACGGTGCTTACCACGAGACGAATACCGACGGCTATATCCATGGTACCAGCGGACGCTCAGGTAGCTACTATGGCGGATTGAGTTGGTTTTCCGATGATATCGTTATCCGTTACAAGAATATCGGTAACTTTGAGAAGACGGGTCAGGCATGGAACGGTGTTACTGCCGGCAACGATGACCTCAGTCTGATGGACGGCACCTATGGCGGTAACACGGGCATCAAGACCTATGAGGATTTGTACAAAGTGGGACTCGGACGCTATAATAGTCTGTACGAGAAGTTCTCGACCGATGCCGATGGGAATTTTCTTCGCGACGCCAATGGTAACTACCAGACAGAACGCTACATGCTGAACAACGGTAAGCCCTGGGACAAGACCACCGACAATTTCTGGCAGAACCACAACATTCTCTCTGCCGTATGGGATATCAACGAGCATTGGAATACCATGGCCTCGCTGCACTATACCCACGGCTACGGATATTACAAGGAGTTCCGTTACAACAACAAAATCAAGAAACTCGGTCTGCCCAATGCCACATTCAGCGACATGAGTGGTGTGAAGCGCACTGACTGGGTACGCAAAAAAGGATTGAAGCAGGATACCTACGGCATTGTATGGAACCTGAACTATAAGGATAACGACTGGGATGTGATCGGCGGACTCTCCGTGCAGCAGTTCGACGGTAACCACTTCGGCTATATCACCTACCTGAGCAACGACAAACTACGTAACATGCTCATGAACGATGGTGACTATCAGTATTATGACTCTGATGCCAACAAGTTCGACGGCAGCGCTTTCATCAAGGCACTCTACCATCTGTCTGACAGCTGGGATGCTTTTGCCGATATGCAGTACCGTCGCGTGAACTACACTACCGACGGCTATAACGACAAGTTCGTCTATAATAAAAAGACCTACCTGTACAGCAAGCACCTGCTCGATATTGATGAGACGTACAACTTCCTCAATCCAAAGGCGGGCATCAGCTTCCACAACGGCGGTCATCGTGCCTTTGCCTCAGTGGCCTTGAGTCACCGGGAACCAGAACGCAACAACTTCACGGATAATGGTAACTATCCAGCACCCAAGATGGAGTCATTGCTCGACTACGAGGTGGGTTATAGCTTCGCCACACCGAAATGGCGTGCCGGTATCACCGCCTATTATATGGATTACGACAATCAGCTCGTGCAGACGGGTGCACAGAGTGATATTGGCGAACCACTCACAACCAATGTGAAGAAGTCATACCGTGCAGGTATTGAGCTGACGGCCGGTCTTGATATCACCTCTTGGCTGACCGTGGAAGGCAATGCTGCCCTGAGCCAAAATAAGATCAAGGACTTTGATGAGTTCATAGAGGACTGGGACGACTGGGATTATGAGGATGATGACGCGGGTCGTCAAGCTGCCATGGCTATGTACCACATCGATGGTAATGGTGACGAGTTGCGCCAGTTCCACTATGACAATTCCACACTCTCCTTCTCACCCTCGGCTATCCTCAACGGATTCATTAACTTCCACTACAAAGGATGGCAGGCTGTATGGCACACCAACTACGTGAGCAGACAGTATCTCGACAATACAGAGAACAAAGATCGCTCACTGCCGTCGTACTCAACCACAAATGTCAACCTGAGCTATACACTCCCGTTGAAGAAGATGGGTGTGAAGGAAGCGGTATTCGGCGTGAACCTGAACAACATCTTTGATGCGCACTATGCAAGTAGCGGATGGGCATATTCAGCCGTTGCCGAGAGTTATGGTCACAAGAACGAAAACCGTTATTACCAGCTCGGATTCATTCCTATGGCCGGCTTCACCGCCATGGGTAGCATCACACTACGTTTCTAACTATAATATATATGATCAGTACATTCGTCGTAGCCCACTGGCTTGACATTGTCACCACAATCCTCGGCCTGGCCTATATCCTACTGGAATACAAGGCCAGTGCCTGGATGTGGCTTGTAGGTTTCCTGATGCAGTCTTTGGGCATCGTACTCTACTACCAGAAGGGACTCTATGCCGACTGTGGCATGGAGTTCTACTACCTGGTGATGACAATCTATGGTGTGGGCTGCTGGGCACTGGGCGATAAACTTTGGTGGAAGCACAAGGATAAGCCTGCAGCAGCACTAGCCATCAGTCATTTCCCACGTCGACTGATGTTACCTTGGATAATGGTCATCCTTTGCATCTGGGGCGTCATCTACTGGTTGCTCGTGACGTTCACCAACAGTAACGTGCCACTGGCTGACAGTTTTACCACCGCCCTGAGCATTGTTGGTATCTGGGCTTTGGCACACAAATACCTGGAGCAATGGTTCATCTGGATAGCCGTCGATGTGGTCACATGCGCTCTCTATTTCTACAAGGACATTCCCTTCAAGGCATCCCTCTACGGACTCTACGTGGTGATTGCCGTGATGGGATACTACAAGTGGAAGCAGATGATGAAAGAAGAAAAAGTGACATGTAGAATGTGTGTATAATTACACATTTAGCAAAAAAACATTAAAAACCACATTTTGTATGATTTTTCACTTGAAAACGTTTGCATAGTTATAAAAATACAATTATCTTTGCATACGAAAATAAGAATATGTGCATCTCACCATTGTGAGATCATATACAGTGCTCGTGAGAGTATTTCCCTATAAACTTGAGTTAATTTAGTTTTTTCCAACGGCCCGCTCGTGAAGAGTAGGCCGTTTTGCTTTGTATGCATAAAACAGTATGATAAAAAAATGACCAGTCTATGGTAAACGCCCTACCAAAGACTGGTTCTTTCTGCGAGACGGGGAAAACCTTGTTTCCTGTTGGCTACTTCTTAAGCTTGAATGAGTTCTCGATACTGTGAACCTCAGCCGAAAAAGCCTTGTCGATCTTCAGTCGCTGCTCAACCTGCGTACAGCTATGGATAACTGTACTGTGATCACGGTTGGCCACCAACTTTCCGATACGACTGGCTGGCATCTTCGTCAGTTTCTGTGCCAAGTACATGGATACCTGACGGGCCACTACTAACTCACGTTTCCGTGAACGACTGGACATGGCTGCTGTTGTGACATTGAAATGATGGCACACCTTCTCCATAATCTCATCGACTGTCAACGGATGCTCATTCACCTTGACGGCACGCTTAATCACGCGTTCTGCCAATTTCATGTCGATATTTCCGTTATAGACAATCGAGAAGGCCAGCAATGAATTGATCACGCCTTCCAGGTCGCGCACGCTACCATTAGCCGTCTCAGCAATGTACTGGATCACATCTTCCGGGATCTTCAGTCCGTCGCGTTTGATCTTACTCTTCAGGATATCAATGCAAAGCTGCACATTCGGGCGTTCCAGCTCAGCAATGAGTCCGCAAGAGAAACGTGTGATCAAGCGCTCGCTCATCCCCTTGAGGTCCACCGGTGGACGGTCGGATGCAAGGATGATGCGTTTCCCGTTTCGGAACAGGTGGTTGAAGATATGGAAGAATGTCTCCTGTGTCTTGGTAGCCGTCACCCACTCCTGTACATCATCCACTATCAGCATGTCGATAGTCTGATAGAAATGAATGAAATCGTTGATGCGGTTCTGCATCTGCGCACTGGTGTATTGTACCTGGAACAGTCGGGCGCTGATATACAGCACGCGCTTCTGTGGGTACAACTCCTTGGTACGTACACCGATAGCATTGATCAGGTGTGTCTTTCCGCATCCACTGGGACCGTAGATAAACATCGGATTGAACTGCGTGGTTCCCGGGTGCTCCGCGATAGATAGTCCTACACTGCGTGGCAGCTTGTTACTGTCGCCCTCAATGAAGTTTGCGAAGGTGTGGTGGGGATCCAGCTGACTGTCGATGTCCTGCGGTTGTGCTGCATCCAGTTCTGTGGGTGAGGCATTACCTCTTGTCTTCACGCGTGGAGTAACCACATCCGTAGCTGCCTCCTCTGCCTGAAGATCCTGTGTCAGATTATGAGTCTTATCCGTTACCACCCGATAAGTAAGTCGGGTACCAGCGCCGTAAACCCTCGTCAGCACCTTCTTCAACAGGTCCACGTAGTGCTCTTCCAAGTACTCGTATACGAACGGACTCGGAACTTGCACCAACAAGGTCTTCATCGCAGGCTTGTACGATTCGAAGGCCAAGGGTCTGAACCAGGTGTTGAATTGCTGCTCGGAGACGTTCTCCTTTATTAATTGGAGGCAACTGTCCCAGCAGGCACGGGGGTTAATACTCATAAAATAAACACGGTTAGTCTTTCGACGTTTTTGACTCTGCAAAGGTAAAAAAGATTATTGATTCTTGCAAATCATCTTTTTTGTCCTTTTTTTCTTTATCGGTCGTAAAACGCCTAAGATTGGCACTTTAAGCGTGAAACATTTCTTGATAATAAAAGAATGGTATTGCAAAATTATAAGTCATTAAAAATGAAAGTTTTATAATCATGAAACCACTCCTTAACAAGAAAGGACTTCTCTCTAGAAAAGACGCTGAAAAGTAGCGACTAATAATCACTTACGCATTTCCGAGAAAGCAAAAATCAAGCGTCTTCCTATTTAGATGTTTTTTAAATTAGACACTTATTTGTCTTTTTTCCCAAACAAAGAAAAATGCACATAGCGCTTCGGGTGTGCCTTCATATTGACCAGCAAAGAGTCGGCATCACGCATGGTTGCATTCAGGTTCTGGTAAAGACTCGGATCGCGCAAAAGAAGTCCGATACTTCCCTCTGTATTGTTCAGTTGGGTTGTCAGCTTTTCGACGTTATCCAGTGTCTCGTTTACCTTCTCCATCGTACCTGCCACATTGATGGCAGCGAGGTTCCCGGTGAGGGTGCTTGTATTATCGAGCACGGTATTGGCACGGTTCACCAATCCCGGCACATTCTTGTTCAACTGAGCGAGCAGATCATTTACCTCACGAGTGGTCTTTGTCAGGTCGCCCGTTACCGTTCTGATATTATGGAGCGATTGACCGATGGCCGGATCTGCCAGAATGGCATTCAGACTTGCCATGATACTATCCAGTTTCGGCAGCAGTTTCTCGATGGCAGGAATCATATCCTTCACCCTACCTAAGGCACCGTCATTGATATCCCCATTGATCAGTCCTCCGGGAGCCAATCGCTGTTGCGTATTATCTGCCAGCAGCAGGTTCACCTGCACGTTTCCGAGAAGGTCGCTGACAATCTCTGCCGTACTGCCTTCCGGGATATGAAGACTGGGATCGATGCCCGCTTCGATCTTGATGTTCCCGGGCTTCTCATAGTCGTAGTTGATGCTTTTCACCACACCCACTTTAAAACCATCGGCATATATCGGACTGGAAGCTGTCAGTCCGCTGATATCCTTAAACGACAGATAGTATTTCGTATCCGTCGAGAAGATGTTCATTCCTTTCAGGTAGTTCATTCCGAAGAACAGAAGAACCAGTCCTGCAACGGCCACCAAGCCGATTTTGATTTCTTTTCTCATGTTGTGATCCTGCTAATGTTATTGACTCTTGCGAGCCTTAAACTCACGTATCGCCTGCGTAACGTCCATCTTCTCCCCATTCTTGAAAGCGATGATGAACGCCCCAGGGAACTTGTCCAAAAGCGATTTCCTCAATCGGTAGATCTCGTTATAGTCAGTTGAGCTACCTGTAGTATATTTATAATAGCCTCCCTCTTTGTAGGAATCTATATCCTTGAGTCCTTTGAAACGACTACTCCCTGTGGGTACAGCCTTCGTATCAGCCATGACCTGCACTTTGAACACTGGTGCATCCTGCGGTGCAGTCGACTGGCTTACTTGCTCTTTCTTTACCTCAGGCTGAGGTTCTTTCTTCACTTCTGACTGCTGCGCCTTTACCGGTTGCTCCGTCTTAGGCTTTGCAGATTGTTCAGTCTTGGGTGCACTTGGTGTTTCAGGCTCATTCAAGAAAGGAGTTGCCGAACCACCAAAATACTTTTTCTTATAGGCGATAAAAGCATTATAGAAGCCTCGTGCGTATTTATCAGGTGCCTCGCTGGAGTTCATGAACTTCTCCTCGTCAGGTGTGGAGATGAATCCCAGCTCCAGCAGGCAACCCGGCATCGACGAGAGGCGCAACACAGCCAAGTTGTCCTGATGGGCACCCGCGTTGGCTCTTCCCGTAGCGGCACACATGTACCGCTGCATGAACTTTGCCAGTTCCACACTGCGCTCCATATAAGTGTCCTGAATGAACTCAAACATAATGTTACTCTCGGGAGAATTGGGATCGAAGCCCGCATAATGCTGCTGGTAATCCTTCTCCATCACTATAACCGAGTTCTCTCGTTTGGCCACCTCAAGGTTCTCGATGATTCCTTTTTTTCCCGAGTTCCTGCCACGTCCCAGCGTATAGGTCTGGAATCCACGTGCAATTTTCCCGCCCGGGAGGGCATTGATATGCACAGAAATGAACAGGTCAGCTTTGTTCTTGTTGGCAATTTCGGCCCGCTGCCACAGTTCAAGGAACACATCCGTTTTACGTGTATAGATCACCTTCACGTCTGGACAATTCCTCTCGATCATCTTACCCAGTGCAAGCGCCATCTTCAGCGTGAGGTTCTTCTCCTTTGAGATCTTCCCCACACATCCGGTATCTTTTCCTCCGTGACCTGCATCGATGACAAGGACGAACTTCTTTGCGGCGGTATCGGCGAACGCCCCTACCGAACACATCATCAGGATCACGAACAATAACCTTTTCACCATATGCGCTGCAAAGTTAATGAATTATCGTAAAAGGCTGTCAACCGTCACGGAGTTTTATCATTTATTAAGTGTAAAGTAACGGCTGCTCCTTCCAGTTCTGCCCCTAATGGCGGATTCTTCTTGGTAACGGTAATGTCCACCTCCTCCACCTGCGGGAACGCATCCATAATGCTTCCGCCGATCCTCCCTGCCAAGTGCTCAAGCAGGTTGGACGGCGTCTGCATCTCTCTATTTATGATTTCGGATAGTTCCGCATAGTTCAAGGTGTCTTTCACCTCATCCGAGCGTACGGCAGCGGAGAGATCGTATTTCACACGGACATCCACAATGAACGTCCCGCCTGTGACCCTCTCCTGCTCCATCACCCCATGACGAGCGAAGAACGACAGTCCTTTCAGTTCAATATAACCAGCTGTTATCTTCATATCATCCACATCGACTGGCTCCGCAATTCGTACAAATCAAGCAGCCCTCTTGATAGACCAGAGTCTCCTCGCCGCAGTTCGGGCACTTCTGTCCTTTAGCCTGCGTACCGTCAGAGATATACTTCTTCAGGGCACGTTCCACACCCACCTTCCAGGTGTTGATGCTCTCGCTCTTCAGCTGCAGGGAACTGACAAGTTTGATAACATGCTCGATGGGCATCCTATAGCGTAGCACACCTGAGATCAGCTTAGCATAGTTCCAGTACTCAGGATTGAACTTCTCGCTCAACCCCTCCACAGTGGTCTTGTACCCACGCTTGTTCTCGAACTGGAAGTCGTAACGCTTCGAACCGTCCTCGTTAGTCTGCTTGATGATCTTACCTTTTACCACCGACTTCGGTAGCATGATACCCTCTTCATCGTCCTGCAGACCCGTGAATATCTCATAAGGATAGCCGTCGAGCAAACCGACGAATGCCACCCATTTCTCTTTATTGTTCTGGAACCGTACCACATCGCACTCCAAGGTCTGTGGCCTTACCTCCGTCACCTCCGGGTGCTTACAGGGAACAGGTTCCGGTTTCTTCTCTTCCTTCTTCTTTTTCTCGTTCACCTGGATCATCACGCCCGAACGACTGCCGTCGCGATAGATGGTGCAACCCTTGCAACCACTACGCCAAGCCTCCACATAGAGACGGTTCACGAGAGCCTCATCCACATCGTTCGGCAGGTTGACGGTTACGCTGATGGAGTGGTCAACCCATTTCTGGATAGCTCCCTGCATCTTCACCTTCATCAGCCAGTCCACATCATTAGCTGTAGCTTTATAATAAGGTGAACGAGCCACAAGGGCATCAATCTCCTCCTGGGTGTATCGTTTCTCCGTATCAATGCCATTGATATTCATCCAGTCAAGGAACTTCTTGTGATAGACAATGAACTCTTCGAAGGAGTCACCTACCTCGTCTACGAAGTCCACATGCACATCAGGTTCATTTGGATTCACCTTGCGGCGACGCTTATATACGGGCAGGAACACCGGTTCAATACCACTGGTGGTCTGTGTCATCAACGAGGTAGTACCCGTCGGTGCGATGGTCAGACAAGCAATATTCCTTCTACCATATTTCTTCATCGCATCGTACAGTTTCGGATCAGCCTCCTTGATACGGAGGATAAACGGATTCTTCTTCTCACGCTCGGCATCGAAGATTTCAAAGGCGCCACGCTCCTTAGCCATCTGTACGGATGAGCCATAAGCAGCTAGAGCCAAGGTACGATGCACGTTTACGGAGAAGTCTGTTGCTTCCTGTGTACCATAGCGAAGCATCATAGCGGCAATCATATCACCTTCGGCTGTGATGCCTACACCCGTGCGTCGTCCCATCGAACTCTTCCGTTTGATCTTCTCCCACAGATGATATTCAGCCCCTTTCACTTCATCGTTCTGTGGATCACTCTCCACCTTCTTCATGATCTGGTCGATCTTCTCCAGTTCCAGGTCAACGATATCATCCATCAGTCGCTGTGCATAGCCCACATGCTTCTTGAACAGTTCGTAGTCGAAATAAGCCTCTTGGGTGAACGGATTCACCACATAGCTGAAAAGGTTGATGCTCAACAGACGACAGGAGTCGTACGGACAAAGTGGAATCTCGCCACAGGGGTTCGTAGAAACCGTGCGGAAGCCCAGGTCAGCATAGCAATCGGGAATGCTCTCCTTGAGGATGGTATCCCAGAACAGCACACCTGGTTCAGCACTCTTCCAAGCATTATGTACGATCTTCTCCCACAACTCCTTGGCACGAATAGTCTTCTTTACCTCGGGATGATCGCTATCTACAGGGAACTGCTGCACATATTCCTTGTCATCAATGGCGGCCTGCATGAACGCATCGTCGATTTTCACACTCACGTTCGCGCCCGTCACCTTTCCTTCCGTCATCTTCGCATCAATGAAAGCCTCAGAATCCGGATGCTTGATACCCACGCTGAGCATCAAGGCGCCACGACGACCATCCTGAGCCACCTCGCGCGTACTATTACTATAACGCTCCATAAAAGGAACCAGTCCTGTGGAAGTGAGTGCCGAGTTGTTCACTGGTGATCCTTTCGGACGCACATGAGTAAGGTCATGCCCTACACCACCGCGTCGCTTCATCAGCTGCACCTGTTCCTCATCAATACGTAAGATGGCACCGTAGGAGTCGGCATCACCATCCAGACCGATCACAAAGCAGTTCGACAATGAGGCTACCTGGAAGTTGTTCCCGATACCGGTCATCGGACTGCCTGCGGGAACAATATATTTGAAATGGTCCAGCAACTGGAAGATTTCCTCAGCAGGCATCGGGTTGGCATACTTCTTTTCAATTCGGGCAATCTCATTGGCAATTCGCCAGTGCATATCAGCCGGACTTTTTTCATAGATGTTACCAAAACTGTCCTTCATGGCATACTTGGTCACCCACACACGGGCAGCCAGTTCATCACCGCTGAAATACTCCAGCGACGCGTTAAAAGCTTCATCGTACGTATATGTTCTCATCTTGATCCTGTAGTTTTATGCGATTTGGTGCAAAGTTACAATAAAAAAAACAATTTCTATAAAGAACAACAAAAAATCTTTCATCACCATCAAATATTTTCTTTTTTTTCTATTCTGATCGAAAAAACAGCTGTCGAGTTTCCCGTTTTGGAAAACTTATCGTATCTTTGCAAAACAAAAATGATCCAAAATGAAGAACTTAGAAACCAGAAGAAGCATCCGCAAATATGCAAATAAGGATATCAGTGAAGAACTGCTCAATAAGTTGTTCACCCAGGCAGCACGCACCCAAACAATGGGTAACCTGCAGTTATACAGTGTGGTAGTCACCCGCGATCCGAAGATCAAGGAACAACTGGCGCCCGCACATTTCAACCAGCCAATGGTGACAGAGGCACCGGTAGTGCTTACCATCTGTGCCGATTTCAACCGAACCAGTTTCTGGGCCCGTTGTCGAAACGCTGAACCTGGATACGACAACTTCCTGTCGTTCATCAATGCCGCCACTGATGCGCTACTCTACACCCAAACGCTCAGTAATCTCATGGATGAGGAAGGACTAGGTTACTGTTTCCTGGGCACCACCGTCTATCAGCCACAGCAGATCATCGACGTACTGCAGCTACCCAAGCTCGTTATGCCCGTAGCCACCCTCACCGTGGGTTGGCCTGATGAGGAACCTGCCCTTACTGACCGTCTGCCTATGGAGAGCTTCGTGCATCAGGAACGCTATAACGACTATCTGGGTAATGATATCGACAACTATTATTACAACAAGGAACACCTGCCAGAAAACGAAGAGTTCGTCAGGATCAACCACAAGGAAACACTCGCACAAGTGTTCACGGATATCCGATATACGCGTAAAGACAACGAGGCCTTGACGAAAGAACTCATCAAGGCACTCGTACGTCAGGGCTTCCTGCCCCACACTGTTTTGACTACGAAAGTAGTATAGTATTAATCTTGTTCTTCCACAATAATTGGCTTATACTTCGGTACAAGCGTCTTCATGATGCACCAACCGATCAGATAAGCCACGGCACAGATGCAGAATACCACCATATAGGCGGCGGGTTTCCCTTCGAAACCAAAGAACTTGTAGGCACTACCTTGAGCAGCAGCCCAGTCGAAGAACTCACCCGAACAAAGGTTAATGGCATAAGAACCCAGTCCACCTGCCATTGTACCGATACCTGTAATGGTACCGATGGTGGATTTGGGGAACATATCACCAATGGTTGAATACAGGTTAGCCGACCATGCCTGATGACCTGCACCAAGGAGTCCGATAAGAATTGCCGGCCACCACGCACTATAAGTTCCCAAAGGCTGTGCGAAGAGTCCTAAGAGCGGTAAGCAAGCAAAGATCAGCATGGCGCGCATACGACCCAGATAGGGATTCATACCACGCTTCTCCACGAAATAAGTAGGCAGATAACCACCACCGATGGAAACCACTGTCACGATGAGATAAAGCGTGAAGATCAGCAGGATACCCATCTTGGAGTCGGAGGTATAGCCATATTGGTCGCTGAAATAGGCAGGTGCCCAGAACAGGAAGAACCACCACACACCATCAGTAAACAACTTACCCACGATGAACGACCACGTCTGACGGAAGCTGAAACACTTCCAGAAGGGGATGGTCTTCTCTTCCTTGATTTTCGTACGGTCCTGCACCTCCTCAATATCGTTGTCCTGTTCGATATAGTTCAGCTCAGCCTGGTTCACATAATGGCTCTTATGAGGCTTCTCGTAGAGCCATATCCACAGCCCCATCCATACAAAACCCAGAACACCGATTACGATGAACGCCAGTTCCCAGCCCCATGCACGCGCCAGCAGAGGAATAGTAGCAGGAGCTGCCAAGGCACCTACAGATGCACCACTATTAAAGATAGAGGTAGCAAAGGCACGATCTTTCTTGGGGAAGTACTCAGCTGTTACCTTGATTGCTGCGGGGAAGTTACCAGCCTCACCCAAGGCAAGCACCATACGGCATGCAAGGAACAGATACATTGATACGGTAGCGATCATCACTGCGGCATCACCCGTCAGCTGTCCCAACTGGGCCACAGATGAATAGCCCTCCCACTCCATGGCTGCCCAGCCGCAACCTGCGTGAAGACAAGCACCCAACGACCATACAAAGATGGCGATGAGGTAGCCCTTTTTGGTGCCCATCCAGTCGATGAACTTACCTGCAAAGAGGTTGGCAATGGCATAGAAGATGGAGAAATAGGCCGTGATCTTACCATAATTGGCATCGGTCCAATGGAACTCAGGAGCAATAAAGTCCTTCCAAGTAAGAGACAGAACCTGACGGTCCATGTAGTTGACGGTGGTTGCCAGGAAGAGCAATCCACAGATTACCCAGCGGAAGTGGGTCATTGTAGTAGTTTTTACAGGGGTCATTTCAGTTAATGGATATTTGATTGAGTATTAATCTTGGAAATACACGCGTTTCACGCGGTTTGAGATACCCGTAAGCACCTCGTAAGGGATGGTATCCAGACACTCGGCCAATACGGCTACAGGCAGATGATCACCGAAGATCTCCACCGTGTCACCTTCCTGACAAGGAATATCGGTCACATCTATCATGGCCACATCCATGCAGATATTCCCTACATAGGGAGCCTTCTGACCGTTCACCAAGCAGTAGCAACGGCCCCGTCCCAAATGACGGTTCAGTCCGTCGGCATAGCCAATAGGAATGGCCGCGATGATACTGTCGCGTGTAAGTACACCCTTTCTGCTATACCCCACCGTTTCCTCCTTGGGCACATGGCGTAACTGAAGGATGGTGGTCTTGAGGGTACTGACACATTTCAGTGGTGAGAGGTGAGAAGTAAGTGGTGAGACATAGGGATCCACACCATAGAGACCGATTCCCAACCGGCACATCTCCATCTGTCGTTCAGGGAAATGCTCGATGCCTGCCGAGTTGTCCATATGACGGAGGATCTGATGACTGAATGCCTGCTGTATTCTACTGCTGCCTTTCTCGAACAGTTCGAACTGACGGGCAGAGAAGCGGTCGAAGTCATCACTGTCACTTCCCACGAAATGCGAGAACACCGATCGTGGAATTACCGCCTGCTGGTGGGTCAGTCGATCGATCAGCTCATCGATCTCATCCCGTTCCCCATCAGTCGTACAAATATTGAATCCCAGTCGGTGCATACCTGTATCCAGTTTGATATGTACGGGCCATCCTGTGATACCCTCCTTGCGGGCCGCCTTGATCAGCGCATCCAGCAATCGGAAGGAATACACCTCCGGTTCCAAGTCGTAGTCAAACATCGTCTTGAAGGCTGTCATCTCAGGATTCATCACCATGATACTGCTGGTGATACCCGCCTTCCGCAAGGTCACGCCCTCATCAGCCACGGCAACGGCCAGGTAATCCACATGATGTTCCTGAAGTGTCTTGGCAATCTCCACCGCACCAGCCCCATAGCCGTCGGCCTTGATCATGCACACCATCTTCGTCTCCGGTTTCAAGAACGAGCGGAAATAGTTCAGGTTGTCAACAAGCGCATTCAGGTTCACCTCCAGAATGGTCTCATGCACCTTCTGCTCCAGCAGTTCCGTTATCTGCTCAAAGCCGAAGCGACGACCACCTTTCAGGAGGATCACCTCATTGTGAAGGTTACGGAACAAGGCTGATGCGAGGAAATCCCCCACCGTGATGAACGCATGTTGTTCGCACGAGGATGAAGGGTTGACACTGTTCACATACTCCTTGATTTCCTTACCGATACCGATGAACTTATTGATTCCCCTGCTCTCGACCAGTCGCATCACCTTATCATACAGGGAATGCGGATCCTCTCCACTCTGGTCGATGTCACTTAAGATCAGCGTACGACTCCTTCCCTGATGTTCTGGTCGTCGGTTCATGAAGTCGAGTGCGATGTCCAGCGAGTTGATATCCGAGTTATAGGAGTCGTTGATCAATGTACATCCGTGCTGTCCCTCTTTCACCTCCAGTCGCATGGCCACAGGCTCCAGCTGTCGCATACGAGCATCAAGATCCTCTGGCGTCACACCAAGGTAGAGAGCAACAGCCGCACAAGCTAAGGAACATTCAATAGAAGCCTCATCTATGAACGGCAGATGATATTGACCTTGCAAGCCTTTATAGGTATAGGATACACTAGTGATATTTGAACTACTAGTAATACTAGATATAAAAAGCGGTGCCGACTGATTCTCGCGGCTCCATCCGATCTTCTCACCCTTATATCCCGAACGACGAATACAACGACTGATGGTATCGTCATCACTATCGTAAACAACAACTTTCGCCCCATGGAAAAGTTGCAGTTTCTCCATACATTTCTCATCCAGTGAGCGGAAATTCTCCTGATGCGCACTACCCAGTGAGGTGAACACACCGATGGTGGGCTGAATCATGTCGTGCAATGCCAGCATCTCCCCCGGCTCACTGATGCCCGCCTCGAAGATACCTATGCGCGACTCCTCGTTCAGAAGCCATACCGACAAGGGTACGCCGATCTGTGAATTATAACTCTTGGGAGAACGGACCACATGTCGTGAAGGGAGCAGCACCTGATATAGCCACTCCTTCACCATGGTCTTACCATTACTACCTGTGATGCCTACGATAGGAATATCGAACTCGTCACGATGACGCTCCGCCAATCGTTGCAAGGCAGCCAGCGTATCCACCACCTTCAGGAAGTTAGTCTGCGGATAACGCTCGTCGGCTTGGGCGGGAACGGTATCCACCACGAAGTTCCGTACGCCACGGCGATAGAGGTCATCGATATACCTATGACCATCGTTTCTTTTTGTTTTCAGCGCGAAGAACAGGGTTTCCTCAGGGAAACAGAGCGATCTGCTGTCAGTGAGAAGCCACCGGATCTGAGCCTCCCGACTACCATAACGTCGGGCTCCAATCAGCGTGGCCACCTTTTCGATCGTATATGTCATGAATAAAGTCTTTTGATGCTGCGAAATTACAACTTTTTAGCGAAACAACAAAATATTCGGGGTAATAGTTTCACAAAAGGGAAATGTGCAGATGCATCATCCCACCTGATAGCGCGTCTTGAATGCTTCCAGTTTCTCCTTTGTCTGGGCGATGAACTGACGGTATTCCTCACTGTCAGGATTGAAAGGACGGTGGTTCAAAGCCTGTCGTATCGGTCGATACTCCTCCACAAAGCGATGTGTCTTCTCTGAGAAGAAGGTCTCGGCGAACCGCTCATAGATATAATCCACTGCCTGCTCTGAGGGATGGAGCATATCGGATGCATAGAAACGGTAATCACGCAACTCATCCAGCAGGATCTCGTATGACGGGAAATAGCAGAGATTAGAGGTGAGAAGAGAGAGGTCATAGGTGAGAGGTGACAGAAGGGTGTTGATGGCCATGAGCAACGTGGCCTTTGACAGCTGACTGTCATGGAAGCCGTATTTGGCATAGCGTATAGGACTAACAGTCAGGATGATGCGAATATCGGGGTTGACCTGCTGCAGGAGTGTAAGGCAACGTCTGAGATAGTCGGCACACTCCTCTATCGAGAGGATCTTCTCCGTGAAGAGCCGTTGCGGACGCTTCTCGCAGTTATCCACAATCTCGCCTGTCTCGTTGAGGATATACACATGGTTGGTGCCAAGGGAGAGAACGGCCACATCGGGCACAGCAAATGTAGATGCTTCATCCGCATACATCCGTTCCAACGTATGCAGCACGCTGGCAGGGTTATACATCACGCCGAAAGGATTCACCGTGGTGTGGAACAGGTTATCGGAAAACCGTTTCCCGATATTATCGGCAAAGCAGCTGCCCACGAAAAGCAGGTGATGATGCGGTTCCACCTTCCACGCTGATGCCGGAATATTAACTGTTGTTCTGAATTCCACTGGATAAAGATTTGATTAACTTCTACTCACTTGCAGTCCTGTGGTGCTCAACGACATATCCACGAACCGCGCATTGGTATTGGCACGATAGGCTGTCAACTGCTGTTTAATGCGGGCAGCAGCCTCCAGATCCTTCGCCACCATATAGAGATAGCCGCCACCGCCGGCACCCGAGAGTTTATAGCCCAGACAGAGATCATCCACCTGTGAAACGATGCGTTGCACCTCCGCAGGATTCGTACCGCTGTCGATGAGCTGGTTCTGCTGCCACGACTTCCTTACCAACCTTCCCATCTCCATAAAGTCATTCCGTTGAATCGCCTCGTACATGTCCATGGCATGCTGCTTCATCTCACGCAGCAACGACAGCTCAGTATGCTGGTTCAGGAACATCCGTCTGACAATCTCCGTGAGAAGACGCTTGGCCGTGCGGGTGATTCCAGTATAATACAACAGATGACAAGCTGCATATTCAGGTTGTGTGAACAAATTATCGGGAAGCCAGCGCACCACAGGCTGCTGGGCAAAGCCCCGTTCTGTCTGCAGCAGTTTCACACCTTGCAGAATACCGCCGAACTGATCCTGCCAACCACCACCTGTTGTCAGGAGCTGTTCCAAGACGAGGGTGCGATGACCTATCTCGTCTTTATCCCATGCCAGTCCGCAGAAATCACTCAGCGCACCCAGTATGGTGGAGGCCAGCAGACTGCTCGTACCGAGTCCGCTACCCGCAGGAATGGCGGAAAGAGAAGTAATCTCGATACCGCAACCGAATGCTCTCAGTTGTTCTTCAAGCGTGGCAAACGACTCCTGACAGAATGCGGGCAGGAATCCCGCCAGTGCCAATGCCGCCTTAGGAATGGAGAACGGACTCCCCACATGGTGGTAGTCGGCCAACTCCTCGTACGTCGATACCTTCTCCATGGCACCCAGGTCGATGCTCCGCAATATGATATGCGGTTCCTTGCACGGTCGGATGTAGGTCTGCAACGGTGGCTGGCCGTTCAGTTCAATGGCCAGGTTCACCACGTTTCCTCCTTCCATCAGACAATAAGGAGGCGTGTCTGTCCATCCGCCGGCAATATCAATTCGGACAGGCGAACGTCCCCACACGATCTGATCACTGTAAACCGACATCTGTGGTGACTGCTTATCCTGCAGGATCCGTTCTGTAAGACCCTCACGAAGAAGCGCGAAGGCCTTCCGTCCGTAGGTATCTGCCGCTTCAGTCTGTCCCTTTAGTCGGGCCAGTTCAGAGCGGAACATACTATCATGAATACGGGTAAATAGCGGCGTGTTTTCAGAAATCGGCAATGGCTCCTGAAGATGATAAGTGGCAAATGCCTGCGCCGCATCCTCCAGATCAACCTGATAGAACACACTATGTTCATAATTCCTTGCCAACATCCGCCAGTTCTCCGTACGGAAAGTGTTTCTCTGCTGGGTGAGTCGTACGAGATTCGCCTCGGCAGCAATCTCCTCTGCACTCATCTTCCTGCACCGTTCCCACAGTCGTCTACCACCTTCCAGCTCATGACTGCCCATCATCCATCGCAGCAGCAGACCCACATCGTGGATATTGTCGACAACTGGGAAGATACGCGCCTGTTGGATATCACTATTGTCATCGATGGAAATCATGCGTTCTTCAGCCCATTCCGAGAACGGTCGACCGAAATACAACGTGGTACTATCTTTCAGTGCACCACGGAACGGATCGTAAAAACCGTAGGGGCGCACCACGAAACTCTTCTCACCAAGGGGAACAATATCGATACAGTCGCCAGGACGAAGGTGAATATCCCAGTCATTCTCTGGCACACCAGTGATGATATGCTCATGACTGAGCAACCATTTCCTGCCCACATAGCTGTTCTCCACCCACAGGTTCTGGTTATCCTCTGTGATGGGAGCCTCCGTGATAGCATTTTGGATGAATATGGCCGGATGCGGTTTTCTGGAATGATGGATAATCTCACGCTGGTCGTTCACCAAGTTCTGAATGGCCAATGTGGAAGAAATAATCTCCGGGGAAGTACCGTAATGGTAGAACTCACCGCCCGGCAAGGGCAGCACCGCCACCTTCAAGCTGTTCAGTTCCTCATCAATGATGCCAGGATTGGTACCTAAGGCGCAACCGAACTGACTGTAGAGATCGTATTCTCCATCACCGCTTCGTCGCATCAGCAGTTTTACCGCCTTGTCGCTCAGTAGCCAGATGCCGATATCAGTTAAATAGAAATGATCTTTCAGCAGTTCACCGAGCGTCTGCACGGAAGGTTTCTGCAGCATGCACTTCAGGGTGTTAGGCGATTGTCGTTCGCTGACAAACACGCCGTGGTTCTTCGCAATCTCTCTGCTAAGCCACAAGCCATAGCAAACCACATCAGCCTCAGGAATCTTCTGCAGCGGTTGCGTGGCACGTATCAGCACATCCCCGCTGACAATCATCGTATGCAACGAATCAGGGGCAGCCTGCATGATCTGCTCATAGAGCGGCACCTGCAGCGAGAGTAAGTCCTGTAACAACCGTTGTCCTCGTTCCCATCTGAATACCGGAATGGGAATGAGGATCTTTCCCGAAGGCGCATAGGCAGGTAGTCTACGACTCTGACCGCCTGCATGAATCAGGATACGTTTCTCGGCAGACAGCCATTCATCAGTGCCCCCTTCCTCCTGACGACAGGCTTCCAGGAGCCATGCGCTGCCACCACCCGAACCCAGTTTCCGTCCGATGGGATCATGGGTGCAGAACCACTCATCACGGTTGTAACCAGTTATCTCATGGAAGCAACCTACGAGATTGGGCGGCAGCGACAGCAGTTTCTTCATGCCTCACCGCGTTTCGACTTTTTCCATCGGAGATACACCATGAACAGGATCAGTAGCAAGAGTGCCACATATGCCATATAGGCGATGGTCTCCGTGGTATTGATGCTCTTGGGGTAGAACATCAGTTCCACCTTATGACTGCCCGGCGATACCTGCAGGGCACGCAGCACATAGTCCACCCTACCCAACTCGGTATCCTTACCGTCAACCGTAGCGGTCCATCCGGGATAATAGATTTCTGAGAACACGATGACACCACCCTTGCCCGACTGCACGTCATACGACAGATGGTTCGGCTCATAGGCGGTCAGTGTCACCACCGAGGTGCCGTCCTGCTCCTTTGCCTCTCCGAGCTGCTCGCTGAACTTCTTGTCGGCCACGGCCTGATGTCTTAGTTCCAGCTTCCCAACCGTCTCGAGTTCCTCATTGGCATTGTTAACATACTGCACCTGATCCACGAACCACGCGTTTCCATAGGCATACGGGTTCTTGATGGGAACAGTCTCACCACCCTGCAACGGCATGATAACATAGCGCATGTTCAGCATGTTCATCACCGGGAAGATGCTGTCACCGTTCACCTTGGTCATATCACCAGCAGCCTCAGCAATAGCCGGCATCATCTGCTGCATCTCAGGCGACAGGTAGGCATCGATCAGTTCCTGGTAGCGGCGCAGCTTGGCAGCATGATAGCCACCAATGCTCTTATGGTAGTAAGATGTCTCGTTCTCGTTGAACGTATTTGATGCGAGGTTCAGCACACGGTAGTTACCCTGATCGCTGGTATCCTGCAAGATGAACTCATCCGTATTGGTCTTGGGTTGCGGAGCCTCACGTTCACTCTTGTTCACGAACATATCGTTGTTCAGGTAGCGCTTGTTCACTGTCCACATATCAACAAGACAGAGCACCAGGATAATTCCCACGGCATATTCCTTCTTCAGCTTACCGAAAGCGACAGACAGCAGAATACCCGTACCTACCAGAATGATATAGAACGAGCGCAGACAGTCGGCGGTAAATACGGCTTGACGCATCTCCGTCAGGTTCGCCACCAACGGAGCCAGATACTCCGGTGGCAATCCGTTACGCAGGGCATTCATTTCGCCCGAAGAGATAAAACTACCGAAGAAGGCCGATGGCATCAGCGAGAACAACATGGCGATACCACCCGACAGCAAGAAGGAGATACCCACATACTTCATCCTTGCCTTCATCTGCTCAGGTTCATCCAGCAGTTTCTTCAATGCGAGCATGGCCAGCAACGGAATGGTGAACTCGGCAATCACCAGGATGGAGGCCACAGTACGGAACTTCGCATACATCGGCACATAGTCGATGAAGAAATCCGTCAGTCCCATGAAGTTCTTACCCCACGACAGCAGGATAGAGAGGATGGTAGCCGCCAGCAGGGCCCACTTCATCGGTCCCTTCACGATGAACAATCCGAGTACGAAGAGCATCAGCACGAAGGCCCCCACATAGACGGGACCGCTGGTACCGGGCTGCTCACCCCAATACTGTCCTAACTGCTGGTAGATATCCACGAACTGGTTATCCGCATGCTCCATGGCTGTTTTGCTCATAGACAGCGGCACACTCGCACCGCCCTTGGCATTCGGTACCAGCAAGGTCCATGTCTCCCCGATACCATAGCTCCACTGCGTGATATAGTCACGTTCCAGTCCGCTACTCGTCTGGTTGGCACTGTTCTTCTTCACCAGCTCGCTCTTACCGCGCATCGACTCCTGCGAGTACTGCCAGGTATGATAGAGGTTCGAGAGGTTCAGACAGACACCGATAAGTGCACCCACGATGCATACAGCAGAAGCTTTGAGGAAATGACGGATCTGATTCTTGCGCACGGCTTCCACGAACCATGCAATCACCATGAACAGGATGATGAACAAGTAATAGTAGGTCATCTGCACATGGTTGGCATTGATCTCAAACGCCGTGAACAAGGCCGTGACGATCAGGCCCCACAGGTATTTCCCCCGGTAGGCCAGCACGATACCCGCTATCATCGGGGGCAGGTAGGCCAAAGCCCACACCTTCCAGATATGACCTGCGGCGATGATGATGAAGAAATAGCTCGAGAACGCCCATATCACGGCACCCAGGGCTGCCATCCACTGACGGAAGTCGAAGGCACGCAGCAGGAGATAGAATCCCAACAGATAGACAAACACATACCATACATTCTCCGGCAACCACAGATGGTAGGCGTTGATCACCTTTCCCAAGGCGTTGGTACTGTTGTACGACGGGGATGTCTGGTAGGTGGGCATACCGCTGAACAAACCGTTTGTCCAACGTGTGCGCTCTCCTGTGCGCTCGTAATAGGCTTTTGACTCCTGACCGGCTCCTACACCTGCTGATGAGTCATGTCGATACAAGATCCTTCCCTCGATGTCGGCAGGGAAGAAATAAGCAAACGAGATGACAGCAAAAAGGATCACAACAAGTGCGTCCGGCAGATATTGTTTCAAAGTTCTCATAACAGATGGTTTTATTTTTGTGCAAAGGTACAAATAATTTTCAATTTTCAATTGTCAATTATCAATTATTTTCCTACCTTTGCAGGCGAAATGAAAATAGGAATTATAGTAGCCATGGAAAAGGAGTTTGTCCAGCTGAAGACACTCCTTGACGAGCCCCGTGCGGAACAGCACCACGGTCGCCACTACATTCTCGGTCATATCAACAACAACGAGATGATCATGATGCAGTGCGGCATCGGTAAGGTGAACGCCGCCATAGGGACCACAGAACTGATTAGCACTTACCATCCCGATCTCGTGATCAGCACAGGTGTAGCTGGCGGCGCCGACATCTCCTTGGAGGTGATGAACGTCGTGGTGAGCACCGAGTGTACCTACCATGATGTCTATTGTGGCAGCGAAGTGGAATACGGTCAGCTGATCGGTACACCAGCACGTTTTAAGATTGCAAAGAACCTGGTTGATAAAGCCCTGGAAGTGAACAAGAAGGAAACAAATAACACCGTTGTCAGCGGACTGATTGTTACTGGCGACTGGTTCGTTGACTCGCAAGAGAAGATGCGTTCCATCCTTGAGAAGTTCCCTGATGCCAAGGCTGTGGATATGGAGAGTTGTGCCATCGCCCACACCTGTCACCTCTACCAGACACCGTTCATCTCGTTCCGCATCATCAGCGATATCCCCCTGAAGGACAACAAGGCCGCCCAGTATTTCGACTTCTGGGCCCGCTTGGCCGAAGGTTCCTTCAATGTCACCAAGCGTTTCCTCGAACTGTTATAAACCTTACACGATGAAAGAAATGGACAAGATCCCTTCGTTTACGATCGACCACAACAAGTTACTGCGCGGTATCTATGTGAGCAGGAAGGACCAGGTTGGCGGCGAGACCGTCACCACCTTCGACATCCGCATGAAGGAACCCAACCGCGAGCCGGTACTCCACAATGGTGCCATCCATACCATCGAGCACCTGGCAGCCACCTATCTGCGCAATGATCCAGAGTGGAAAGACCGTATCATTTACTGGGGACCCATGGGTTGTCTCACGGGTAACTACCTCCTGTTACGAGGCGACTACGCATCGAAGGATATTGTGGAACTGATGAAACGCACGTTCCGCTTTGTGGCTGACTTTGAGGGTGAGATTCCCGGTGCGGCGGCAAAGGACTGCGGTAACTACTTGTTGCACGACCTCCCCATGGCACGACTCGAAGCCCGTAAGTATCTCGAAGAGGTACTGGAGCAGATTACAGAAGCAAATCTTGTTTATCCATGAGTGAACGGTGGAAGAACACCGTTTGAAATACACCCCTAATCAACAGATAGACCAGGAACGACAACCATAATCCGTGGTTGCCCCAAGATCGGTACACCAAAGCGAACAGGAGGAAAAACACAACGGCCGCCACCAGCGAGGAAATCAGCATCTCACGCGAGGCGGTGATACCCACGAACACCCCGTCCCAGATAAAGGCCCCGATACTGCAAATCGGTATCAGGTAAATCCACCAGATATACTCATGTGCGGCATCCACCACTGTCGATTCATCGGTGAGCAGTGTCACGAACGCATCTCCGCCCACGATATAGATGACAGTGAACAGGAATGCGCAGGTAAAGCCCCACAGGAAACAGTGCTTTACCGTATGGGCGAATGCCCAGAGGTTCCTCGCACCCCAGTATTTCCCGCTCATGGCCTCAGCCGCATTGGCGAAGCCGTCAACCACGTAGCTCACCAGTAGGAAGAGTTGCATCAGTAACGTATTCGCTGCCAGTGTCACCTCACCCTGCCATGATCCCGCAGTGGTGAAGAACAGCATCACGCTGACCAGGCAGACGGTGCGGAAGAAAAGGTCACGGTTTACTACGAAAAATCTTTTTAAAGAGGCTTTGGAAAAGATTTTTCTAAATTGAGAATTGAAAATTGAAAATTGAGAATTCTCTTTGACTGGCGCATGTAAGTGTCGGCCGTAGGACCTGAACATCAGGGCGAGGGCAAGAAAGAAGCCCACCCATTGGGCGATGAGCGTACCCGAAGCCACACCTTCCACCTTCATGTGGAGTCCGAAGACGAGGAAGAGGGAAACAAGGATGTTGATGATGTTCTGGAAGATGGCAACCACCATCGGGATTCGCGAGTTCTGCATACCGATGAACCAGCCGTTCAAGGTATAGAGACCCAGCATTGCGGGGGCTCCCCATATACATATATGGAAATAGGTGATTACCATCTGGCGCACCTCCTCTTCGGGGCGCATCAGCCACAAGGCCATTTCCCGTATTGGCCACTGTGCAAGAATCAGCAGCAGTCCGATACCCATTGCTATCACCAATCCGCGCACTAGCCACATGGTCACCTCCTGCAGGTCACGTCTTCCCAACGCCTGCGAGGTGAGTCCGCTGCTACCCATCCTCAGAAAGCCGAACAGCCAGTAGGTGGTATTGAACACCATACTGCCGATGCTGATGGCTGCGATATAGGCTGCGGCACCCAGATGACCCGTAATCGCCACATCAACCAGTCCTAACAGGGGCACCGTGATATTACTCACGATACTGGGTATGGCAATTTTCAGTATCTGGTTGTCGCGCGGGTTCATTATTATTCTTTATTAGCGCGTTTGCGCTCCAGATGGTCGAGAACAATCTTGCGCATACGCATCGACTTCGGTGTCACCTCCACGTATTCATCCTCCTTGATATACTCAAGACATTCCTCCAGACTCATCACGGTCTTGGGGATGATACGCGCCTTCTCGTCGGTACCCGAAGCACGAACGTTCGTGAGCTGTTTGGCCTTGCACACGTTCACCACAAGGTCGTTGTCGTGAACATGCTCGCCTACCACCTGACCTGCATACACATCCTCACCCGGATCGATGAAGAACTTACCACGGTCCTGCAGTTTGTCGATACTATAGGCGAAGGCCGTACCCGTTTCCAGGGCGATCATCGAACCGTTGAGTCGGCGGGTAATCTCACCCTTGTACGGCTGATATTCCTTATAGCGGTGAGCCATGATAGCCTCACCCTGCGAGGCGGTCAGCACATTGGTACGCAGTCCGATGATACCTCTCGACGGGATATCGAACTCGATATTCACTCGGTCGGCCTGTGTCTCCATGCTGGTCATCTCACCCTTACGGCGTGTCACCATATCAATCATCTTCGAGGCGAACTCCTCAGGCACGTTGATGGTCAGCTCCTCCACAGGCTCACATTTCACGCCGTCGATGTTCTTATAGATCACCTGCGGCTGTCCTACCTCCAGTTCGTAACCCTCGCGACGCATGGTCTCGATGAGCACAGAGAGGTGGAGCACACCACGACCGCTTACCAGCCACTTGTCGGTATTGTCCTCGAACGGCTCCACGCGCAGGGCCAGGTTCTTCTCCAGCTCACGGTTCAGACGGTCCTGAATATGTCTACTGGTGCAGAACTTACCCTCCTTACCGAAGAAAGGTGAGTCGTTGATGGTGAAGAGCATCGACATGGTCGGCTCGTCGATGGCGATGGGCGGCAGAGCCTCAGGATTGTCGAAGTCGGTAATCGTATCACCGATCTCGAAGCGCTCCAAGCCGATCACGGCACAGATATCTCCAGAGTCCACATGATCGGTCTTCACGTGCGTCATTCCCTCAAAGGTATGCAGTTCCTTGATCTTGGTCTTCTCAATGGTACCGTCGCGATGGGCAATCGAGATATTCATGCCTCCGCGCAGTGTTCCACGATGCACACGTCCTACGGCGATACGACCCGTATAGCTACTGTAGTCGAGCGAGGTAATCAGCATCTGCGGATCACCCTCTATCTGCTTCGGTGCAGGAATCACCTCGATGATCTTATCCAGCAGATAGGTGATATCGTTGGTAGGTGTGCTATAGTCCTCACCCATCCATCCGTTCTTGGCAGAGCCATATACCACGGGGAAGTCAAGCTGGTCCTCGGTAGCATTCAGGGCGAACATCAGGTCGAACACCATCTCGTACACCTCCTCAGGACGACAGTTGGGCTTATCCACCTTGTTCACCACCACGATGGGCTTCAGTCCGATCTGCAAGGCCTTCTGCAACACGAAGCGTGTCTGCGGCATCGGGCCCTCGAAGGCGTCCACCAACAGCAGACAGCCGTCGGCCATATTGAGCACACGCTCCACCTCACCGCCGAAGTCGCTGTGTCCCGGAGTGTCGATAATGTTGATCTTGGTACCCTTCCAGTTGATGGAAACATTCTTGGAAAGGATGGTGATGCCGCGCTCGCGTTCCAGGTCGTTACTATCCAATACCTGACTGCTGAGGTTCTGTCCTTCGCGGAACAGGTTTCCCGCCAGCATCATCTTATCCACCAATGTGGTCTTACCATGGTCAACGTGGGCAATAATTGCTATGTTTCTGATATCCTGCATACCTTATTATTTGAAAAACGCGTGCAAAGTTACAACTTTTCTTCGAAAAACTTGTTGGAATGAGTAAAAAGTTGTACCTTTGACTTACATCGAAAGTACTCTCACTCGAAAAAACTCAAAAAAATTTGGTTTTTTACTCGTTTATTCGTACCTTTGCACCCGCATTTCGGAAAATCCGGAGCATTTGACGACGTGGTCTGCGTGTGATTAGGCAGGAATCGCGTCTGAAAGATGTTATTGCAAAACCATTAATCACAAGTAATTATGTATTTAGACAAAGCTAAAAAAGCTGAGATTTTCGAGAAGTATGGCAAGGGTGGTGTCAAGGACACAGGTTCAGTGGAGAGCCAGGTTGCATTGTTCACCTATCGTATCTCCCACCTCACCGAGCACCTGAAGCAGAACCACAAGGACCACGCAACCGCACGTTCACTGACCAAGTTGGTAGGTAAGCGTCGCGCATTGCTCGACTACATGAAGGAGCGCGACATCGAGCGCTACCGTGCTATCGTTAAGGCTCTTGGTCTGCGTCGCTAATCTCAGTAGAGAGTTCATAAAAAATGGAGAGTTACATCAACTCTCCATTTTTTTTGTTTGATCATCGTTTAGAACACAAAGCCGATATTCAGGAAGAAATACGGCTTCCTGGTACGGTTGCTATATCCAATCAAGGCTCCTACAGGACCGAACATGGTGTTATAGAAATAAGAACCTTGAACACCCAGTATGGTATGGTTGTCGAGCATCCGCTTCATCTTGTCGGCATGCTGGGCGCCGGCCACCTTGAATATCACATAGTTGTTAGTGCCGATACGTTGCTGTGCCTGGAGCTGAACTGCCAGGAACTGGCTCTTTACATACTCAAGGTTACCAATACCCGCGAAGGGTACCTGCTGCTCAATGTAATGACCGAACCAGTCGCCACCAATGGTATTACCGAAGACAGGAGGAGTAACGGAACCAAAGAAGAAACGGCCATAGAGCATGGGCTGGATTACAAAGCGACTACCCATGAGGAACGACATGCGCCAGTCGCCACTGACCTCACTCAATCCCGTCTTGTCTTCGAGTTTGACGAAGTCGTCTGTCAGGTAGGCATATTCAGCATTGAACCGCACACCGCGTGTGGGGAAATACCAATCGTCTTCACTGTTGAAGTTCACTCGCGCACGATAGCTGAAAAAGTGTTCGTTCTCGAGTGTCACCTGCATGGATGATTCCGAACCGAGCTTGTCTCGGTAGTGCATATAGTCCCAGCGCAGACCCATTTTCAGGTTGAAACGAGAGAGATTGACGTTTATTGGCATAAGCTCTGCCTGGAACTGGTTGTAGCGGATGTTATAGTCGAGGTCGCCATTGCTATACACATCTACGTCATTGCGATGGAAAGCGTAGCTGAGCATAGGACTGGTGAAGCTACTGGGGTGGATGGTGAGTTCACCCCGAGCCATCAGTCGTTTACCCAGTCGCAGTGTGATGTCGGTATTGATAGGTGTTTTCGACATCAGCGGGATGTCGAGTCCTATCTGCAGCGCAGCATTTTCTTCATTATCGTAGCGCACGCCGCCATGCAGCTGCACCGATTTGCGGTCGCCTGCGGTAAGCACCACGCGAACGCCGTCAGCATATCCCCAAAGACTGTCTTGTTCATGATAGATGCCAGGGATTCTCATGCGTCGGGTATTATCGGGCAACCGCACAGGCACCAGTCGGCATTCCGCGGTCTGGTAGAACAGATCCACGCGCATCGACGTGGTGAGTTCCTGTTCCAGTTTGGCATCGATACTGTCTCTCTTGTTCAGTCTGAATTTCTGACGAAGGAAACGCTCATCCTGCGCTGTCATGTTCTCAAACGTATAGCCGATGATGCGGTGCTTGTCGGTCATCACCTGCGGACGCAGGGGATGCAAGAGGTCAGGACGGTAGTCCTTATCCACACCGATGCGTTCCTTGAGGGCGATAAGTTCGTCCCAATGGCGCATGCCCTCCTCCTCGCCTCGGCGTATCAGCGTGTCGATGGCCGCCAGTGAGAAGCTGGCCGTGCCGTAGCCCTTGGTGTCCACCCTCATGAGCAGATCCGTGATGGCTATGTTCTCATCGTACTTGTTCTTACAGTTCACATCGATAATCTGATTGAGGATGCTCATCGTTCCTCCTATCTCCTCGGCAGTCTTCGGTGCGCCCTGCACAGAAACACCGATAATGATGTCGGCACCCATCTCGCGGGCGATATCTGCCGGGTAATTGTTCTTCAAACCACCATCCACCAATACCTTGTCACCCATTCTTACGGGCGAGAAAGCGGCGGGGATAGCCATCGAGGCACGCATGGCCTGTGGCAACCTACCGCTATGGAATACCACCTCACTATTCTCGATGATGTCTGTGGCTACGCAGGCAAACGGTTTGGGCAGGTCGCGACTGAAGTTGAGCGAGTCGGTAAAGCCCAGACAGAGCTGCTGGAACAGTTCGGCCAGGTTCTTACCCTTGATGATACCACCTGCATTCGCGTTGCGCTTACCGAAAGTCAAACCCGTGGAGTAGAAATAGGTGTTCTGCTTCTTACGGTCGCTGAGACTCTGACGGCTCATATCTTCCTTGTCGGTGATGACATAGCTCCAGTCCTGCACCCGCACCATCGAGTCGAGCGAGTTGGCGTTGTAGCCGATGGAATAAAGTCCACCGATGATGCTACCCATCGATGTACCCGTGATGATGTCAATGGGAATACCTGCTTTCTCCAGCACCTTCAGCACACCGATATGCCCCATACCTTTCGCACCACCGCCACTGAGCACAACGGCCACTTTTTTCCTTGGGGGTTCCTTGCTATCATCCTGTGCCATCACAGAACCGCCAACCAGCACGGCAACGAGTAATAGTAGTATCTTCTTCATTCTTTTTATTATGATATTCTTATTTTTTAGCCTTCATCACTTCACTAATGCGCTTCTGGAATGCCTCCGAGAGGGCGGGAATCTTATGACTACGCTCAAACTCAAGAAGGTTCCTGTAGGTCATCCTCATACTGTTTTCCTTCTTCTTTTGCTTCAGTTCGTTCTTGGTAACATAGGCACGATCGGTGGTGAACACCTGCAACAAGATATTCACATGATAACCCTTTTTGTCGCTATCGTAGCTCGTGGCAGCCTGTGACATGACATAGTCCTCAGGCAAGTAGTTACCTTGGTCGTCGATGTTGTAAACGATAAAGTCCTGATCCTTCCGGTTCTTCTTTTTCTCATCTCGCTTCTCGGCCTTAGCAGTCTTCTTGTCGCTCCCTTTTACCTGTATCAGGTGATTCCTCATCTTATGCGTCTCGAACGAGTAGCGGCGCTCATCTTGATTGTCGATCACGGTTCCTATGGTGCCAAACTTATCGGAAATAAGCTGCTTACCAGGACCGTTGGGGGTGAATTTAATTCCTAAAGCCTTATAGTCTTTCCTCATGCGATTCTCCACCTTGTCGGTTTTCAGACCTGCCAAACGCTTGATGTAAGAGCCTAAGACGGTGTTGAGCATGGTCTTGAAGATACCGTAGTTGCTACCAGAGATATGCTCCTCATCGCTGGAAACCTTCAAGGTCTTGTTATCGTACGAATTGTTGAGCACGCCCGCGCGGTAGTAGCAGATAGGCGTATCAGGGTCGTCGTCCACATAGAGGATGCGGTAGTAGGTCTGCACATACGTCAGCGGCTTCTTGGTAACAGTAAGCTCAGGCAGATCGAAGTCGGCATCCTCGAGGGTTACAACGCCCCCCTGCCCCACTTTCACCTTTTTGGCCTGGTAAGCCACATGGGTTATTGACACGATGTCAGCTCCTTTTAAGTCGGAGAGCGTACCTTCAAGATCGGTGGTGCCGATAAAATCACCATCATCACTGATAATGGAAGCGTATGGCACAGGCTGTCCAGCATTGTCAACAACTTTCAGTGTCTGTGCCGACGCTGATGCTGCGATCATAACCAGCAGTGTAAAGATATATTTCCTATAGATCATAGTTTGTTGTATTGTTGTATTTGACCACAAAGATAAACAAAATTTGAATAGTTCCACCTATTTTTTATAATAAAAGTATTTTTTATTTGATTTTCATTGTGTTTACGAGAAAAATCATTAATTTCGCACCCCGAAACTAAGAAACTCAACTTTAGGTTGCTAGAATCAACAATGACATAACAATAAAAGGAACAAACAAAATTCAAGTATATGAAACAGTTTATGAGAATGGCGGTTGCAGCACTCATGTTCTGCAGTGCTGTCAATGTACAGGCCGCTGGCGACGAGAAGAACGGACGCGCGTATTTTACCAAGGCAGAGTTGCCCAATATGGCATACATCCTGCCTGCACCACCTGAGTTCGAATCGGCACGGTTCGTAGCCGACCAGTCACAGTACCTTTGGGGCAAGTTGATGCGTCTCGATGAGGCGCGTTGTGCCCAGGCTCAACGCGATGCCGTATATAGCATGCAGACCATCATCGATGAGTTTGGTGGCATCTTCGGCGTGGAGATTACGAAGGAAGGAACACCAGAGATCTACAGCATCTTGCAAGATGTCTGCGCTTCGTGCGATAGCATCTACTCCGATGCCAAGGCTCACTTCGGTCGCATGCGTCCATACGCATATTACAACGAAGGCACCATCGTGCCCGAGAAGGAGGAGAAACACCGCAACGAGGGTTCATACCCTTCTGGTCATACCGTGCTGGGTTGGACTTCAGCGTTGCTGCTGGCCGACATCAACCAGTCTCCAGAAGCCATGGAAGGTCTGCTGGCTCGCGGTTATGAGTTCGGACAGAGTCGCGTCATTGCTGGCTACCATTGGCAGAGCGATGTGGATGCTGGCCGCATGGCCGGCACCGTGCTCTACCAGTTGATCCGCAACCACGAGCGCTTCATCGGACAGTTGGCCAAGGCTCGCGCGGAATTTGCCGAGAAGAAAGGGACGTCACAAATCTCTGACGCTCCTCACGCACAACAGCAGAACGCCTCAGCTCGTGTCTATCATATCGACGGCACACCAGCCAACGAATCTTCTCATGGCATCCTCATTCAGGACAACCAAAAGTTCGTTAGGAAGCGGTAAATATCTACCTCCACCGCCATCCTCGAGAAGATCAATGGAGGTATCAAAAAACCGTTATCGAATGTTAAATTGGGGGGGTGAGAAGAAATTGGACTTCCCGCTTAGAATAATACATGGTGTGACTAAATACCATGTAAGGGAGCTTCAATAGACTGATATTCAAGAGATTAAATCTCGTGGAGCTCTCATGGAAGATAGTTCTGCTTTCTAAGAAATAAGTGGAGAAGTGGAGAAGTGGAGTAGTTTTTGTAACTTTTATATATATTTTCGCGCACGAGAGAGTTTATATATTATTCTATAATGTTATAAAAACATCTCCACTTCTCCACTTCTCCACTTAATTTGCTCCCACATTTGTCTTAACTATTATCTATCCACTTGGCTTCCAACAAGCCTTCTAACACCCCGTTATCAGCCTTATAACGTGCCCTAACCTGCCTAGTTTCACCCTGTAACTAGCCTTATAACTTTTGGAGTAGCGAGCGCAGAGTGATGCTTGTATCAACTCTGCCGAGTCGTGACAAAAGTCAACGAAGTTAATTTGGCGTGGGCGCCATCGAGTCGGTGCGGTTTTCCTTTGAGACAAGTGAAAGGTTCTGTCATCCTCCCTAAATATCATCAGATAATGATAAATAATGGGAACTATATACCTGTTGGCAGTAAATTCTTATAAAGGAATAACCATACAAGATGAGCAGTCATTGGTTTGGCTGCTCATTTCAGTTCATTTCTTTTGAAATGTACTTTGTATATAAGAGTTAATAGTAATGCTGTTGTTGGATATTGCTTCTATTAAGTTTTCAACGCCATTTGCAAGTTCATTACTAACAGTAGAAATAATAGTAGGGTCTTTAATCTTCTCATCCGAAAACTTATCCTCTATAATTCTCTTAATCATATCAGCACTATTGAAATCGTACTGACCTACCAATACTCTTTGCAAGGTTTTCTTCTTATCAATTCCGTTGTTTATATCTACAAACTTTAGATATTGGATACAAGGTCTCAATTCGGTAATCCAATGTGCAAAGTTTGGATTATCTTTACTATATAGTTGACAATATTTACATAAACACCAATTCTCTGCCAACTGAAACCTTATACTCTCTATTCTTTTCACGTATTTTTTCAATGGTTCAGCCATTTCACTCAGAACTTGCTGAGTGGCATCCCTAACAACTTCCTTCAACTCTTCTTCAGTAAGTACTATTTTCTCCATCGTATTATGCTCTATTTGTAACAATAAATATCCTTATTTCTGCAAATATATATAAAATAATCGAGAAAAACAAATCCTAAGATATTTATATAAGAATAATAATACGTATAAATAACAAATTAAACGATTATGAAATACATTAAAACATTTGAAAACCATACGGCATATGAACAAGCTAAAACTCTCCAAGATCCCAATAACGATCCTGCGGAAAATAGTCGTTGGCGGGTGGAGCTTAGCTCTGCCCGTTTTTTGTTTCCCCTTACCTGCATTTTTTTGTTTGTTTTTTACCTCTTTGTGACAGAAAAAGCGGGGTGTTTTGGGGTTTGTCGCAATATAAAGCCCCTGTCGCAACAACCGAGAACGAAAACACGAAATTTCATTGTCACTATTGAAAACCATCGTAACTTTGCATCAGAAAATTTAAACAACAATTATAAAATTAAAGAACAATGAAAAAGATTATGATGATGGTTGTAGCCGCCTTAATGACTACATTGAGTGTTAATGCACAGAGTAATGAACCTCGCCACGAGATCGGCCTCAGCTACGGTTTGGGTGTATCCGCCGTCATAGACGGTCTGGGCTACGGTCTGGGCAACGCAGTGTTCGACAGCTTCACCGGTGCTGAATCAAAATACGGCACACAGGTTGGTGACGTCGGCGTGGAGTACTTCTACCACCTGAACAACCCGCGTCTTGCTGTTGGCGGTATCGTTGCCATCGCCCACTACGCAGATGATGTTGTAAAGAAGAAGACGGACACCAAGATCGGTGAGCGCATCCGCGACTATGTCACAGTGATGCCCGCAGTGAAGTACGACTGGGTTCACAAGACAAACTTCGCTCTTTATTCCAAGGCCGGTGCCGGTATCATGGTGCACAATTGCCAGGAAAAGGATTTTGAGTTGAAAGAGGAAAAAAAGAGTAGCGACACCTTCTTCATGTACCAGTTGTCATTCATCGGTGTGGAGTTCGGTAAGAATTTCCGTGGCTTCCTCGAGGCCGGTTTCGGTGAGCAAGGTATCGTCATGGCTGGTGTGAAGTACAAGTTCTAAGAGACAAATGACATAAAGGTACAGTTAGAGTAAGAATCGTTATTAAGTAATAGTTTATAGGGAGTTGTGAAGAGTGGACAGTGATGATTTGCTGTTCACTTTTCCTTTGTTTCTAACGTAGGAGATCAATTATCTATAGCAAAAAAAGCCTTAGAAAGTTTGGATAACTGAAAATATATACATAATTTTGCCGGAAATTCGGTGCGGACAAATCTAAATCTCCATATTGGAATTACTTTAACTCAATATTAAACTAAATAAACATAGACAATGAAGAAAACGATTCTAACAACCATCGTCCTACTGTTCGCTGCCCTACAAGGGGTATGGGCAGAAGATGAAGTTGTCAATTACCTCGATCGTACATGGGACGGAAACAAGGTCGTAGAAACACCAAGTACCTGTAGCTCTTACACCGAGATTTCGGGGAACAAGCCCTCGCAGGAAGAGGAGCTGAAAGATGGCTGGTATGTTGTAAAAAGTAATGCTTCAAGAAAGAGACTAATCATTGGTTCTCAGGCCAAAGTCAACCTCATCGTCTGCGATGGAGCAACACTGAACAGCATCATAACCTTCAATTATTATATCATGTATGAATCGTACCTTCATATCTATGGACAATCGGAAGGAACGGGCAAGATTGTTGCCGATGCCAGTGACGACGAAAAAATCGCGGGCATAGGAGGCAACGGTTCCTCATCAGGCAACTATGAGAAGATGGCCACCCTCTATGTCCATGGCTGCCAGATTGAGGCCCATGGTGGCAAATATGCCGCAGGTGTTGGCGGCTCCTATTATCTTGGTTCTACGTATCAGTGGGGAAAGTTGTACGTCTATGGCGGCTCCATCGAAGCCCATGGCGGCAAATATGCCGCAGGCATTGGCGGTGGCCAGGATGAAGACGGAATCGACATCACCGTCTATGACGGGTTTGTCTGGGCTTCGGGCGGTACCGATGCGGCAGGTATAGGTAGCGGTGAGCAACTCGGCAGTTATAAACATGGCGGCACGCTGACCGTTTGGGGTGGAACCGTCTATGGCAGTGGTGATGGCTGGGGCGCCGGCATCGGAGGTGGTGAGGACTCCAACGGTGCGGTAGTTTCCATCAACGGCGGTAAAGTGATAGCCTGGGCAGGTAAAGATGCCGAAGGCAAGAGCGGCTGCGCATTTGGCAGCGAAGACGGCGACGGCCACAGAGGCTCACTCACCATCGGCGAAAAAATGAAGGTACGCGCGGGCCAAACGTCAAGCAGTTTGTCGTTATTCACTACACCAGAGCGTGCTCCTGCCTGTTTTTATCGCCCCTATGCTGTCGTAGAAGTTTGCGACCACCCTTCGGGACTCACCTATACCATCAATTCCGACGGCACACACACCTCTCATTGCAAGCACTGCGCCGTGTCAGAGAAGGCTGAGCACTATAACAGCGACGGCAATGGCACATGCATCTGCGGCTACAAGGATGGCGAATACTACTTTACCATCACGATTGCCACCTGCAGCAACGGCACCCATTACGAGGGAGTGTCTGTTTATGTGGGCAACAACAAACCCTACACGCTGCCCGAATGCTCCAACATCCCCGAAGGCTACGAGTTCGCAGGATGGGTTGTCAGCCCCACCTGCCAGGAGAATGGCATACAACCCAACGAGGGCGAGACGTTATTGGAGGCATATAGTGATTATACCGTCACAGGGGCCGTGAACATCTTTGCCCGCTACCAGCCACTGCCAGAGGGCATTACCACTGGAATTATCGAGGCTCTGCCTCAAGATAATGATCAATGTTCAATGTTCAATGTTCAATGTGATGAATGGTTCACGATTGATGGACGGAAGCTCAATGGCAAGCCCACGAAGAAGGGCGTGTATATCCACAACGGCAAGGCCGTAGTGAGATAAGGTCACCCCCTAAAAAAAAGAGAGATTGCGACAGAGAGGGAGTAGGTAAGTCCCATCTGTCGCAATTTTTCTTATTTGTCGCAACAACCGAGAACGAAAAACTAATATTTTTATTGCTGCTGATAAAAACCGTCGTACTTTTGTAATCGAAAAACGCAAGAACGGGCTGCACCGTCCTTGCATCAACTAAAAACAATAACAATTAAATATTTAAGAACAATGAAAAAGATTTTGATGATGGTTGTAGTCGCCTTGATGACTACATGGAATGTGAATGCACAGGATGCTGCTGTGGAGCCGTATTTCGAGTTGGATCAATTGCCAAAGCTGATTGATATCATGCCGGCACCACCCGCCTTCGACAGTCCGGAGTTTGCCAATGATGTTGTACGCTACGGCTGGGGTAAGCAGCAAAGACAAGATAAAGACCGTTTGGAAATGGCTATTGCCGATGCGGAATGGGACAACCTGACCAAGCTGTTCCTGCAGTGGAAGGATGCTTTCGGACTGGAGATCAGTCCTACCGACACCCCAGAGATTTTCAAGTTGCTTCAGACCAGTCTGGCTACCACCGACCCGATGCGCAAGGAGACCAAGGCCTACTACCATCGTCAGCGCCCCTTCGAGCGTTTCGACGACACGATGCCCTCGCATGAGGAAGATGAATTGCGCGGTGAGGGTAGCTACCCCTCAGGACACAGTCTGCGCGGCTGGGGTATCTCACTGCTCCTGGCACAGATTGCTCCCTCGCGTGCCGAAGAGATCTTCCAACGCGGCTGGGACTACTGCAACAGTCGTGTCATCGTAGGTGCCCACTGGCAGAGTGACGTTGATGCCAGTCGTACGGCAGCCAGCATCGGTTTCTGCGCCCTGCAGGGCAGTGAGCAGTTCATCGCCCAGATGAAGAAGGCCCAGGCAGAATATGCCGCAAAGACAGGTGCCACTGGTGTCCGCGCCATCAGTGCTCCTGCCCAGCAGTCAGCCCGTATCTACAACATCGATGGAACCCTTGCCGACGAGAACACGCGTGGTATCGTGATCGAAGAAGGACGAAAAAAGATTAAAAATTAAACATTAAAGATGAGAGACGGTATGATAGACTGAGGGGGTGACATCAGGGAAAGACCCTTTCCCTGATGCCATTTAATGTTTTTTAAGAATGTTACAATAAATGTAAAAGAATATTTTCGTACCTTTGTCGCATTATAACATAACAACAGTGTTTAACTCAATCGTTTATTAATAAGCCCTATAAGCCCTATGAATAAGAAGTCATATATTACACCTACTATTCGAGTGAAAACCGTCAACGTGGAACCACTCCTTGCCGGCAGTCAGAAATACCTGCCCTATAGCCCAGATTCAGACACAACGAATGAATCATTGTCAAAGTACCATGATGATTGGTATTGAACCATGACGTTTTTGTTGTAATAATGTATTAAAAAAGTAGGACGAAAACAGTTTCCCATGAAACACAATATCCTAAATTTTCAACGTGCCGGTATGATGAGGCACATCCTGCTCACCTTGCTTTTTCTCTTCTGTTGGGGAGGAACGGTTAGGGCGCAGGACTTTAAGCTGTACTTTGCCAATAATATCAGTGATGTCACTGACTTTACCAAGATAGAGGATCCCAGCTCGCCGTTGGTGTGGCATGAAGTGAAGAACACCGACATGTACGGAAATCTTGTGGAGGTGAACGAAGTGATGGAGATGTTCGCCTCGAAGGAGAGGAAGTACAAGCAGCAGCAACGACAGTTCTGGACCATGCGCGACCACTGTCTGCTCTGTTTCCGCATCAACGACGGAGAGGGCACCACAGGCAGCTATGTCGTAGAGGTTCGCGATCATGCGGGTACAAGTCAGACAATAACCGTCAGCAGCTACTTCTACGTGAATGCACCCCGTCAGGGCGAGGATGTGACAATCCGCGTTTACAGGACGGGGAATGAAGAGAACAGCATATCGTTCAAGTATCGTGTATATGACTGGGATGATGATAATCTCTATGTCTTCCAACTCGACTCCAAACGACAGTTGGAGAAGGAGACTTACCGACTGCAGTATGTGTTGGGACATACCGACGATGAAGGGGAGTTCCAAACCGACACCACAACGCTGGCATTGCGCGACAGTACATTCCAGAGCTTCTATATCAAGGAAGGTCATGACCTGCTCGATGTGTTCCTCATCAGTGGTGAGGAGAGCAGGCCCGAAGAGGAGCATAAGCTACGACTGAACAAGGCACGCCTGCATACGGGTGTAACCCTCGATCCTGACTTCAGCGTTACCCGTCTGACTTCCAATTTCAAACTCGATAAACATGAGAACCGTGAATTGGTGAACTTCAACTGGGTTGGCTCGGGATTGTATGAGCGCTATGACACCCTCTACGTAAAATTACTGAATAGTGAGGGTACGGACATCGCACGTGCTACGTTTAATATCGAGGCCATCGATGACAAAGGTGAGCGTATTCCCAATGTCCAGGGCATGAAGTACCTCGGCTACGACCGTACGCTGAAGCAGCACAAGATCCTTACCTATGGACGTCCAGCCTATATGGAGATTATCGCCTCTGGTTATGTGCCGCGTCTCTTCCAATACCCTGGTGCCGCCGACCCGAAGACGCGCATTGTGGATGAGGCCCTGTGCTCTGCTACCGTGCAACTGCTTACCAACAGGAACAAAGACGGTAGCATTGCCATGAGCAGTACCCATGCGGTGATGCTGCGTGACACCAAGACGGTGATAGCCATCGGGGCGACCGACTATGCCGTGTGCGATTTGGAAGACCTTGACATCACCTTCCGTCCTGCTGCCGACACGCTCTACTACGTGGAGGATGCCGGACACCAATACCCGAAGGTGTTCAGTAACAAGACTAAGGTGGAGAAATACGCCCATCTGAAACTCTCGTTCGCCTGTCCGCGCGGACAGGATGTCAGCTCTGTCAATCTCTTCGGCTATGATGTGGATGACAGTAAGGAATATGAGTTCGACCGTCCGATCACCCGTACCATCAATATCTCCGACTTCCCATCGTTCCAATACAACTATGTGGACATGGACTACAACATGGTGGATGTGCTGCCGCAGAATGCGCTCTGCCGACTGAAGATGGTTGCAGGTGAGTTTGATTATGAGCAGTTCCCGTTCTTCTTCAACATGTACCTCAATAGAAGTGACATGCAAGATCAGGTGGATGAAGACATCAACAACCAGATGCCAGGTGCCAACAATAAGGAACGTGATGCCATGTTTGCAGAACAGGACGTCAATTTCAGTTTGCCGGGCAACTTCTCGCTGGATGTGAAGCCACTGAACTTCTCCACCTCCATCAACGTGAACTTTACCAAGCAGGTGATCAATGTCAAGGCATCTGTCAACTATAATGCAGCCGGATCTGATGAAAAGAGGAAATCACTCCGCACCGAGGCAAAGGAGTTCAGTAAAGGCAGTAAAGAGGTTTTTTGGCAGGGTGAGGACAAAGACAACAAGTTAGCGTGGGATGGCAAGGGTACCAACTCGTTCGATGACTGGGTCCTGAAGGAGATGGATGATATCTTCAGCTATTCGCCTGCCACCATCGGCGCGGGATGGTTCTTCTCTGGATCAGCTGCTTTCGATATTCCCTTCGGTAAGGATGCAGGAAAAGGAGGAAACTATATTGTATTCAAACAGTTAGGAATCTCTGTCGGCTATGGTATTTCGCTTGCCACGCCCGACTTGCTGAACAACTATTTCTCAAGTAGCGGATTCACCAAGCTGTTCAGTAAGTTGCCTTGCTTCCATATCGGATTGAACTTTGATGCAAGGGTTCAGTTGGATGCGGGCATCAAGATGTACGACACAAAGGGTGCTACCTTCAGTTCCGACAGTTGGGGCTATTACGGTAACCTCACGGGTAAGGTAAAGGTAGGTGCATGGGCTGAGTTCTCCACACCAGGTAACCCGATATTCTCGTTCGCTGCTGGTGTCAGGGGCGGTATCAAGTTCGGTGCAGGTATCGGTATGGCAGGACCATTCGATGCGCAGGCTCCCGACTTAGGTGCCTACATCCTCGTAGCGGGTGGCGTGGAAGCCTATGCCAACATACATACCTTCCTTTTCAACTGGTCGGGTAGAGCTGGTGTCACCTTCGGTAAGAAATGGCTGTTCCCCGATAACGATCATAACCCATTCCACAAAGATTACCCCTACTGGCTCACCAAGAGCGGTACCAGAAGCGTGGCAAACAGCTACCGCAGGTTGCCGACACTCGGAGCTTCAACTTTCGGTCAGACACTTGTCAGCGATGTGGCCGCAGATGCCAATCCACACTTCCTCGACGGCAACCATGTGGTGTATAACGACCTGAAGGATCCCGCTGATTATAACGACGACAGTGTGACGCTGCTCAATACAAGTGATAATACCAAGATCGACCTGTCGCAGACGGAGACTGTCAGTACCCGTCACATGCGCTCAAAGCGCGGTGATCATGAAATCGTGGTCTTTGAGGAAGTGGGCAGGAAGGTCAGCGATAGTGAGGTGCAATCGGACAATGCCATGGATGTGAACAATGAGATCTCTGCCCATACAAGTCTCTCTGCACGTATCAAGAACGTATCAACAGGAAAGTGGGAGAACAGTAAGATCACTGCTGATGACGGAACCGCTGACAACAAGCCTGTTGTGACCATCCAGGAAGACGGTAAGGCTGCCTGCGTATGGCAGCGAGGCACTCTGTTTACCCAGACGCAGACCGTGGCTAACGATACGCTCTATAATAGTTCGCTGCGTGGTAATCTGGTGCTCTCCATCTTTGATGGAAAGGCGTGGAGCGATCCGATCAGACTATTTAGTCTTGACGAGGACCATGTGGCCTCAGAATATGATTTGATTATGCGTAACGATACCGTATTGGTAGGTGCCAGGATCACTGACTACCCACTTGATTCACTTCGTATCAAACGACACTTCAATTATGTTTCTGTCGATGCCCAAAATCAAAGCGTGCGTATCACGTCCGACCCGCTTAACCCGCTGCACTTCTTCATGAACCGCGTGGGTAAGCACAGTGTCATCGCCATGCTCTATGAGAAGAACGACTCCACCCGCGATATCTTCGTGAAGACGCTCGCCATGAGCGGACAAGGTAATGGTATCGCCGGCAGTGACGTGGGCGCAAACTACTGTTCACCGAACCGCGTGAAGATTGTATGTGACAGGGCTGCCGAAGATCTGGATGACTTTGCCATCCTCTGGACAGAGATGAACAACGTGGCACACAATGGCGGTGAAGAGGATACCAATACAGAGGAGATGCGACAGATGCTCAATGCATCACGTATCAGTCTGCAGCCGGAACCGCGCATCACGGCACCCATTACGGTGGGCTGCGAACGTGATAGTCTGATCTTGACCGACTTTGACGGCTTCCTCGATGATGCGCGTATCAAGGTGGTATATTCGCTCTCGGACATTGAGACGGGTGCTGCCGTCATCATGAGCAACGAGAAATACTTCACCAACAGTTTCGAATACGACCTGTCCTATCCGCGTCAGGCCCTCCTCTCCAGCAGATTCCTGCCGCTGAACCTGGAGGTTCGCAACACGGGTACTTCGGCCATCAAGGAGGTGAGAGCTAACATCAACGACAGTGAGTTCGTCATCGCTGACTCATACGTTCCACCACTCCAGGTACGAACCTTCGTGGTGAACTATCCCATCAGCGAGGACTTCGATGGCTATATCACCAGTGATGTGACCGTGGATTACGATAACGTGTTCAAGACAAATGTGAATCCGACTCGTGGCATCAGTATGCACCGAGAGGTGAAGTCGAAGTCAATGTCAAATGTGGCCATGGAGGACATCGAGTGCAAGCTGATCGGTCATAGCGTGGAGAATGGAGTAAACAACTTCGTGGTAGAGCTGATCGACCACTCTGTACGTGGCTTGTCACCACAGAATGTAGTGATGGTGGGCATCTTTGCACATTCCAGTCTGACGGAACCATTGCTTGACGATGCTGTGAACATCGTAACAACCGAGGACTTCTCTGAGATTGGCGGACAGCGCAAGGCTTACACTACCGTGAAGGTGGCAGGCATCCGGGAGCCATTACGTGCTTACCTGAATGCACATGTGCTCAGTAAGGAGGAATCAGAGAATCCCGAGGAGACACTGATCATGAACAAGTGCGGTAATAACGCACACTATATCACCCTGCTGCCCCATAGCGATCCTACCGTTGTGGAACAGATCCTCAGGGACGACAAGCCCAACAAGGTGTCGTTCACTGTCAAGGACGCCGACGGCGGCATACGCATCAGCGGCCTCAAGAAGGGCTCGCACCTGCGCATCTTTACTGTGAGTGGTTTACAAGTTTATAACAAAAAGGATTCTGGTAGTGAGGTGTTCGTGCCACTGAAGGCCAATACCCTTTATCTCATCAGTGACGGATCCGAGATACTTAAATACATCAAACAATGAAAAGACTGATCTTTTTGAGCCTCACGCTGGCTCTTGTGATGACAAAGGCCTTTGCCTACACCGCAGTGGCAGGTTTCGACGGACCTACGTGGTACGAAACGGATTGCCGCGAAGCCATCACCCAGGGCAATGGCTCCCAGGGTAGTCCCTATCTCATCTCGTCAAGCAAACAACTTGCACAACTGGCCTATGAAGTGAACAATGGTGCAAGCAAGGAAGGAAAGTACTATCAGTTAGCTGGTAATATCAACCTGAATCAGCGCGTAGATGGTAAGCGTTTACTATGGGTGCCTATCGGCATCAGTAAAGAAAAACCCTTCATGGGAACGCTGACAAATCCTGACGGTTATGTCATTGAGGACTTGATGATCAAGGCGAATAGCACAGAAACCACCAGTTGCTTCGGACTCTTCGGTTATGTTACTGGCACTATTGATGGTATCAAAATAGAGGAGGGTGAAATAACTGTCAGTGACATTAGTGGGGCGTACTCGGTTGGGTTGCTGTGCGGTAAAATGGATATGTGTAACATCAGGAATTGCACTGTCCAAGGTTATATCACGGCAGCCGTCAACAGTTCCAGCGACGTGAACATTGGCGGTCTGATAGGTGTAAATAATTCAGATGTTTATCTAGGAGAACACGGAAGAGTACAGAGTTGTGTGGCTAGGACAGAGATTATTCTCACCGGTAACGGTTCTAGTACGGTATCTGCCGGCGGCGTCTTTGGGGAGAGCTACGGGACGATTCTCGACTGCCATGCTATCACCGACATGACCATTTCCAACATGTCAACCAGCAATAATAGCCATATCGGTGGTGTCGTCGGCTATATGGGGGGAGGACCTATGAAATATTGCTCCGCTTCGGGTGATATCAAGGTTGATGCTGGATCTCATGCATTGACGGGTGGGCTTATTGGCACTATGAGGCAAACTGTCAACCAAGGTAATGACTTCAACGTCAAGTACTGCGCTACTACGGTGACTATTTCTGGAGGCTATACTTTAGGCGGCATGATAGGCTATTGCTACGTTAGTAACGGAAACTTCATGAATCTAAACTTGGTCAACAATGTCAGTTCCTCTTACATAGATGCTCGCGATGCTATCAATGCAGGAGGTATCATCGGCCATCTGGAACAATATCGCCAATACAAGGATAATAACATTTGGCTGGCAGATGGAGGTAGCAGCGATTTCTTCTGCGGTACGATGGCCAAGCCTAAATCGTCGAACTATTATGGTACTATCTTAGGGCGTACTTCTTATATCAATGATAACAATTTCTCTAATCTGTGGGGATTTGTCTTCTACTACAGCACGATGATGTGCAATTTGCAGTCCAACGGTATGGGAAAGACATTAGGTAGTCAGACAGGACTCTATGGTACTCTGGATACATATAGCGGCACGTGGCCAAATAACACTGAAGGTTACTATGGTTCCTACGGTATCAGCTGGGGTGGAGGACGTGGCACTTTGGCAAATCCTGCTCCGGCAGCATTGACTGAAGACAATGTCGAGATGTGCTTTACTGATAACTATGTGCTTTGTGACCTCTTGTTCTACATCACCAATGACAAAAAAGCTCTATACTCGGCCAGCGACGTCACTATCGACTTCACCATTGAGGATTACACCAACAACGTCACCGGCGAGCGAAAGGCCGTATTCACCGTACCTGACAACTTAGAGTGCGTGAAGGTAGTCGACAAGCATCTCTATCCGCTTGACCCAGGCGAAGTGGTGGTCACCATCAAATGGAACGGACTACAGCGCAAGGTGCATCTGGACATTACCTATGGTCAGGAATGGACTCAAGCCACAAACGAAGCATTTGAGGGTGGTGATGGCTCGAAAGAGGATCCCTATATGATTCATAATGCCGATCAACTATATTCTGCTACTCACTCAAATAAGTATAATCAATCGGGCGTTTATCTAAAGCTGGCTAATGATATCTTCATCAACACTCATCTGCTGCAAAAAGACGGTACACCACGTACCGATGCGAAGAATTGGAACCCCTCTGACCTCAAAGCGAATCTCGACGGTAACGGTAAGACTATTTACGGCCTATATGTGAATAAGGTTTCTACTGCTCAAAATCTGTCATTCGGTCTATTTGCCAACCTCTACGGTTCAGTGGAAAACCTTGCTATTGTGGATAGTCATGTGGAAGTGGATTCTAAGCACGAAGGTATCAATGTAGGTTTGCTGTGCGGCAGTATGAAAGATGGGGCTTCTGTCAGTAACTGCCTGATGCACGGTAATGTGGTGTCATATGCCGATCGAGGAGGTTTATGCGGTAATGCCGAAGCTGACAAAATATCCATCGCAGACATCTTCAGTTGTGTACATGTTAGTTGGCCAGGATGGCCTGAAAAAGAGATCAATAGCAATTGTAGCGGAGGTGTTGTGGGCAAAGTTTCTTTGGATGTCATGGAACGGTGTTTCTCCACAGGAAGAGTGGATGACTGTTCTTTGTACTGCGAAGGAATCACTGACACGGACTATATAACCGACTGCTATTATGATGCACAGATGATGGAATTACCTCGAACCGTTAGGGATTTTGCCTTGACAACGAAACAGATCCTCTCTCGGAAGCTCTATGAAGGCAAGGGAAAATGGCAGCAGCAAGCTGAGTGCTATCCCATGTTGAAGACCTTTGCCAATACACCTTATGGTAAACTGCTCGCCATGCCAGTGCTCTTTGATGGTATTGACAATGATGATCCATTTTTTGATTCTCATTTTTTGAATGATGACTGGGCCGGTAATGTGAACTACATCTTCGAGTTCCCTACGGAAGATGTTACATGGAGTGCACTCCACGACCAGACCTATATAGATGTCATTAACGACTGTGGAGCCGCATCAATAGTGAAAGAGACTGGTGATGATGTGGAGATACTCATTGCCCAGGCAATGAACGTGGAGAGTCAGTGTACACGTGCCATGCGCATCCTGCCGCTGAATCTTCGCAGTGGACTTACCCAGTTCCGCTTCAAGGATACTGTTGCTCAGACGGCAGCCGAGGCCGCTTTTGATAAGGATAATAACAACATCCTCACGTTGCGTGAGTTGGTGGAGGCCTCGAAGAATGATTTTGCAACGTTCAACAGCAACGCCACGGGACTGCAATGGTTCCCCGAATTCCGCTATTTCACTTCCACCACGACCCTTGAAGAAGGAATGCTTTCCGGCTTAGACCAGCTTAGTGAATTGCAACTGCCGAAGAAGCTCAAGACCATTGACACCAACGCTTTCAACGGTTGTTCCAACTTGGAGGAGATAACTGTACCCGCTACCTTCACAACCATGAATATGGGAGGTCTCTACGGTTCGGGCATCAAGGACGTGCTGGTCAATCCCAAGCATAAAACGATGGAGAGTATCGATGGTTCCCTCTTTGACGTTGACAACTATGGGAAACATCTCGTGGTCTATCCTCCAGGACGCGGAGAGGCAGATGCCACCATCAGTACTCAGTTTGACATCATGGACGACTATGCGTTCTACAAGATTCCGAGCCTGAGGAATATCTACATCGACAACTGCCTGCCGGAAGGGAACATGGTTGTTCCAGAGGGCAACAATCCGATTCCGATTGTCCATGAGAATAATGGTGAGATGATGGATGTCTATGTGAACGACGGATCGTACGACAAGAATGGTTCCCAGGATATGCATATCCTCTTCGATCAGTATGTTGCAGATTCCTTCTGGGGTGATGAGTATTATGACAAGGGTAAACTTCATATCTATTACCCGCTCACTGTAACGGAAGGTGGCTGGGCTACGCTCTATATCGGCTTCCCCACCTTGCTTCCAGAAGGTCTCACCGCCTATGTGGCGCCAATGGATATTAACACGTTGATTGAGGAAGGCGAGGAAATGGTTATATTGAACAGTATCGGCAGGAAAATTCCTATCACCACACCGGTGGTGATTCATGCTGAAGAACCTGGGTTGTATAAGCTGCTGAACTATGACGGTACATTGCCCGAACTGGACAAGTATAAGAACAAGCTTGTCGGATCGTATATCGGTCAGACTGAACAAGGAACCAGGAATTGGGGTGTTCCTGTGTATCAGGAAGACTCCCAAACGGGTGGCGTACTCACGCTCGGACATAATAAAAATGGAGAAGTGGGGTTCTTCAAGTATAACGGCAAAGAAGTACCTCCCTATAGGGCTTACTTGGGCTATACGAACATCATTGAGCAGAACGCAAATGCTCATTTCATGATTTGCATCGACGATATTCCGCAAGGAATTACCACGGGCGAGGCTCTGCCTTTCAACAATCAAGTCAGCGAGGCATGGTACTCTCTCGAAGGTGTACAATTCAATAGTAAGCCCACAGCTTCAGGCATCTATATCTATAAAGGTAAAAAGGTCGTGATTAAGTGAGAGAAGGATTGAGCTTGCTCAAATCCTTCCGAACGGGAACGAGCTCGAATGAAATTCAAGGTCGTGATTAAGTGAGAGAAGGATTGAGCTGAATGCAGGTAGCTCAAAGGAAGGAGGAAAAACAAATTGGAGATTGAGAGTCTAATTCTCAATCTCCAATTTCTTTAAGCGGTATCATCACGAACTCACGTTCCTGCATCCGCGGATGGGGGATCTTCAGATCGGGTTCATCCACCGTGAGATCATCATAGAGCAGGATATCAATGTCAATGGGACGATCTGAATATTGTAGAGAACTCGTTTTCTTTTTGCGCCCCATGTCACGCTCAATCTTCTGGGTCTTGCGCAACACCTGGCGGGGTGTAAAGGTGGTATCGCAGAGGATGACGCCGTTGAGGAACTTATTCTCCGACTCGAAGCCCCACGGTTCGGTCTCGATAAACGACGAGCGACGGATTACCTCCCCCACCCGCTCGCTAATCAATTCAATGGCCCGTTCAATGTTCGCTTGGCGTTCGCCCAAGTTACTGCCAAGACCTAAGAATACCCGGTGTTTAGTTCTGCCTTCGCTCAATTCTCAATTTTCAATTTGCTTAATCGTCCAGAATCAACATGGCATCACCATAGCATCCGAAGCGGTAGCCGTTCTTCACTGCCTTGTTGTATGCCTCCATCACCAGGTCGTAGCCACCAAAGGCAGCCGTTTCCATGAGGAGGGTTGACAGCGGGTGATAGAAGTTGGCAATCATGCAGTCGGCCACACCAAACTCATAAGGCGGGAAGATAAACTTGTTGGTCCATCCCTCGTATTCCTTCAGCATCTTATCAGTACCTACAGCGGTCTCAGTAGCCTTCACCACGCTGGTACCTACGGCGCATACATGGAATCCCTTCTGCTTGGCGTTGTTCACGATATCGCAAGCTTCCTTCTCCACGAACATCTGCTCAGAATCCATCTTGTGCTTGGTCAGATCCTCCACCTCAATGTCGTGGAAGTTGCCCAGAGCACAGTGCAGGGTGATATAAGCAAACTCGATACCTTTGATCTCCATGCGTTTCAGCATCTCGCGCGAGAAGTGCAGACCGCTGGCCGGAGCCGTTACAGCACCTTCGTTCTTGGCATAGATGCACTGGAAGTCCTCCAGATCCTCTTCGGTTGCCTGACGACGGTCAACGATATAATGTGGCAGCGGGGCTTCTCCGAGCGCATAGAGCTCGCGTTTGAACTCCTCGTGAGGACAGTCGTAGAGGAATCGCAAGGTACGCCCTCTACTGGTGGTGTTGTCAATCACCTCGGCCACCATTGTACCACTGTCATCGAAGAACAGCTTGTTACCGATACGGATCTTACGTGCAGGTTCCACGAGCACATCCCACAGGCGCATCTCCTTATTGAGTTCCCTCAGCAGGAACACCTCGATCTTCGCGTCGGTCTTCTCCTTCGTTCCATACAGACGGGCGGGGAACACCTTTGTATCGTTGAACACAAAGACATCGCCCTCATCGAAATACTCCAGTACATGACGGAAATCCAGAAAGATAGGATTACCCTCCTCATCTTTCAAGGGTTCACCGTTCTCGTCCTTTTTGTACATTTCGATGGTCTGCGACTTACGATGGAGGACCATCAGTCGGCACTCATCCCGATGATACGGCGGGTTCAGTGCGATCTGCTCCTCTGGTAGCTTAAACTTAAACTGTGATAACTTCATATTGTATGGTTCTTTAATTCTTTAATTCAACAAGATCCTGCTGTTCCAGCCATTGTGGAAACTGTTCCAGCGTAATGCATTGTGCCAGTTGTACATCCCCTACCCTTGTCCTGCAGAGGGAGGTGAGATAGGCGGCAGAGTCGAGCGCCTCACCGATATCGCGGGCCAGTGAACGGATGTATGTTCCTTTTCCGCATACCACCCGGATGCTCATCTGCATCATCTCCTCGTCGAAGTGCAACAGTTCGATTTCCTCGATATGCACCGTCTTGGCCTTGATCTCAAAATCCTTTCCCTTACGACTGAGTTGGTAGGCTCGTTTGCCGTTCACACAGACGGCGCTATATATGGGCGGCACCTGTTCTACATCGCCCACGAACGAGGTGAGTACTTGTTCTACCCGCTCCCGTGTGATCTGCTCCGTGGGGAACACCTCATCCACAGGATGCTCCATGTCGTGACTGGCGGTTGATGCACCTAACTGCAAGGTGGCCACATATTCCTTGGTATGTGCCTGCAGCGTTTCTATCTCTTTGGTCTTCTTCCCAGTACAGAGTATCAGCACCCCTGTGGCTAACGGATCCAGTGTTCCCGCATGACCGATCTTCACCTTGTACCGCATCTTCTTCGTCAGCAGATAGCGGATATGTGCCAATGCGCCGAAGCTTGACATGGCATAGGGCTTATCGATGCTCAAGATAACTCCTTCTCTAAAATTCATCAGTCAACCATTGAGAGTGAATGTCCCGAAAAGATAAGGACGAGAATGATCAGACCAACGATGATACGATAGATACCGAAGGCCTTGAATCCGTATTTTGAAACAAAGTTCACGAACCACTTCATGGCAAGCAAGGCAACGATAAAGGCCACCACACAGCCCACGATAAGCATGGTAATGTTACTCGTAGTTGCCCATGCCCCACCCTCTTTCATTAGGTCGAAGAGGTCGAGCACGGTAGCACCAGCCATCGTAGGAACTGCCAAGAAGAAAGAGAACTCTGCAGCACGACGGCGGGTAAGACCCTGAGCCATACCGCCGACGATGGTCGCCATCGAACGAGACACACCGGGAATGACGGAGATACATTGGAACAGACCAATATTAAAGGCGCTCCGCTCTGTCACCTCCCGTTTTTCGTCGGGTTTGTTGAAAATCTTGTCGCAATAGAGCATAAAGACACCGCCCAACACGAGCATGATAGCCACCACGAGTACACTGTCGAGCAACCAGTCGAGTAATCCGGATTTCTTTGCTACAAGACCAATGACCACTGCGGGAATAACACCCACGATAAGCAACCAGTAAAAATTGAACTTGTGTTTCAGTCGTCCTAATACCGAAACCCCTTCGGGAGCCGGTGAATGGTCTATGCGGAAGAAACGGTTCCAATAGAGACAAACCACAGAGAGAATGGCTCCAAACTGGATGATGAACGTGAACGCATGCACAAAGGCGGCCATTGTAGGATCATCCTGCATACGATCAGTAACGCCCAACAGGTTCTGGGTAATAATCATGTGTCCTGTGGAAGAGACTGGAAGAAACTCCGTGAGTCCCTCTACGATAGCGATGATGATAGTCTCAATGAGTGTCATTTCCCAGCATCCTTATTTTTTAAGTCCATCTTTCGGCTTATGCATGATGGCATATACGATTGATACGAATCCGAGGAATGTCACCACGGGTGCCACCTTGATATGCATGGCACTGAATATCTCTGGATTAAACGACTCCATCGTTGAACCGCTGCCGCTCATCAAGATAAAGCCGAGGATAACCACAGCCACTCCTACTGCCAGCAGGATATAATTCATGCGGTCGAAAGCAAAATTTCTCTTGTCCATATATTCAATTTTCAATTATATCTTATACAATTCCCCTGCCTTCATCTTCAGGAACCTGTTCACTGAGAAATACGAGCAGAGCAGGGTGATGAGAATACCAAACACCAATACGGTAACTGCAGTGATGATCATTACCTCAGGAGTAATGACTGCCAGTACTCCAGGCTCATAGGTGTAGAGCACATAGATGCCGACACCCAGTACGATGATGGCAATCAGTGCGGCACAAACGCCGATAAAGAAGGCCTTCTTCATGAACGGGCGACGGATGAAGCCCCAGGAGGCACCCACCAGTTTCATGGTGTGAATGGAGAAACGACGGGCATAAATGCCTAGTTTCACAGAGTTATTGATCAGCGAGAAGGAAACGATGGTGAGCAGTATAGCCAGAACCAGAAGCACCAGATTGGTTTTGTTCAAGGTACGGTTCACATCGTTGATCAGGTCCAATGGGTATTCCAACTCCTGCACCTGGGTGTTCTTCTTCAGTTCCTTGGAGATCCACTTCAGCGAGTCCTGGTTGGCATAGTCGGCAGCTAACCGCAACTCGATACTACTGGTATAGGGGTTACCTCCAGCAAACTCACTCGGATCCACGCCCAGCTCCTGTTTCTGTTCCTCGAGCACCTGTTCCTTGCTGATGAACGTAAGACCGCTGACATAGGGACGCGTCTTCAGGGTCCTGCACAGACGCAGGGCTTCCGGATTTGTCATGTCCTCTGACAGCATCATCGTTACGGTCAGATTCTCTTTAACATAAGTAGAAAGGTTCTTGGCTGTGAGTACGGAGAAAACGACCATGCCCAAGAGAATGAGCACCATCGCCGTACTTATACATAGAGTAATAGCCTGCAATCCTTTGTGGTCGCGGGTTTTCGTTCGTTTCTTTCCCATTGTAGAAAGGTTGTATACAACTAACTGCCTGCAAAGTTACAAAAAAACGAGTGCAATGCAAAAGAAAAAACAGTTTTTCTTTTCATTGCCGAGTGCATTGTAAGTTCGGCGTAGCCAAAGATACGAAAAAACGAGTGAAGAGCCAAATAAACCTAAGTTTATTTTGTTTTGTGCTCACTTATCTGTATCTTTGGCTACGCCGAAGGTACTTTCGCTCGAAAATGAAAAGAAAAGTAAACTTTCTTTTTGCATTTTGCTCACTTATCCGTACCTTTGCATCAATTATGTCAACGATTATCTATCCTGGTCCGATATTTGGACCCGTACAAAGTCGCCGACTCGGCGTTTCCCTTGGTATCAACCTCCTACCATCAGACGGTAAGGTGTGCACCTTCGACTGCATCTACTGTGAGTGCGGATTCAATGCCGACCACCGTCCACGAAGGAAGATGCCTACGCGAAAGGAGGTGAGGGAAGCTCTGGAGAGACGTCTGCAGGATATGAAGGAAAACGGTCCGGCACCCGATGTACTCACCTTTGCGGGCAACGGAGAGCCTACCGCCAATCCGCAGTTCCCCAAGATCATCAATGACACGCTGCAGCTGCGCGACAAGTATTTCCCGAACGCTAAGGTTTCTGTGCTGAGTAACAGTACGATGATCCACAAGCCTGAGGTTCATGCCGCCCTGATGCGCGTTGACAACAACATCCTGAAGCTGGACACCGTGAATCCTGAGTATATCCAAACGGTTGACCGCCCCACGGGTCAGTACGATGTACAGCAGATCATCGAACACATGAAACAGTTCAATGGTCATCTCATCATCCAAACGATGTTTATGAAGGGTGAGAAGACAGTGGAACAAGGAATCACAGGAACGAAACGTGTGAATGTAGATAATACGGGGGATGAGTATGTTACACCATGGCTGGAGACGATCAAGGCCATTGCTCCACAGCAGGTGATGATCTATACCATCGACCGGGAGACACCCGACCATAACCTGCGGAAAGCCACGAAGGAGGAACTCGACCGTATCCGCGACAAGGTGATTGCAGCGGGCATTCCCTGTACAGCTAGTTATTAAACAAGAAAAACCTGACTCACACCGATGTGGAAGTCAGGTTTTCTTTTTCTATTCCAGATGCATCAGATCTTGGTGATGATTCCTTTCTTTGAGGAATCCAAGAACTGGATGATATTACGAATCTCAGGACTGTCGGGCACCTGCTCCTTGATCTGGATGAGGGCATCGAAAAGACTGGTCTGACCATGGAACACCAATCGATAGGCATTGGCAATATGCTTCAGCACCTTCTCACTGACGCCATTGCTCTTGCACATGGTCTGATTCACACCATTGTAGCCAACAGGAGTACCGCCGGCGATTATGTATGGAGGAACATCCTTTGAGAAGGTTGTACCAGCCTGGATCATCGCTCCATCCCCTACTCGTGTTGCAGCATTCTCAATCACGCTCGAAGAGAAGATTACGCCATTACCAATCTCGCAGTCGCCTGCAATCTTCGTACCGTAACCGAACACACAACGATCGGCCACCTTGGTATCATGACTGATATGGGCTCCTTCCATCAGCACGTTATCACTGCCTATGACGGTCTGACCACCTGTATGGGTGGCGCGGTTGATCACCACATTCTCACGGATGATGTTATTGTTGCCAATCACACATTCTGTTTTCTCACCACGGAAATCAAAATCCTGCGGGAGGGCTGCAATGACCGATCCCTGATGGATCTTGTTACCACTGCCCATGCGTGTACCATTGAGGATGCTCACGAAGGGGAAGATGATACAGTTGTCGCCGATCACCACATCGTCCTCAATATACACGAAGGGGAATATCTTACAGTTGTCGCCGATTTGAGCCTTGGGACTGATCTCGGCTTTAGGACTAATTTCGCTTGCCATAATCTTAAATTTTAAAATTTACTCTGCGCCACCTCCCAACGCCTGATACAAGTTCACTACAGCCTGCATCTTATGGAAGTCGTCGGCAACCTTCGAGAGTTGGGCACTGAGCAGACTGCTCTGGGCCTGGATTACTTCGAGATAGGTGGTGCTACTGCTAGCCATCAAGGCTCTGGTATCCTCCACATTCTTCTGCAGTACCTCGATCTGCTTGGCCTCGATGGCACTCTTCTCTGCACTGGAGTTGTAGAGTACGAGGGCGTTGCTCACCTCACTACCTGCAGCGAGCACGCTCTGTTGCCAAGTATTAAAGGCCTGCTCATACTGCATCTTCGCCACTTTCAGTCCGGCAACAATCTGTCCATGCTGGAAGATGGGCTGTACCAGACTACCTACAGCACTCAACAGGATCTTACCAGGGTTCACCAATCCATTGTTGTTGGTGAAGCTTCCTGTTCCTGTGATTGTGATGCTGGGATAGAAACGACTACGGGCCGTGTTGATGTCGTAGAAGCATCCTGCTAGTTGCATCTCGGCAGCGTGTACGTCAGCACGGTTGTTCAGCATCTGGATACCCACGCCAGTAGAAAGATTGGTAGGCAGCGACTGCTCCTCCAAGGTACCACGGGCGATAGTCTGCGCCGGCTGTCCAATGAGTAAGGAGAGAGAGTTCTCCATCTCGCGGATTTGTCGCATCAAATCAGTCTTCTGGGCCTCTACTGAATAGTAGTTCGCCTCAGCGCTCTGCACAGCTGTGGAACGATAGCCGATCTTCGTCTCCTTCATGACCTTCATCTTCTCCCAGGTGTCTTTGGTGAGATCGCTCATGTTATTGACAATCTCCACCTGACGGTCGAGCATCAGCAGCGTATAATAGAGATTCGCGATATTGCTGATGAGATTTGTCTTCACCACCACTTGATAGTCTTTAGTGGCCAGCAAAGCCATCTGTGCACTACGCTTCTGGTTCAGCAGGTTTCCAAAGAGGTCAACACTCCATGAGGCAGTCACGGGCAGTGAGTATGCCTTGGTGGTCTTTCCATCCCATGAAGAGATGGTACCCTGCGGAGTGAAGGTGAAGCCCGGCACAAAGGCGAGCTTCGCTACCTTCAGCTGTTCCTCCACCATCTTCACGTTGAGGGCGGCATTCAGCAGGTTGGCATTCTTATCCAGACCCTGCTGGATCAGTTCCTGAAGTTTCGGATCAGTGAACACGCTGCGCCATGGCATATTACCGAAGTTCTCATCCTGACCACTCACCGCTGTCCATTGTCCATCAACGATTTTTCCTAAAGAAAGTGTATCGTTGGGGTTCAGCGGGTCGCGAACCAAGCCTTCGGTATTCACGTCAGGGCGCTCATATTTGGTATAGAGTCCGCAACCCGACAACAGCAGGGCTGCAAACGACAATATTACTATCTTCTTCATATTCATATCCTTTTATTTCTCCAATTCGTAATCCACAGGTTTAGAATGCGCATACTGTGCCAACTCGGCAGCCACATCAGGACTCTCCTCATCGTCGAACTTCATCGGGGAGATCTTTTCCTGCAGATTCTGGAAGATTACGAACAAGGTGGGCACCACAAAGATCTGGAGCAGCGTACCGATGAGCATACCGCCCACAGCGGCTGCACCCAGCGTCTGATTACCATTCTTACCCACACCTGAAGCGAACATCATTGGCAACAGACCTACGATCATAGCGAGAGAGGTCATGAGGATAGGACGCAGACGGGCAGCAGCACCCAGCACGGCCGACCATGAGATGGCCATACCTGTTTCGCGGCGCTCCAAGGCGAACTGCACAATCAAGATGGCGTTCTTGGCCAACAGACCGATCAACATAATCAATGAGATCTGCATGTAGATATCGTTCGAGTGACCGAACAACTGCGTGAAGAGGAAGGCGCCTGCCAGACCGAAAGGTACGGAGAGCACCACAGCCAGCGGCAGGATATAACTCTCGTACTGAGCACTCAAGATCAGGTAGATGAAGATGAAGCAGAGTACGAAGATCAATGCTGTTGAATTGCTGGAAGCAGCCTCTGAACGGGTCAGACCTGAATAATCATAGGTATAACCAGCGGGCAGATACTGCGAAGCTACCTCCTGACAAGCCTTGATCGCCTCACCGGAAGAATAGCCGTCGGCCACGGTAGCTGTCACGTTGATGGAGGTGAAGAGGTTGAAACGGTTGATGTTCGAAGGACCATACACGCGCTCCAGCTCACAATACTCCAAGATCGGTGACATACCGTTCGGGGTGCGTACATACACACTGGCCAGACTCTCAGGTGTCATTCGTGTGGAAGGATCACCCTGTACCATCACACGGTAGAGCTTACCATAGGCATTGAAGTTAGAAGCATACAGACCACCATAGTAACCCTGCAGTGTACTGAGGATGGTTGACGGTGAGATGCCTGCCTGCTTACACTTAGGCACATCCACATGAATCATATACTGAGGATAGTTCGGGTTGTAGCTGGTTTGTGCAGCCTGGATCTCAGGACGCTTGTTCAGTTCAGCCAAATACTCCTTAGTAACTTCGAAGAAACGGTTCAGATTACCACCGGTACGGTCCTGCATCACCAGCGACACACCACTGCTGGCCGAGAAGCCAGGAATCATTGGCGGTGCGAACGCCAGCACCTGTGCATCCTTGATGGCAGCTGTCTGCTTATAGATCAATCCCAACACAGAGTTGGCATCATACGGATTCACGAGGAAGCGGTAGATACCATCACCCTGCCACAATCCTGAGAGCTTCCACCAGAATCCTTTCTGTCGCTCAGAGAACGGTTTCAACTTGAGGATGAACGTTGCCTGGTCGGAACCGGAACCAGCGATGAAGTTATATCCCTGGATCTGCTCACGACTTTGGATGGCTGGGTTCGTAGCCAGCATCGAGTCAACCTGATCTATGATCTGACGTGTTCTTGCCACAGAGGTTGCAGGTGGCATAGAAACGGTACAAAATAGCGTACCGGTATCCTCACTCGGTACCAGACCTGTCTTGGTGGTGAGCATCGTAGTGGCCAACACGGCAATACCGAGGATAACGGCAATACCGATGGCTAACGGCTTGCGCACCAGTTTCTGTACGCCGTTCTTATATTTGCCCAGCACCTTCTCGTATGCGGTATTGAACGAAGCATGGAAGCGGTCGATGCGTGACATCTTCACTTCATTACCGTTTTCATCGTGCGGCTTCAAGAAAATGGCACAAAGGGCAGGTGACAATGTCAAGGCGTTCAAAGCCGAGATGAAGATTGACACCGCCATAGTAACACCGAACTCTCTATAGAACGTACCACTTGTACCACCGATGAACGACACGGGAATGAACACCGAGGCCATCACAAGGGTAATAGAAATGATGGCGCCCGAGATCTCGTTCATGGCATCGATAGAAGCTGTAAGTGAGCTCTTGTATCCCTGATCCAGCTTGGCATGTACCGCCTCCACCACCACGATGGCATCATCCACCACGATGGCGATAGCCAGAAGCAAGGCCGACAGCGTAAGCAGGTTGATAGAGAAGCCGAAGATCTTCAGGAAGAAGAACGTACCAATCAAAGACACCGGTACAGCAATCAACGGAATAAGCGTAGAACGGAAATCCTGCAGGAACACATACACCACGAGGAACACCAGGATCAGCGTCATAACCAGCGTGAACACCACCTCCTCGATAGAAGCATAGAGGAACTCGGTTACGTCGTAGTTGATTTTGTAGGTCATTCCCGGCGGGAACAGCTTAGCCTGCTCCTTCAGCTCGGCCTTCACCTGCTTGGCAATCTCATTGGCGTTAGAACCGGCAATCTGCTGCACCATACCCATCACAGAAGGGATGTTGTTGTTCTTCATGGCTACACTGTACTGCAAACCACCCAACTCGATTCTCGCCACATCCTTCAGTTTCAGCGTATTACCGTTAGAGTCGCTGGAGATAACGATGTTACCGAACTCCTCTTCTGTCTTCAAACGACCAGTATAACGCATGGCGTACTCATAGGCCACGTTCGACTGCTCACCGAAGGTACCAGGAGCAGCCTCGATATTCTGCTCAGCCAGTACACCACTGATGTCACTCGGCATCAGGTTATACTGCTTCATCACTTCAGGCTTCAGCCAAATACGCATAGAGTAGGTTTTCACACCCGGGCTCTGTACGTCACCCACACCCTGGATACGCTTGATGGCGGGAATGATGTTGATGTTGGAGTAGTTCGTCAGGAACTTGTCGTCGTAACGACCATCGGAGGTCAGTGTGAACATCATCACCTGTGAGGTCTGACGCTTCATCACCGTCACACCGATACGGGTAACCTCAGCCGGCAGCAAGGCCTGAGCCTGCTGTACACGGTTCTGAACGTTCACCGCACACATATCGGCATTCATACCCTGACGGAACAACACTTGTATGCTGGCAGAACCTGAACCAGCTGATGAGGAGAGGTAGTCCATACCCTCCACACCATTGATGCTCTCCTCCAGTGGGACGAGCACGGAATTCTTTACTGTCTCTGCATCGGCACCAGGATAGCTGGTGAAGACCACAACGGTAGGCGGCGCAATGTCCGGATACTGCTCAATAGGCAGCGTGGTCAGTCCGATAAAACCCAAAAGCACAATCACGATGGAAATCACCGTGGAGAGTACCGGGCGTTTGATAAATGTCGTAAATGTCATATAACTATGAACTATGATCTATGAACTATACTGAACTTTACTTCCCTTTCATCGCGTCCACGAAGCCCTTGGCAGAGCCGCCGGCATTAATCTGGGTGGCATCTTCAATCTTCTTCTGATACTGCTCAGGCGTGATGGGAACAATTTCCATACCGTCAGACAGCTTGGTGATACCGTTGGTAACGTACTTATCACCAGGTTTCAGACCGCTGCGAACGATGAAGTTCAGACCATCTGTCTGAGGATCCACGGTAATCTCCGTATATTTCACCTTGTTGTCCTTGCCCAGCACATAAACGAACTTCTTATCCTGCACCTCAGATACGCATGACTGCGGGATGATGATGGCAGAATTGTCGTTCTTGGAAATGATAATGGAACCGCTACCACCGCTCTTCAGTAAGCGCTCGGGGTTCGGGAAGTGAGCAATCAACTGTACAGAACCGGTAGAAGCATCAATCACACCGCTGGCCTTGGTAACCTTACCCTCATGACCATACACGGTACCATCGGCCAACTGGAGGCGTACGGAAGGAATGGAATTGATGGCAGCCTGTGTACCACCGGCAGTCTTGCTCAGCTCCAGCATATCTTTCTCAGTCATGGAGAAATACACCTCCATACTACTGATGTTAGATACGGTTGTAAGAGCGGGTACGCTAGATGCGCTCACCATGGCTCCCACCTTGTAGGGCAGACTGGCGATAACACCTGCAGCAGGACTCTTCACGAAGCAGAAGCTCAGCTGCTCTTTGGCAGATGCCAAGGTAGCCTTGGCCAATGACAGCTGTGCCTGAGCGCTGGCATAAGTATTCTTAGCCGACTCTAGCTCATATTGTCCGATCACGTTCTGCTCAAACAGTTTCTGGTTGTTCTCGTAGGTAAGCTTTGCTGTGTTGCACTGGGCGGTAGCTGTATTCACAGAAGCCTGAGCCTGACGAACGGCTGCCTGATAGGTCTCGTTGTCGATGACGAACAGCAGCTGGCCGACACCTACTGACTGACCTTCTTTTACACAAACACGTGTAATGAATCCTGAAGCCTTCGGACGAATCTCCACATCCTGCACACCCTTGATGGTAGCGGGATAGGTAGTCTGCATCGATGCATCTTTTGTCTGTGCCGACTGCACCGGGAACTCATTGTCACCAAAGTTTGGCATACCGCCTCCCTTGCCTCCACAAGAGACCAGGGCAACAGCCATAGCCACAACCATTAAAATCTTGTTTCTTTTCATACCTATTTATTATTTATTAATATTTTCAAACCTACTTTTCCTGAAAACTAATGTTCACCTTTCGGTTTTTTCAAATTGCAAAGTTACACATTATTATTAAGCATGCGTAAAAGATATGACATTATTGGCAAATATTAACGAATATTTGCAACAAATGTTAAGGCACCAAACCTAATTCCTTAGCCTTTGCCATCAACAGTTCCATCAACGGTTCCCGTTCGTTTGGAACCTGATTGTCGAGCACGGCATCTTTCAAGAATTGCTTCAGTGTTCCTACAGCAGGAGAAGGCTGGAGGTGGAAGATTTCCATAATCTCATTCCCGTCGATGACAGGCTGCAGCAAACGCTTGTAATCCTTTTCCTTCAGATCGGTGAGTTTTTCCCTGACGATTCTGAAGTTCTCCAGGAAGCGTTTCTTGCGCACCTCGTTCTTACTGGTGATATCCGCTTCGCAGAGCAGCATCAAGTCGTCTATGTCATCACCAGCATCGTTCATCAGTCGGCGCACCGCACTATCTGTCACCTCCTCATCAGCAATCACGATGGGGCGCATATGCAGGTCAACCAGTTTCTGTACATATTTCATCTTCGCATCCAACGGCAGTTTCAGTCGTCTGAATATCTCAGGCACCATCTTAGCCCCGATGAAGTTATGGTTATGGAAGGTCCATCCCTGCTTACCATCCCATCGTTTGCTCTTGGTCTTACCGATGTCGTGCAACAGTGTCGCCCAACGCAGCCAAAGCTGTGATTGATCCGTCTTACAAACGTTTTCCAGTACTTCCAAGGTATGGTAGAAGTTGTTCTTATGCGCTCTACCGTTGCGAGTCTCCACAATGTCGAGTGCTGACAGTTCTGGAAGAATCAACTGGAGGAGTCCGCTATCATGCAATTCCAACAGTCCGATACTAGGATGAGCAGCCAAGAGAATCTTGTTCAACTCTTCAGCAATGCGTTCTCCGCTGATAATCTTCAGTCGTTGGGCATTGCGACGGAGCGCCTCTTTCGTCTCTTGCTCAATATCAAATCGCAATTGCGTGGCAAAACGTACACAACGAAGCATACGCAATGGATCGTCAGAGAAGGTAATATCGGGATCCAAAGGTGTACGTATCAGACCATCTTCCAAGTCGTATATGCCATCAAAGGGATCTACTAGTTCACCAAAACGATCATGATTCAAGCAGATGGCCAAGGCATTGATGGTGAAGTCGCGTCGGCACTGATCATCTTCCAATGTGCCATCTTCCACCACCGGTTTGCGCGAGTCGTGACTATAGCTCTCTTTTCGGGCCCCCACAAACTCCACCTCAATCTCTTCTTGCTCTTTACCTCTAATCTTTACCTGTGCCGTACCGAAGTTCTTGAAGACACTCAGATACGCCTTCCTGCCCAGTTCCTTCTTCAAGGCCTGAGCCACAGCAATCCCACTGCCCACAACCACGACATCAATATCGTTAGATGGCCGTTCGAGGAAGATATCACGGACATATCCGCCCACGACATAACATTCCACGCCCAGCTTGTCGGCTATGGCAGAGATCTGGTGGAAAATCTCCTGATCAAGGATCTGTGCTAATTCTTTGTCACTATATAGCTTCATCACTTCGCTTCGTATGGGTGTGCAAAGGTACGAATAAGTGAGCGAAAAACCAAAAAACGAGGGGATTAAATCCGCGAAAACACTCCGTCTCGGCAATAAAAACAGATGAATTTATTTTGCATTGCACTCGTTTTTTAGTATCTTTGGCTGCGCCGAACTTACAATGCACTCGGCAATGAAAAGAAAAAAACGATTTTTCTTTTGCATTGCTCTCGTTTTTTCGTAACTTTGCAGCAAAATTACATAAATGAGAACCCGACTGTTCATATTATTTACACTATTACTTCTGCTAATTAACTGTGAATCAAAGCATACCAAATTGCAGGAAGAGATACGTCAGCGCAAAGAAGCACTGATTCACAAGCAAGACTCCGTCCTTAAAGCGTCCCAAAAGGAAGTGGAAGAGCTCGATAAGGAGATACAAATAGTGAACAGGAAATACAATCAGATGAAACACGAGGCACAAGTGGCACATGATGCCGGAACAGCCACAGCGGAGCAGTTACGTGCAGTGACCCGTATGCGGATGCATCGCGACTCTTTGAAAACACAGTTTGACATGCTCTGCGCCAAGATCAAGTATATCCGCAAACGACAGTCGGAAATGGCCTTATGGAACGAGAAAAACACGTCTGCCAAAGACACTACCGCCGCAGGAAAGAGATAAAATAGGTAATTGTCTTTGCCGTTTCAATTTTAATTCGTAACTTTGCACCATCTTTATAAGATGAGTCATGTCGAAGAATACTAATAAGACAGAGGAACAGTTCAAAAACGTGATGGCTGAATGCCGCACGCTCTTTGAGAAAAAGTTGCACGACTACGGAGCTTCGTGGCGCATCTTGCGTCCATCATCGCTCACCGACCAGCTGTTCATCAAGGCTAAGCGTATTCGGTCGTTGGAAATCAAGAAAGAATCACTGGTGGGCGAAGGTATCCGACCTGAGTTCATCGCTCTCATCAACTACGGTATCGTAGGACTGATCCAGCTTGATCGCAACTATGTAGATACTGTAGATATGACTCCCGATGAGGCCATGGTGCTCTACGACCGCTATGCCAATGAGGCGCTGGAACTGATGCTCAAGAAGAACCACGACTATGATGAGGCATGGCGTTCAATGCGCGTAAGCAGCTATACCGACTTCATCCTGACAAAGATACAACGCGTAAAGGAAATCGAGGACATCGCAGGTGCCACGCTGGTGAGCGAGGGCATTGATGCCAACTATATGGATATCATCAACTACGCCGTGTTCGGAGCCATCAAACTAAAAGGTGAGGAATGAAGGCTAAGTGGATTTCGATAGGAGTGAATGTCTGCCGTTTCATCGTGGCACTGACCTTCATCTTCTCCGGATTCGTGAAAGCCATCGATCCGCTAGGCACGCAGTACAAGATTAACGACTACCTTCAGGCCCTCGGCTGTGAAGGGATCGTTCCGCCCATCGTGACGCTGGGCATCTCGGTATTGCTGTCGGCAGTGGAGTTCTACACAGGAATGATGCTGCTCTTCGCCATCAACAGAAGAGTGATGAGTCGTGTAGCAGTGGGCTTCATGGTCATCATGACTCTTGTTACCTTCTGGCTATGGGTAGCCAACCCGATAACCGACTGCGGCTGCTTCGGCGATGCAGTACATCTGACTAACGGACAGACGCTGTTGAAGAACGTGGCGCTTCTGGCTTGTGCGGGATTCATGGCATGGAAACCGCTTTCGATGGTGAGGTTCATCAGCAAGAGCAACCAATGGATCGTGAAGAACTATACGGCCATTTTCATCATCCTGTCAAGCATCTGGTGCCTCTACGACCTGCCGCTCTTTGACTTCCGGCCCTATCATGTAGGAGCCAACATCCCAGAAGGCATGAAAATACCCGAGGATGCAGAGCAGCCGGAGTTCGAGACAACCTTCATCATGGAGAAAGATGGCAAGAGGGAAACGTTCACACTCGAGAACTATCCCGACTCCACATGGACGTTCATCGACAGCAAGAGCGTACTGAAGAAAGAAGGATATGTGCCGCCTATACACGACTTCTCCATCATCTCGATGGACTCTGGAGAGGATATCACGGAAGAGGTCCTAAGCAACAAAGACTATACCTTCCTGCTCATCTCACCCCATCTAGAGGATGCCAGCGACACAAACTTTGGTGAGATCGACCAGTTGTACGAATACGCGCAGGCAAACGGATATCCGTTCTACGGTCTCACTGCCAGTAACGAGAAGGCCGTGGCCCGTTGGAGGGAACTGACAGGGGCAGAATACCACTTCTATACCATGGATGAGATCACGCTCAAAACCATGATTCGCAGTAATCCAGGACTGATGCTGATCAAAGACGGGACCGTGGTACGGAAATGGAGCCATAACAGACTGCCGGTCATCGAATCGGCACTTGCCACACAACCGCTGGAGAAACTCGACATCGGACATCCATCGAAAGACTCCGCGCCGAGAAAGATTCTGGGCATACTCATGGGATTCGCCTTACCGCTCTTCCTGCTGACTCTGGCAGACAGACTCTGGGCATGGACGAAATGGATCAAAAGAAAATCAAGAATAACCCATTACAAACATAATAAAAGAAAAATGAGAAAGAAAATCGTAGCAGGTAACTGGAAAATGAACATGAACCTGCAAGAGGGTATCGCTCTGGCAAAAGAGCTGAATGAGACACTGAAAGCTGATAAACCAAACTGCGGCGTTGTAATCTGCACACCGTTCATCCATTTGGCTTCTATCGCACAGTTCCTCGACCAGGACATCATCGGTCTGGGTGCAGAGAACTGCGCAGACAAGGAGAAGGGTGCTTTTACTGGTGAGGTTTCAGCAGAGATGATCAAGAGCACTGGAGCCCAGTATGTGATCCTTGGACACTCTGAGCGTCGCGAATACTACAAAGAGACTCCTGAGATCCTGAAAGAGAAGGTGCTTCTGGCACAGAAGAACGGTCTGAAGGTGATCTTCTGCATCGGTGAGAGTCTGGAAGAGCGCGAAGCTGGCAAGCAGAACGAGGTTGTAAAGGCTGAACTCGAAGGAAGCGTATTTAACCTCTCTGAGGAGGACTTCCGCAAGATCGTTATCGCATACGAACCCATCTGGGCCATCGGAACAGGTAAGACTGCCACCAGCGATCAGGCTGAAGAGATCCATGCCTATATCCGCAGCATCATTGCTGAGAAATACGGACAGGCTGTAGCAGACGACACAACCATCCTCTATGGCGGTAGCTGCAAGGCAAGCAACGCTCCCGAACTGTTCGCCAAGCCCGATATCGATGGCGGCCTCATCGGCGGTGCATCATTGAAGGCGGCTGATTTCAAGGGAATCATCGACGCTTGGAAATAAACAAAATGAAGAAACTAATAACCATACTACTCATTCTGTGCGCTGCTTCTACAGCCAGCGCACAGAATTTCCTTGACGAACTGCAGAAGAAACAGCAAGGACAAGGAACAGTTACCGTGACCGAGAGCAAGGAGATTTCCGACCTGGTAAACGGTGCTGCCGCCCTCGCTGCCAAGAAGCTGGAGGAAGAAAAGGCCGCTGCTGCCGCAGCAGCTGCAGCCAAGGAAAAGGAAGAAGCTGCTAGACTGGCTGCTGAGAAGGAACGCGAAAAGGCCCGACTGCTGGCAGAAAAGGAAAAGAAGGAAAAGGAGGAGAGTGAACTGGAGATCCCTGTCATCGACACCCGTAAGAAGGTGATGAAGAATAGCTACAAGGTAGATGGCTACCGTGTACAGGTCTTCTCTGGAGGCAACACCCGTAATGACCGCGTTCAGGCAGAGCAGATACGCGACAAACTGAAAGCCGCCTTCCCAGACCAGCCGATCTATACGCACTTCTATTCACCGCGTTGGATCTGCCGCATGGGTAACTACCGTACCTTCAACGAAGCCAACAACTATTGCAAAAAAGTAAAAGCCATGGGATACAAGCAGGCTTGTGTCGTCAAGGGTAAGATTACCGTACAGAATTAACCATGAATCCGGAAACAGAATACAGAGAAGGACTCGAGGAACTCGCTGCTCATTATAAGGGCATCCTGGAATTGCTGGGAGAGGATACGGAACGCGAAGGGTTGCAAAAGACTCCCCTCCGCGTGGCAAAGGCTATGCAGATTCTGACCCGGGGATATGAACAAGATGCCAACAAGGTGCTCACCGATGCACTGTTCGAGGAGAAATACAACCAGATGGTAATTGTTAAGGACATCGACTTCTTCTCCCTCTGTGAGCACCACATGCTGCCGTTCTACGGAAAGGTGCATGTTGCATACATTCCCAACGGATACATCACCGGATTATCAAAAATCGCCCGTGTTGTGGACATCTACAGTCACCGTCTGCAAGTACAGGAACGACTTACCCAGCAGATCAAGGACTGCATCCAGCAGACACTCCGTCCGCTTGGTGTCATGGTAGTGATTGAAGCCAAACACATGTGCATGCAGATGCGGGGCGTGGAGAAACAGAATGCCATCACGACAACCAGTGACTTCAGTGGCGCATTCAACCAAGCCAAAACGCGTGAGGAGTTCATGAACCTCCTACGCGGAGAAAGTAAGCGAATCTGAGGCAGATAAAGGTCATTACTGTCGTTAACAGAGAAAAAAATAAAAAAAGTCATCCTTTCCATGCAAGATTTCCAGAATCTTGCATTTATTATATAAATAAGTAACAATTTTAGAAAGATGAAAAAGATAACAAGATTCTTCACACTGATGATTGTCAGTGCTTGTGCCTGTTGCATGACTGCATGCCTCGGCGATGATCAAGACCTAGAGAGTAACGTTTACACCAGTGCTGAAGCAGCGCAAATCCTGAGACAGATGAAGGGTGACTACAACGGAACCTTCTACATCCAATATGTAGACCAATCTGCCGAGAGTGGTATTAAACGCGACTCGGTATTAAATGTCCCCCTCAGATTAACAGATACAGACTCCATCGCCCATATGTACTTCCCCGTGAAACTGTTGGCCAACGCCATTAGTGGGAACGATAAGGTGAAAGAGGCCGTAGCCGCTTTAGATGCACAGGCTTTCGATATTAAAGTCGTACTTGTAAAGACCACAAGTTCGCAGTATTACGCTTATTATCCGGTCCCGTTGGACAACTTCACATTCAATGTCAACTACGAGGATAAAACACATGAGGTAACTCTTACTTTTACTTCCTCCCTATATCACAACTACCAATATTATTATGCTCAAGGACAGTATTTTATTGTAGATAAAGCCATTGCATTCTATCTGCTGCCTAGACAGATGACACTCGACGGCACCACCACCGTATCGCTCGTCTCTTGTCCCATGCTGTATGTGGGAGAATAAATTGATAGCGTTTTGACGGATTATATACCAAATCATTGTCTATTCTTACAAAAAAAATACTATTTTCTTCTTACTTTCATTTTTTTATACTATCTTTGCGTCGAATAAACTACTATCATAGTCAAAAACTAACGAATTGAACTAACCGGTGGATAGAATAGTTAGACGGCGCATGTACAAGGGTATTATGCTCACAGCATTCATGATGCTGTGGTGTTGTTGCGTGCGTGCTCAAGACAAGGAAGAATCCATCCTCTTACGTGCCAACATGCTACGTTGGGCTACCCTCACTCCGGATGTCGGCATTGAGTGGCAGTTGAACAAGGAATGGAGTGTTCTGGCGAATGCTACCTATACCCGTTGGAGCTGGAATGACAACAACCGTCGTTTTGCCCAAAAGGAGTTTGCTGGGGAAATCCGGCATTATATGGGATATATGTCCACACAACGTCCCTGGTATGCAGGTATCATGGTGCATGGTGGACAGTATAACTTCGGACTCACCGAAAGAGGTCGTCAGGGCGACTATATGGGTGGCGGTATTACAGCAGGTTACCGTCTCCGTCTGCACAACAAGAAGTTCTTCATTGATTTTGGTGGAGGACTCGGTTTTACGCATGCTACCATCGAGAAGTACAAGACCATTGATGGCGTACGTTACAAGACTGGTGACAGTAATACGAACTACATTGGCATCAATAAGTTGTCGGTAGCTATTGTGTGGGATTTCTTAAACAAGACGAAGCAATGAAAAGGCATATCTTATACATATTCATGGGTATGGCCATGATGCTCCTTTTGGCATCATGCGTCAAAGATAGGCTCCTTTTATTGCCTGACGATGATCCCGAATACTTCAATCCCGATGAGTGGAAACTGGGAACCATGATAGTCAATACCGACTGGAGTCGTACCGATATGGGCGTAGCACCCGCAGACAACTATTATCTCATGCTGAATGAGGACACTTATTCAGTGGGAGGTGTTACCAACATCCTGCGTCACATGCACCCCGAGACCTACAACGTCTTTGCCTACTACGACCCACAAGGTATCCAGATAGAGAACAATGTGGCCACTGTCGACAACGAGCCCGATGGAACCCTGTTGCGCACCCCAGGTATGCTGATGGTTTCCAACACCGAAGAGGCCAAGGTGATGCGTAGTGACACTACCTATGTAAACCTCGTTATGCGCCAGTTGGTACATGAAGTAACGGTGAGCATCTATATGTGGCCCGGCGATGAGCAGTATATAACGAATATTACAGGCTCTATCGATGGTATTGCACAGTCTGTTGATATTACCAACGGTCAGGTGGTTTCCGACTACAACAGTGTCATCACCCTACCCCTCACCCTAACCTATACCCCTTACAACGGAAAGGAGGAAGAACTGCAGGGACAGTCAGTGCCCACTTATACCTGTACCATCCGCATCATCGATATCATCCACTCCTCCACCCAACCCATGGAGTTGCACATCACCTATAGTGATGGCACGGAGGCTACCATGACCATTGATCTGGAAAACATCCTAGATAATATCAGTAGGAAGGAAGATGCAACAAAGGTGGAACTCGACTACTTTATCAAGACAGAATCTGGAATCCGTACATCCATCATCGACTGGCATGTGATTGATGAGGGACATCATGAAATCAAATAGTCCTAACCGCAATATAAATAATAAGGTATAAGAAAACGATAACAACAAAAACAATATGAAAATGAAAAGAATCCTTATCTCAAGCATCTACATGGCAACATTCGTTTGTGCCATGATGACCGCCGTACTGTTCTCTTCTTGCAGTAGTAGTGAGGATGAGCAGAACACGGAGAACCAACAGCCTGTGGAACTTCAAATTGTTACTTCCATCAACACGCGTGCTGTGAATGCCAAATGGACTGAAGGTGACCAAATTGGTGTTTTCGCCTTGAAGGGAACCACACAGGAGTACAGTAACATGAGTTACGTAACGACAGATGGCAATGGTGAATTCTTACCCACCGAAGAAGAAAAAACTATCATGCTGCCTTACGATGGTGGCGATTTCATCATTGCAGCCTATTATCCCTACACGGACTCAGCCGCTTCGGGAACCTACTCTATTGATGTCAGGAACCAAGACAACCAAGAGGCTATCGACTTGCTTGTGGCTACCCCGGTAGATGGTGTGAGCAAGGTTAGTCCTGTGGCCTCTCTCGAATTCACCCACAAGCTGGTGAAGATTGCCCTCACCATGAGGCCTGGTGATGGAATCACTGCTGACCAGTTGGCTGGCATGACAGTGACCATCAGTGGACAACCTACCACTGGCACTTGTGATGTCATTAACAACGGTGATATTGTTGCAACATCCAACTCGGCATACGACATCACCCTATATACATCCAACGACGGAACTTCTAGCGAGGCCATCCTTCTGCCTGCCGATACGACAGAAGGCATGATCCTGACCTTCAGTATTCCTGGAGCAGGTGATTACAAGTGGGCTGTAAACAGCGCCGCTAAATCACAGTCGTTCGTTCCCGGCAACAAATACAAGTACGACATCACCATCAATAAGACCTCTTTGAGCGTAAATGCCAGCATTGAAGACTGGGCTGAGGGTAACGACGGAGGCGAGAACGGTAATGCCATGTAATCACCATTAAAAACACTGATTATGAAGAAATACATATTTCTTGCATCCGCTGTCGTAGCATTGGCAGCATGCAGCAGTAATGAAGAGTTTGAGCAGATTGGGAAGTGCGAGATCAAACTGAATTCCACCCTGTTGGTACAAACCCGTGCTGCTCAGGGAATCCAGTCAACAGAGTTTGAAAGTGGGGCAGAAATGGCTGTGTTTATCAATGAGAACACCTCAGGTACACCTTCCGTATTTTACCCCCAACCATTGAAATATATATTCGGAGATGATAAATCTCTTACCACTCAGGATACTCAGTATTACCCCCAGAACGGTAACGGTGTCACAATCTATGCCGTCTATCCCTATGCAGCAGGTGAAAATATAACGGATATAGAACAAGAAGAGGAATTCGCAGTACAAAGTAATCAAAGTGATTCTGCCAGTTACAAAGCCAGTGATTTGATGATCGGTTTTCCTACTACTGATGATAAGGTTGTATATCGAACCACCGACGAAGTTACCTTGCAGTTCAGTCATTGCCTGTCGAAGATTAACGTTACCGTCAAAGCGGGCGACGGAGTCGATCCAGATGAACTTAAAGATGCAACGGTAATAATCTATACAAATACGAATAAAGCCACCTTTAATGTTAAGACAGGTGATGTAGTAGGTGCCACAAGCCAAGCAGAAGCAGCATCGCCCTATGTTACTATGGGAACTCTGACATCATCACAAAACGGATTTGAAGGTTTGAGTGCTATCATTATACCGCAAGCAATTTCGGCAGGTTCTCAGTTTATCATGATTAGCACCACTGGACAACATAGCTATAGCTATATAATTCCAAACACAGTTAATGAAGTGGCATTTGCAGGAGGAAAAGCCTATACATATAACCTAACGGTTAGGAAGTCGGATATTACCATTGACAAGATCACTATTACAGATTGGGATAATGTTGGCGAAACCGACGGAGATGCTTACAGGATGTAATAAGTAAACAAGATATGAAGCTGAGCAAACTTCTCATCATAGCCATAGGCGCGTTATTCTTCTCTGCTTGTACAACAGAGGAAGATGACTCTTTCACCCGTCACGAACTGGCTTTCCAGGTTAGTATGGGTTATCAAGAGACGCGTGCCATCCCGGACAATTCATGGTCTGAGGACGACTATATATTTGTGAAGGTGGGAGAGGATGTCAAGCAATATAAGGTTACTTTTGACGATGATGGCTCTCCGAAGGCCGTAGGTATTGATGTGAGCAACACGTTCTACTGGGAAGATTTTGGAGGATCTTCAATAACCGTTACCGCTTGGAGTTTTGCCAAGAAAGAAATTAATTCCTTGGATGGCACAATTACTGTTGAGTTAGACCAAAGTGAAGAACAGGATTTCTACAACAGCGACTTCCTCTATGCCCCAAGCACCACGATCAGAAAGACAGCAACACCCGAACTGACTTTCTATCATCAGATGGCTCGTGTGAACATCAACATCAAATGTGATGAGGAGGCAGAAATTAGTAGTGTGGAATTAGGAGATAGGAATAACCAAATCCTAATATATCATCAGGCAACCTTCACAGAGCCTTTCGTTGAAGAAGATGATGAAGATGCTGACCCTAATCATGGTTATTTCGATGTTGATTACGATTATGCAACGACTATTACTCCCTGCAAGGTAAGTACGGTTACTGGGTATGATGCTTCCTATTCAGCGATTCTCATACCCTCTCCCATCGAGTCTTTCGCTATTACCATCACCCTGTCAGACAGATCAAACTACTCTTACATTGGAGGAATATATGACTATAATCCTGAAGGCCCATATCCCTTCGATCCAGGAACATTGAACACCTTCAATATCACCATCAGGAACAAGGAACTCACAGTTGACGGATTTGTTAATGAGATGGGAGCACCAATAGATCCTGTCTCTGTAAACGACTGGAGAATACATCAATAAAAGGAAGATATGAGAATAATGAATAAGATATATTATCTCATCATGAGCATGACCGTCATCCTGCTTGCAGCCTGTTCCCAAGACGAAATGGAGCAGGTGAAAGAGGGAACACTGCCCGAACTACGAGTGATAGTAAACCATCCTTCCTCCATTTCCACGCGTGCTTCTGTCAACGGTGTTGCTACCCATTTTGAAGATGGTGATAAGATTGGTATCTTTGCAGTATATGAGGATGATTATGGATTGAGGGAACTCATCTATGAGAATATCCCCTATACTTGTAAGAATGTCGGTACAGAGAATGACCCTCAGTATGAGTGGGTTCTTGCCGATGAGTCGAAAAAGGTATTCTATTCAAGCAAATGCACTTATTTTGCCTATTATCCCTATCAAGAATCATTGGTTGGAGATGTTGATAGTTGGGAAGACATGGCAGTGGAGTTCTTTTGGGACGTGATATCTAATTGGGAACCGCGATTAGACCAAAGTACATTGCCTGACTTCAATGCCAGCGACTTAATGGTTGGCAGGGGAGATGTCAATAATGAGAACGCTTCTGTTTCGTTTACACTTGAGCATCAGATGGGATTGGTAAGGCTAGATTATTATGACGGACTAAACCAAGAATACATTGAAGATATTGCCTCTTTGGACAGCAGGACATACTTTAACAACGAAGAAGAAGAGAATTGTCCTATTCCGTATAATACTGGAAAAAACTACTTTTATTATATAGCCAAGCCTGGCGTCAACATGGTTTTTTGGTTTTGGGGTAGTTCATTCGGTACGTTCGAGGATTATTCAGTAGACGTTGATGAAAGTGAAGGATTCATTACCGATCTAACTATTTCACCATCTTACTAAGTCATGAGCAAGTCGAAAATTCAAATACTAGATATCGTTATGATAAAGAAAACATTCCTATTACTCCTGCTTGTTGTGACGGCAGTCGCAGTCAGGGCACAAGGGGTACTCGAAGTAGATGATCTCTCGCAAGCCAATGCCGTCTATTCGAGCGAAGGCGAGAAGGCTGCTGTGGAAATCAGGTGTAACCACACCATTCCTTTGCAGTTCTCCTCAACGATGGATAAGTCGGTTGACCTCTTCAGTACCGAGCTTCAGGGAACGGATTCCGTGTATTTCATTGAATTCCCAGCAGGTCCGAGGTATCGCGGTCGTGTCATCACCGTAACCGCCCCGGGGTTCAATCCCCTCGACATCCCGCTCGACCTGGAGCCGAAGCAGCTGCGCACGTTCAAGATCTACGACCCGAACTCGATGGTAGATGCAGGTTGCTATCGCGGTCACCGTAACATGGGTGTCCGAGAGATTCAGAATGCCAACTACGAGGAGGCGCTCAACCAGTTCAATGTGGCTAAGCAGTGCTCGGATTGCGATGAGAAGGAGAACAATGCGAACATCGCCAAGGTTGATTCGCTGATCAAACTACGCAGTGATGCTGACATCTTGTATCGTATGCTCGACTACAGTGCTGCGGCAGAGATCTATAACAACATCGTGCAGATCAACTCGTATGATGCGTATGCGGTGCAGAAGTTCAAGGAGTGTAATGAGCGTTACGCTTCAGAGTGTGCCGTGACGTTCAAGCAGGCGGAGGCTTATTTCGACAACCGTTTGTATGAGAAGGCCCGTGCCCTTTATCAGCGTGTAGTTGAGAATGGCTGTCCCGAGGCCAAGACCTCTACGGAGCGTCTGAACAGTATTACCAACTACCTCACTGCCAAGGAAGAGCACGCTAGCGTTGTTACCTATGAGTGGATGGACGGAGCACCTATTGGTATCCATTACGGTCGTTACAACCAGACCAAGGGTGGTGTCTATCTGCACCTGAACGTGAACTCCAAGGCCTTCAGTGCCATTCAGAGTAATTCAGGCAACGCCATTCCTGATCACCCAGAGGTGAACTTCGGTGTGGGTTGGACCAAGCATATTGTGAAATCGGAAAAGGTACCCATCTGGATTACCTTCGGTCCTGGCGTTACCATGAAGGGCTTCTATGGAGATTATGAGACCATAGACAAGAACTCACATCCCGACAAGCATGGTTATCCCAACAAGGAGGCCAATGTGCAAGATATCGACTTGGAAGACGGTCAGAAGTTCAATGCTGCCGTGTCAGTGAACCCAGAGATCGGTCTTTGCGTGAAGTATAGCTTCTTCGCAGCCCGCGTAGCATACAACTACCGCTTCGCCCTGAACAATGTACTGAAGGACTTCCTCGGTCAGCATTGCTTCAGTCTGGGTATCGGCTTCGCCTTCTAACAAAAGGCCTTTGGCTATTAACAGCTAAAGACAAACAATAATGGTTCCCAATTGTTTTTGTTAACATATGGGAGCCATTACTATTTGTTCTTATTCCCAAGCTGGGAACAACTTATTCCCACGTTGGGAACTACTTGTTTCCATGCTAGAAACTCTCTGTTCCCAGCATGGGAACATTTTTTATCTGACGATTCTGAAAGATCCCAGGTGGAACACATCCTCACGTTTGGTAACCACCTGTCCCTCCGCATTTTTGTACGGCTGCCAGGTACGCACCTGAATCAATGGGTTATCAGCATCACGGAAATCGATCATCAGGAACAGATAACCCTCGTCGCTATAGCCCGAAGTGTGCCAGTACTGCTTCAGTGTCACACCATACACATCATCATATTTCGGGTGCTGCACCACCTCAATCTCATCGAACTTTACGTTGATATACTTCGTGTTCTTGAACACACGTGTCAGATTGGTGATATACTGCTCCTTCGACTGCTTGATATACACCACCTTATTATTATTGAGCGTCATGCGGGTGAGATCACTGTTAGGTTTCTCCTTCACAATCTTACCCGTGATGATCAGCGCCTTGTCGGAAAACACGCTGTTCAGCAGGTCGATATCCTTACGGTTATACGCCGTGCGGAAGTTCTCCACGAAGTCAACAATAATCTGTCGGCGGGCATAGTCAAGATCACTCTCCTTCTGTCCCATGATCTCCTCATAGCGCTGAAGGTCGATCGAGATGCTCACGCCAGATATACGACCGTCGGGTGTGAAGTCAACCGTCAGTTCCTGTCGTGACTCCTCCTGGTCGGCCTCCACCATATCCACGGGAATGCCACGCACCTGATAGCCCGTGGAAGTTTTCAGACAACGACTCATGATACTTACTGGCGGACAGCTCATCGCACTGGTCTTCCACATCAGTTCCACATCCCTGATAGCCTCAGGCGTGAAGTTGTCCTTCGACATCTTCAGCTTCTTCTGCTGCTCGTCGGCAGCCGTCTTGAAGAGGGACATCATCAGCGTGACATTACTCTCCATCTTGGCCTTCGTAGCAGCATCCACTACCCCCTCGTTGATCTTGAAGGTAGCCCCGTCTGCCCAGGCCACGGTGGTCATCATGAGCAGTACAACCGCCATGAATGACCTTATCATCACATTCTTAGTCATGTTCATATCTATGTTTTATTATTCCTTATATTTTCCAAACAACGTACGGATATTGCTCTGGGGGATATTCCCGTAGAGCTTGGCCGTCACCACCCCACCCTCTTCAAACAGATCGTCTGTGGGCACAGAGACGATAAACATATGGATGAAGTTCAGCTTGCGGTGGTGGAACACCAGTGTAGCCTCCATCTTCTCCTTGGTGATGGATGTCACACTACAGTAGATATCCATATTCCTTGCCAGCAGGTCGTAGATATTCTGCATGTTCTGCACGGGCACCTTCTTAATATGTCCGTACATATGCTGGGTGATCTCGATCTTCAGATTGTTCTGCTTGATGCGGTTCAGCAGGATATTCGTAAACGACTCCACGGGATACTTCTTGTCGAAGATGGGCTCATAAGATCCTTTGTTCTCGCGGACGTAGAAATCTGATGTGAGTGATTTCACCTGGAACGACTTCCCCTTAACGATATAGATACCACGTTCTGCTGTGGATTGCAGATCCCTTTTGTTCACGGTATAGGGAGCATGGTAATTCTCAGTTACATGGTTGGCGCACAACTGCTCATAGAGCAGTGTGTCGGCACTCACCTTGTCGCGATCCTGAGCACCCACTGAAACTGTTGTCAGGAAGGCAGTCAGGAAGAATGTTAAGCGTAGTGTTTTCCTATTAAGCATTTCCAATCCTTTCATTTATTTCGTCAGATAAGAAACACGATAGATGCCCGATTTCATCTGATCACCGCCATTACCGCGAATCGGACTCATCAGGATACTGAAGTCAACTGGTTCCTCAGTAGCTACCAGCAGGAAGGTCTCACGCGAGTTAGCCTCAGAGAACTCGAATGGCTCCGACTTGAACGCCACCGTACAACCGGCAGGTACCAGCAGGTGGGCACATGTTGCCGCCTCATCCACAGGCAGCACCAGGTATTTGTTTCCGCGCTCATCGATATCCAGCACGTTCACATACAAGGGTTCCTCCGTTCTGTTCGTCACCCTCACATAGCAGTTGGTGAACACATCCACCTCGGGATTGATGGGCTCGCCCGTCTCGCAGGAAACAAGATCAAAGCGTACATCCATATCTGATGACAAGAGGTTCTTGGGCTGTATCAGACTGCTCTCTACCGAGGCCGTCAACTCAGCCATGCTAGCCAAACGGTTCAGCAGGAACGAATCGCGGGCTGTGGCACGATACGAGGTAGCCGTGGCCTGCATATAGGCACTGGGGTGCGAGAGGTTCTTGCTCTCTTTTGAGAACAGCTGCTTCACCATATAGCTCAGGTACTGCTTCGACAGGTTCTTGGGAGCCTTGGCAGCCTTCAGCAAGGAGCCAACGGTGTTTGTTCCCTCTGTAGTGAAGGAGTACATCTTACTGTTCACCTCGTCGATTACCGTCACTGCACTCTCCTTCCCGATCACTAATTTACTGGCAGAGGTGAGCGTCTTACGGGCATTCAGGGCAACAGTCTTGGATCCCTCGTAGATCTTAGCCGTACCCACCACAGAATACACCAGGTAATCAGCTGCACTAGCCATCGAGGCGGTCATCAGTGCGAACAACACTATCATCAAGCGCTTTGCGCTACATGTTTTCGTTTTCATCGTCATGCGTTTTTGTCTTTATTATTGTTGATTATTTCTCGTAAGTAAATAGCTCGAACGGCTCCATACCATTGGGATTCATGAAAATGGGCGTCTGCTTGAAATCCGTCAACCTTCTCACCTCCTTATAGAGATACTGATCCAGTTGCTGGGTAGATAGTCCGATATCACCATCCGTTCGCGCAGCCCCATTGAAGGCATCCACCAAGGCTTTGGTGAACGCACCGTTCTTCCAGTCCTCGTTCTCTTTCGACTTTGTATCACTGGCACTCGAGGCATACATAACCATACCGTTCTTGGTACGCCTCAGCTGTTCCACGAAATGGTTACTGGCAGCCGAGCGGTTTCCGCCCATCAGGGCACCCGAATAGCAGGCATCCACAAACACGATGAGCTTCCCATTGATATCCTCCACTGCCTGACGGAAGTCGTTACTCGAGAAGCAGTTATATAGCTTCGATGTGCTACTGCCATAGTTCATGAAATAGAAACGGTCTTTCTCGTCACGATAGCCATGACCGGCATAGAAGAAGATGCACACATCCGTAGGTGATGACTCCTGTTTGAGCCATTCCATAGCCTCGTAGAAATCCTCACGCGTAGCCTCCTCGTCGCAGATGGTCTTCACCTGCACATCCTGATAGGGATAATCCTTCTTGGTACTGATCGCCTTGGAGAAGTCGCGCGCATCCTTCGTGGTATATTTCAGTTTCGGCAGTTCTGGATCATTGTAATCCCCTACACCGATGGCCACCGCAAAGAGTCGCGGCAGTTCAGCCACCTGCTTTTCGCGGATCAGACGGATGCTAGCAGGCTCACTGTTACCGTTCTCGTTCTGTGCATAGATGGTAACGGTACAGTCGCGATTGGGCAGATCCACCTCAACGGTATTCGCAGCACGTACAGCACGATCGGCTGGCTGCTTCTGTCCATCCACCATTACCGTGATACGCGTACTGGCTTCCAAACCTTGTGCGAGCAGCTGATAGCGCAACTTGATGACATCCGTATGGAAAGGACTCTGATCTTCGGGGAACAGGATTCGCACTTCAGGCGGAACTGGACGGCCACTGACAGCTGGTTGCGGCTGAGCGGGCTGTGGCTGCTGAGCAACAACAGGTTGTTCCACTGGCTGCTCTACAGGTTTGGGAGTAGGCTTTGGAGCAGGTGCTGGCGCTGGCGCAGGTTTCACTTCTGCCACCTCCTGCATCGGTATGGCAGCCGTATGCTTACCTGCCGCTTTGTCCTTCCATAGCTGACTCATCTTCTTGTCCTGCATCACCAGCACGCCTTTCTCATAGCACTCAGCCAATGTAAGCTGTGCGTTCTGGTTACCGTTGTTCGCGGCATCGGTCAGGTTTTGCAGTGCCTTGTCATAGTCGATAGGCACACCACGACCATACATATAGCAGTAGGCCAGGTTATACTGCGCCTTGGCAAATCCCTTGCGGGCAGCCCTTTTGAACCACATGGCAGCTGTGGCATAGTCCTTGTCGATACCCTCACCGTTATAGAGGGCATAACCAAGGTTGAACTGTCCTTCCAGACTGCCTGCCTCGGCTGCTTTCTGATAGCTTTCCACAGCCTTGCTGAACTGCTGCTTCTCGTAATAGTCGTTGCCCTGCTTGAGCCATTGGTCAGCAGACTGCCCATATACAACGGCCACAACCATCACGGTGCTTATCAATATACTGATTCGTTTGATCATTTCTTTGGCGGTTTGAAATAAAGAGATTTAGAAGCAAAAGCATAAAGCCGTTTCCATTGGGGATGGATGGTGCAGTAATCGATAAACCACATGTAGTGGATACGACTGCGTTCGATGAAGGCCACGCCCAACAACGGCAATAACAGCGAGATGTCGTAATCGTGTTTCACGAAACAGATAAAGCCAATCCATGCAAACACCACACTGATGACCAGATAGACCAGCTTGTTCCAATAGATGAAGAAACGCGGCGAGTGCTTTCTGGTCAGGTAGCCCGCATAGGCGGCTATCAGACAAACAAAGATCGTTAATATCCAGGAAATGGTGTTCGACATGGACGAGATCTCATGATGATCGATGTAGGTCTCGGCGGCATATGCCACGGTCTTCATTCCTGGCATCTTCCCTACTGGGGTGAAATGCATATCAGCCTCCTCGGTAACCGTTCCCACCATGGCCAGCTTCCCTTTGATCAGTGCCTTGTTCTCCATGATAGAGTCGTATCTGACAACCGGGAACTCCACGTTCGAGTAGAGGATGGTGCGTTTGTTGTTCTTCTCTGCCGATGGCTCCTTGCCCATATACTTGCATGCGGCCAGATAGGCTAAAGAGTAATAAGTGGTGGAATCCACCTTCTGAGCGATGGTGTAATCGCGGAGAGTACCGTTAGGACCGTTGCTTTTCAGTACGTTGCTATATGCCCAGGTGTATTCGCCAAAGGGCTCAAAGAACGATTTCAGCACATCCACGAACTTCCCCTGCTCCTCAGATGAGGCGATGAGCTTGCACGAGAGGATAGGATCAGGCAACTGGTCAATGGCCATGATCAGTTCTCCGTTGCCAATCATGTCATCCCCCTCCTTCTCGTAGATAATATCCATCAAGGTGGTCTTGGGTTCGCATGCAGCCAATTGCTCCAACGTATTTGCTATATCCCCTCGGCTCGTTTGTTCCGTGATGTCTATCAGCACGATGTTGTCGCTCCATTTCACGGAGTTCCCCATGCGCTGGATGGTGAAATAGATATCGGTCATCTTGAACTCGCTCAGAGCACGACTCACTGGATCGAAGATGGTGAAGTTCACAAACAGGATGGCCCAGAAGCCCGCAATCACCCATGCCAGCACAACCACAAAGACATGATCGTGATGGAAAATCTCATGGAGATGGTCCTTGATGAACTGTTTGATATGACTAATCCATTTCTTCATAGGGTTCTTCTATCTGGTCTTGTTTTTGTTTCTTGGAATTTTTCCTTGCCATCTTCTGCTCCCGCTTGGCTTTCAGCTCATCCAGATAACCTGCGGTGATGATACCTGAGGGTAGTGCCACGATAGCCACACCCACAAAGGCGGAGATCATACTGATGAACCTACCTATCTGCGAAACAGGATAGATGTCACCATAGCCCACAGTAGTGAGCGTACAGGCCGACCAATAGATGGCATCAAAGAAAGAGTGGAACAGATATTCACCCGTACTGGGGTTGATATCCTCCTCGGCATTGAACATGATCAGTGCCGTGATGAATATATAGAATGCCGCCAGGGAGAACACTGTCCACAGAATCCTTCCCTGTCGTCTAATCACTGCCATGATAATCTCCAACGGCTCATAGTAGCGGATGAACTTCACTACACGCAGGATGCGGAGCAGACGGGTAATTCGTGCCGCCTTGAAGGTAGGACTAAGCAGGTGGATGGTAGGCAGGATACTCAGCATATCGATGATGGCCATGAACGTGAACGGATAGATCACGAACGACACCCACCCCTTCTTCAGTTCATAGTCGGCTGTTATCCATCGCAGGATGTAGTCGATCACGAAAATCAGGGCTGGAATGATATCACAATACCAGAACAGTGTCGAGTGCTCGCGGAACATCAACGGAACAATACTCACAGCAATCACAAATGACATACTCATGTGGTAAAGCTGCGACCAAGCCCCATCGTCCTCGAGGTAACCGGGTCCGATAATGTCGTATATCTTTTTCCTAATATTCATTCTCCGTTAAAATCTTTAGAATAAAGATTCTCAATTCGACTGCAAATATAAGGATAAATCTGAGAATTACAAATGAAAACGCTCATTTTATGCGTATAAAGTCGAAAAAAACGGCCAGATAGAATCATAAATGATTAGTATCAACACTTTTTTTTGAAAGCTATAGGTCTGAAAATTTGGAAGTTAATGAAATTATCATTAACTTTGCGGAAATAATATACATAATCTAAAACCCACTAAACTAAAGAGATATGAAACAAAAACTATTTCTTACATTAGCCCTCTTGATGACGTTCTGCTCGTATAGCAAAGCAGATAATGTTCTTATTGCCGAGATTGACTGGACAAAGCAATCAGCATATTATAGTGGCGTGTGGTATAATTCAGAATATGCTACACTTAAAGTTTCTTCAAACGGTCTGGAATATAACAACAATCCTCCAGAAAATGCTAACTATTGGGATTCGCAGGTGCCGATGATTGCGCATATTCCATATCTTCAGGCTGGTGATAGCTATCAGGTTACGTTCACCGTTGATGCTCCAGCTGCAGGAGATCTTCGATTGGATATATGTAGTTGGGATGGGTCTGGAGCTACTTCAGCTTTGGTTTTTGGAGTTGAAAAAGGCTCGCATGAATACACGATAGATTTCAATGACTATCCTACTTCCTGTACTGATGCCATGATTTTCTACCAATGTGGTAAGATACCAGGTAACCATATCATTAAGAAGGTCCAGGTATGGGGACCGGAAGATAACAGGGAGGCGTATGCTGTGTTAAGCGATGGTGGCAAAACCCTTACGTTCTATTATGACACCAGCAAGAACTCGTATGGTGCCAATGCGTACCCATTGAATACAGGGAATAACAGTCCACGTTGGACTAATTGGGATAATCCCACGATAGAGAAAGTTGTGTTCGACAAATCCTTTAGGTTTGCCCGCCCAACTACTACCTTTGGGTGGTTCCAGAATCAAGAGAAGCTCACTACTATTGAAGGTCTTAACTACTTGAACACAAGCGAGGTGACGAATATGTCCGAAATGTTCTACAACTGTAAAAAGCTGACTTATATTCCCCTCTCTGGCTTCAACACCAGCAAGGTAGAAAGTATGGCTAGCATGTTCAATAGCTGTGAGAGCTTGACAAGTATTGACGGTGGTTATCTCTTTACCGGCAATGTAAAGTATATGGACTATATGTTCTATAATTGTAAGGCACTGACAGATTTGGATATAAACGGTTTCGATACAAAGAATGTGACAAGCATGGACAATATGTTTGGTTGGTGTGAAAGCTTACAAAGATTAGACCTGAGCAATTTCAATACTAGCAAAGTGACAATTATGTATGAAATGTTTACCCATTGCTCCATGCTGGAAGAATTAAACTTGGAAAGTTTCGACACATCGAATGTGACGAATATGGATGACATGTTTTCCTATTGTCCTCTATTAACTACGATTTATGTAGGTGAAAAATGGAACGTTGGAAAAGTGGTGGATTATTATAATATGTTCTATAACTGCAACAGTATAAAAGGCGAGAAGGGAACGACATACGATGCAAACCACGTAGGCAAAGACTATGCACACATCGATGGAGGCTCTAGCAATCCTGGTTATTTATCAAATGTTTCCTGTCTCTATGATATGTCAATTGCAAACACTAAGGTGACGAAAGAGAACTGTTATAACATCTTAGGCAACGGTATCTTCTCATACTCGCCCTCAACCAAGACACTCACTGTGAAAGGCAATTATAAATACAATAATAATACCCCTTTCATTGATAGCAAGATTAACGGTCTTATCATTGATGTACCCTATGATGCTGAGTTGGAGGGAACATACGAAAATAAGCCATTGATAGAATTAAGGAATGGCTCCACCACCATCAAAGGTAACGGAAAGCTTACATTGAAAACAAAAGAAACCGCTATCTACCCGATAAATGGCGCTTCGGTTACTATTGAGAATATGGATATGGATATAGATGCTTTATGGGGTATTGCCGGTCCTCGCTCTAGTATGTATCAAGAGAAGCTGACAATCAAATCCTCAAATGTCACCATTGTTACCAGTAGTTATGTAAATGACCCCTCTGCAATCTGCGATCTCAAGGGCGGCATCATACTTGAAGGTTGCTCTATCACCTATCCTTCCAATGCTACAATAAAAGACGATGGTGTGTATATAGGCAACAATATGGTCAAGGATCTTACTATCACAGCTGGCAGTGGAATCGCAACTGGAGTGGAACTCCAAGACAAAGGTCAAAGGTCAAAGGTCAAAGGTCAAAGTGAGGAGTGGTACACGATTGATGGACAAAAGCTGAGTGGAGTACCTGCAAAGAAGGGCATCTATATTCACAACGGAAAGAAAGTGACGAGGTAGGACTTTCTCATACATGAAAACAAAGAATCCAAACCACATTTTCGTGGTTTGGATTCTCATTTTTGGTCGGGATTACTGGACTCGAACCAGCGACCTCGCGCCCCCCAGACGTGTGCGCTACCAACTGCGCTAAATCCCGATCCTTGCGTTTTGCGGGTGCAAAGTTAGTGGTTTTCGTCGATATATGCAAATTTATGAGCAGAAAAAACAAAAGAAGTTTTAAGTTTTGACAATAGTTAGTATTTATTTCCTGATTGATGTTGTTATTACGGAATAAATTCGTACATTTGCAGGAAAAAGAGAAAACATCCATGCAATATGCTATTTATGCACCCAAACATTTGGGTAATACCATACAACTGCCAGCCTCGAAAAGCATCAGTAACCGCGCACTGATTTTACATGCCCTCTCTGGCGGTCATACCCTTCCACAGAACCTGAGCGACTGCGATGACACTGAAGTCATGGTAAGAGCGTTGCGTGATTGGCCTGATGTAATCGACATCAAGGCTGCAGGAACGGCTATGCGCTTCTTGACCGCTTATCTGAGCGTGACACCAGGAAGTAGTCATACCCTGACCGGTACCGAACGCATGAAACATCGTCCCATCAAGGTACTGGTGGATGCCCTCTCCTACTTAGGTGCAGAGATTAAGTATCTGGGCGAAGAGGGATTCCCGCCGCTGCGTGTTACGGGTCATGCCCTGGAAGGTGGCACCATAGAGATTCCCGGCGACGTGAGTTCACAGTATATCTCGGCCCTGCTGATGATCGGTCCTGCCCTGAAGAACGGACTGGAACTGAAGCTCACAGGAAATATCATCTCACGACCATATATCGACCTGACCATGCATACCATGCACGACTATGGTTTGAAGATCGAATGGACGGATTACAATACGATTTATGCGCCTCATCAGGAGTACCAGCAGAAAGAGTATGTGATTGAAAACGACTGGAGTGCGTCGAGCTATTGGTATGAGATCATGGCGCTGAGTGACGATTATGACAACGAGATCAAGCTGACGGGATTGACAGACGGATCCAGACAAGGCGACTCGGTGGTGCGCTACCTGTTCTCGATGCTGGGTGTGAAGACCTCATTCGAGAATACCGAACCAGGGGTGATGACTACCGTTACGCTGAAGAAGGCTCGCACACGACTGCCCCGTCTTGATTACGATTTCATCAACCAGCCCGACCTGGCGCAGACGTTCGTGGTTTGCTGTGCCGTGATGGGTATCCCCTTCCACTTCAAAGGTCTTTCCTCATTGAAGATCAAGGAGACCGACCGTATGGCAGCCTTGCAGAAAGAGATGAAGAAACTGGGATACGTGATTCGCGACATCAACGGAGAAGAACTGCTGTGGGACGGGGAACGTTGTGAAGCATCGATGGAAGCAATCGACACCTATGAAGACCACCGTATGGCCCTGTCGTTCGCCCCTGTATGCATCAAGATTCCCGGACTGAAAATGAATAACCCGGAGGTGGTGAGCAAGTCATACCCCAAGTTCTGGGACGACATCCGCTCGGTGGGATTCACCATCGAAGAAACACCTGACAATTCCTAAATAAATACCATTTATGACCTATCTTCTGCTCGCATTAGTGGCTCTGGGCGTATTTTCCGCTATCATAGCCCTACTCTCACACAATAAAGAAGGGGGCGGAGACGTTGTGATATATGGGAACGATTGTTCCACATGCAACGGCGACAACGAGAAATGCGAACAGGAATGCATGATGGAAGCTGCTATCCGCGACATCGAGTATTTCGATGACGAGGAGTTGGATGCGTTCAAAGGCAGAACGGCTGACGGCTACTCAGACGAGGAAGCAGAGCAGTTCCGCGAGATTCTTTATTCCATGCGCCAGGAAGAAGTGAAGGACTGGACCCGCAGTCTGGTACTCAGAGGTATTGAACTGCCCGACCAGGTGAAGGATGAAGTGTACTTAATGCATAATTCATAATTATTGGAGAAAGGTAAGGACATAAAGAGTGGAGAGATACGGAGCACGATGAAACGGGCTTCGCATTGTTTATTGCTGTTTATCGTTTGCTTCCTCTTCCTTGCCTCCTGCTCCAATGATAAGAACACGGCACAGTCGCGTTGGTGGCATTCCTTCAACGCCAAATACAATACCTATTTTAATGGCTCGCAAGCCTATATCGATGCTTCCTTGGAAAAGGAGAATAGTCACCGTGACAACTTCACGGAGATGATTCCCCTCTATCCCGTTAGTAACAAGAACAGTAAGGAAATCGGCAAGAACAACTTCAACAAAGCCATTGAGAAGAGTCAGAAGGCCATCAAGCGCCATAGTATCACACGGCGACCCGAATGGACCAAGAACCGAAAGAAGACGGAACGCGACATCGAATGGCTCAACCGCAGCGAATACAACCCCTTCCTGTGGAAAGCATGGATGCTGATGGGAAGATCGCAGTTTCATCAGGGGGCCTTCGATGAGGCTGCTTCCACGTTTGCCTATATGAGCCGACTATACCAGACGCAGCCTGCTATCTATGGAAAAGCACGTGCTTGGCTGGCTAAGTGCTATATCGAGCAAGACTGGATCTATGATGCAGAGGATGTAATCAACAAGATGAAACGCGACTCGCTTGACTGGCGGGCTGTGAAGGAATGGGACTATACCTTTGCCGACTACTATATCCACACAGGACGTTACGAGGAGGCTATCCCCTATCTGAAGAAGGTGATCAAACATGAGATGCGAAAGAAGCAGAAAGCACGCGAGTGGTATCTGTTAGGTCAGATAGAAGCGGCTCTGGGTCATCGCGACAATGCTTATCAGGCTTTCCGACATGTGATCCGTCAGAGTCCACCCTACGAACTGGAATTCAACGCCCGCATCGCCATGACCGAGGTGATGGCAGGTACGAAGGATAAGCAGATGATCAGCAGACTGAAGCGTATGGCGGCATCTGACAAGAACAAGGATTATCTCGACCAGGTGTATTACGCCATCGGTAACATCTATCTGTCGAAACGCGATACGCTGAAAGCCATTGAGTCCTACGAGAAAGGTAACGAGAAGGCTACACGCTCGGGTATCGAGAAAGGTGTGCTTCTGCTGCACTTAGGCGATCTCTACTGGGCGCGTGAGAACTTTAGTGATGCGCGTCGTTGCTATGGTGAGGCTATTGGTCTGCTCGACAAGGATCGTGACGACTATGAGCAACTGTCGAATCGTTCGAAGATTCTCGATGAACTGGTGCCGCATACAGAGGCTATCCATCTACAGGACTCGCTGCAGGCATTGGCCAAGATGAGCGAAGATGACCGTAATGCGGCCATCGATCGTGTGATTGAAGCCCTAAAGAAAAAGGAAAAGGAGGAACGCAACCGACTGGCTGATGAGGAGGCAAGAAAGCGTGATGCCATCGGTGAGGACTTTGATGATATCATCCCCAACGATGGTACTTCAGCTGCTCGAAAGCAACAGCCTCAACAACAGGGCAATAGCGTGTGGTATTTCTATAACCCCACAGCCGTGAACCAGGGTAAGAGCAACTTCCAAAGACATTGGGGAAAGCGTGAGAACGTGGATGACTGGCAACGTGTAAACAAGACCGTCGTGGCTGGTCCTACGGATCTTGCTAACCTGACTGACGAACAACGTGATTCATTAGAAGCGGCAGAACTGATTGCTGACTCCTTAGCACAAGCAACAGATAGTGTGCAGAACGATCCGCATAAACGGGAGTACTACCTGGCACAGATTCCTTTTACAGAGGAACAGGTGGAAGAGAGCAATATGATCATCAAAGACGCCCTCTATCATAGTGGCGTGATCTTCAAGGACAAACTCGACAACCTGCATCTGAGTGAGAAACAGCTGCGCCGTCTGACGGATCAGTATCCCGAATTTGAGCACATGGATGATGTGTTCTATCACCTGTGGCTGCTCTATCAACGGAAGTTGCAACCGCAGATAGCTGACACTTATCTCGACCAACTGAAAGAACACTATCCAGAAAGTCAGTGGACCACTTTACTCAATGATCCGTACTTCGAGGAGAATGCCCGATTTGGAGCACATATCGAGGACTCGCTCTATGCAGCTACTTATGCGGCCTTCAAGGCAGGACGTCTGACGGAGGTGAGAATGAACACCATCCTCTCTGCACAGCGGTTCCCCATAGGCGAGCATCGCGATAAGTTCATCTTTATCGGTGGACTGGCGAAGCTGAACGATGGTGACGGCAAAGGCTGTGTAGAAGATATGCAGACGGTGGTAAAGGATTACCCGCAGAGTGATGTGAGTGCCTTGGCTGGTATGATCATCAATGGTGTGAATGCAGGCAGACGACTCCATGGGGGTAAGTTCGACATGGGTGATGTGTGGACCAGACGGTCGGAGGTGCTGCAAGACAGCGACTCTATCGCCGCAAGGGTGTTTACTGCTGAACGCAACGACCGCTTCGTCTTCATGATGGCCTACGAGCCTGATTCGGTCAACGAGAACCAGCTCCTCTATGAGATGGCCCGCTTTAACTTCACCAGTTTCATGGTTCGTAACTTTGATATTGAGGTGGAAGATATCGACGGACTGCACCGGATGAGGATCAGTGGATTCCTGAACTATGATGAGGCATGGCAATATGCCCGTCAGCTGTATAAGAACGAAGCGGTGACACGACTGCTCAGAAAGGCGCGAATGATTCTTATCAGTGAGCCGAATCTCGAACTACTCGGCACACAGTATAGCTATAATGACTATGATGCGTTCTACGAAGAACATTTCGTACCGCTGAAGATCAGTACCGTGCAACTGCTCACAGAACCGGCTGATCTGCCTGTGGAAGAGGAACCAGCCTCATCTACTACGGAGGAGCAAGAAGAACTTCTCAATGGTGGTGTATTGGATGACAATACCCTCATCGACTTGGGTATCGATCCTAACCCATCCGTAGAGTTAGAGGTGCCAGACGAGAAGAATGAGGTTCCCGCAGAGGAGAACAGAACGCCGGCAGAAAAGAATGAGATTCCTGCGGAAGAACCCACTCAACCTGCTCCTGCACCGCAGCAACCTGCTGTGGTAGTTGAAGAACCCGCAGAAGTGGTAACACCTATAGAAGAACCTGTAACAACTGTGGAGGAACCCGCAACTACTGTGGAGGAGCCCGTTCAACCTGAAGTGGGCATAGAGATTCCTGCTGAAGAGCCTGCTCAGCCAGAGGACGGCATAGAAATACCTAGTGAAGATATTGAG
>JBGUJY010000012.1:0-22480 GCA_045114185.1 Prevotella sp. | reverse complement strand
GGTGCTCCCGCTACTGTAAAGGAGGGCCTGTCTAAGGAAGAGGCTGAGAACCTGAAGAAGACCATCGAGGCTGCAGGTGCTGAGGTTGAGCTGAAATAATTAGCACAACAATACTGATTGTGGTTGGGGACTCTCCAGTCGAGGGTTCCCGACCATTTTCTGTCTTTATACAATTAATTCATTCATATGGCTTCAAAAATAATCGATAACAGAGTAAACTTTGGCAGCGTCAAGAATCCGATGCCGTTTCCGGATTTCCTTGATGTGCAATTAAAGTCATTCAAAGACTTCCTGCAGTTGGACACTCCGCCTGAGGAACGCAAGAATGACGGTTTGTATAAGGTGTTCTCAGAGAACTTCCCTATCACCGACACACGTAATAACTTCGTTCTTGAGTTCCTGGACTACTACATCGACCCGCCCCGTTACACCATTGACGAGTGTCTGGAGCGTGGTCTGACTTATAGCGTACCCCTGAAGGCTAAGCTGAAACTGTATTGTACTGATCCGGATCATGAAGATTTCGGAACGGTGATCCAGGATGTGTTCCTGGGCCCGATCCCCTATATGACCGCCAATGGTACTTTCGTTATCAATGGAGCCGAGCGCGTGGTCGTTTCACAGCTTCACCGTTCTCCTGGTGTGTTCTTCGGACAGAGTGTACACGCCAACGGAACGCTGCTCTATTCGGCACGTATCATTCCGTTCAAGGGCTCATGGATTGAGTTTGCGACAGACATCAACAACGTGATGTATGCTTACATCGACCGTAAGAAGAAGTTGCCTGTTACAACCCTGCTCCGTGCCATCGGCTTCGAGACGGATAAGGAGATCCTGCAGATCTTTGATCTGGCTGAGGAGGTGAAGGTCAACAAGACCAACCTCAAGAAGTACGTGGGTTGCAAACTTGCTGCCCGTGTGCTGAAGAGCTGGAACGAGGACTTCGTAGATGAGGATACCGGTGAGGTTGTCTCTATCGAGCGTAATGAGGTGATCATGGAACGCGAGACGGAGATCACCGATGATAATATGATGGAAATCCTGGAGAGCGGTGCCCAGACGATCCTCGTCCACAAGAACGAGTCGTTGGCTCAGGACTTCTCTATCATCTTCAATACACTGGCTAAAGACCCGTCTAACTCTGAGAAGGAGGCTGTGCTTTACATCTATCGTCAGTTGCGTAATGCCGATCCTGCCGATGATGCAAGTGCACGTGAGGTGATCCAGAACCTGTTCTTCTCTGACAAGCGTTACGACCTGGGTGATGTAGGCCGTTACCGTATTAATAAAAAACTCGGTCTTGATACCGATATGGATGTCCGCGTCCTGACTAAGGAGGATATCATTGAGATTATCAAGTACCTGATCCAGTTGGTGAACTCAAAGGCAGCCGTCGATGATATCGACCACCTGTCAAACCGTCGTGTACGTACCGTCGGTGAGCACCTGTCAAACCAGTTCTCTATCGGTCTGGCCCGTATGAGCCGCACCATCCGTGAGCGTATGAACGTGCGTGATAATGAGGTGTTCACACCGACAGACCTGATTAACGCCAAGACAATCTCAAGCGTCATCAACTCGTTCTTCGGAACCAACCCGCTGTCACAGTTCATGGATCAGACCAACCCGTTGGCCGAGGTGACCCACAAGCGTCGTCTCTCTGCCCTGGGTCCTGGCGGTCTGTCTCGTGAGCGCGCCGGCTTCGAGGTACGTGACGTACACTATACACACTATGGTCGTCTGTGTCCTATCGAGAGCCCTGAAGGTCCGAACATCGGTCTGATTTCTTCGCTCTGTGTGTATGCAAAGATCAATGAGCTCGGCTTCATTGAGACACCGTACCGTAAGGTGGAGAACGGTGTTGCCAACCTCAGCAATGACGATATCGTCTATCTGACAGCCGAGGAAGAGGCAGAGCATATCATCGGTCAGGGTAATGCACCGCTGAACGACGACGGTACCTTCATCCGTGAGGTCGTGAAGTGTCGTCAGGATGCCGACTTCCCCGTGGTGCCGCCTACGGATGTGGATCTGATGGACGTGTCTCCGCAGCAGATTGCTTCTATCGCCGCTTCTCTGATCCCCTTCCTGGAGCATGATGATGCTCACCGTGCACTGATGGGATCTAACATGATGCGTCAGGCTGTGCCTCTGCTTCACAACGAGGCTCCTATCGTTGGAACCGGTATCGAGAAGCAGGTATGTGAGGATTCCCGTACGATGGTGACCGCTGAGGGCGAGGGTGTTGTGGAGTATGTTGATTCTACGACCATCCGTATCCTCTACGACCGTACCGAGGACGAGGAGTTCGTCAGCTTCGAGCCTGCTCTGAAGGAGTATCGTATCGCGAAGTTCCGTCGTACGAACCAGAATATGACCATCGACCTGCGTCCTATCTGTGAGAAGGGCCAGCGTGTGAAGAAGGGTGATATCCTGACAGAGGGTTATGCCACCGAGAACGGTGAGTTGGCTCTGGGTCGTAACCTGCTCGTGGCTTATATGCCTTGGAAGGGTTACAACTATGAGGATGCTATCGTGCTCAACGAGCGCATCGTCCGTGAGGATATCCTGACCTCAGTCCATGTGGACGAGTACTCACTGGATGTCCGTGAGACAAAGCGTGGCGTCGAGGAGTTCACCGCTGATATCCCCAATGTCAGTGAGGAGGCTACGAAGGATCTCGATGAGAACGGTGTGATCCGTGTCGGTGCCCGTGTTGAGCCCGGTGATATCCTGATCGGTAAGATCTCGCCGAAGGGTGAGAGCGATCCTTCTCCTGAGGAGAAACTGCTCCGTGCTATCTTCGGTGACAAGGCTGGCGATGTGAAGGACTCTTCACTGAAGGCCAATCCGTCACTGTCGGGTGTCATCATCGACAAGAAGATGTTCCGTCGTGCCATCAAGGACCGTAAGTCTAAGCAGCAGGATAAGATCACACTTGCCAAGATCGACGAGGAGTATGAGGCAAAGGTGGATGACTTGCGCGATATCCTGATCGACAAGCTCCTGGAGCTGACGAAGGGTAAGACCTCTCAGGGTGTGAAGGACTACACTGGTGCCGAGATCATCACCAAGGGCAGCAAGTTCACTGCTACCGCCCTGCGTAACCTTGAGTATGGTGATATCCAGAGCAACAACTGGACAAATGATGAGCATAAGAATGAGTTGATAGCCAAACTGATTATCAACTTCATGAAGAAATATAAGATGTTGGATGCCGAGATGAAGCGTCGTAAGTTCGCCATTACCATTGGTGACGAGCTTCCCAACGGAATCCTTCAGATGGCTAAGGTCTATGTGGCCAAGAAGCGTAAGATCGGTGTGGGTGATAAGCTCGCCGGACGTCACGGTAACAAGGGTATCGTGTCGAAGGTGGTGCGCCAGGAGGATATGCCGTTCCTCGAGGATGGTCGTCCCGTTGATCTGGTACTGAACCCGCTGGGTGTGCCTTCTCGTATGAACCTCGGTCAGATCTTCGAGGCTATCCTCGGTGCTGCCGGTAAGCGTTTGGGCGTGAAGTTCGCAACCCCGATCTTCGATGGTGCTAAACTGGAGGATCTGCAGGAGTGGACCGACAAGGCTGGTCTGCCGCGCCTCTGTTCTACACACCTCTATGATGGTGAGACCGGTGAGAAGTTCGACCAGCCCGCAACGGTTGGTATCACCTACTTCCTCAAGCTCGGTCACATGGTGGAGGATAAGATGCATGCACGCTCCATTGGTCCGTACAGCTTGATTACCCAGCAGCCACTTGGTGGTAAGGCACAGTTCGGTGGTCAGCGTTTCGGTGAGATGGAGGTTTGGGCTCTTGAGGCATTCGGCGCTAGTCATGTGCTCCAGGAGATCCTGACTATCAAGTCTGATGATGTGGTGGGACGTTCCAAGGCATACGAGGCCATCGTGAAGGGTGAGCCTATGCCAATGCCTGGCATCCCCGAGTCTCTGAATGTGTTGCTCCATGAGCTTCGTGGCTTAGGTTTAAGTGTAAGTCTCGACTAAGGTAAATAAGTATAAGAACTAAGAATAAGAATTGAAATATGGCTTTCAAGAAAGATTCCAAGATAAAGAGTAATTTCACGAAGATTACTATCGGCCTGGCTTCGCCCGAGGAGATCCTCGAGAGCAGTTTCGGCGAGGTTACCAAGCCTGAGACGATCAACTATCGTACTTACAAGCCCGAGCGCGATGGATTGTTCTGCGAACGCATCTTCGGTCCTACCAAGGACTATGAGTGTGCTTGCGGAAAGTACAAGCGTATCCGTTATAAAGGAATTGTCTGCGACCGATGCGGTGTAGAGGTGACGGAGAAGAAGGTGCGTCGTGAGCGTACCGGACATATCGAACTGGTAGTGCCCGTAGCACATATCTGGTACTTCCGTTCTTTGCCCAACAAGATCGGTTATCTGTTAGGCGTTCCTACCAAGAAGCTCGATGCAGTTATCTATTATGAGAAGTACATCGTCATCCAGCCGGGTGTGATGGACGGAAAGAAAGATGCTGATGGCAACGAGGTGAACGGTTCACACCGTATGGACTTGTTGTCAGAGGACGAGTATATCGACATCATGGAGAGTCTGCCCCAGGGCAATGAGTATCTCGATGATTCCGATCCGAATAAGTTCATTGCCAAGATGGGTGCTGAGGCAATCTATGAGTTGCTCGTAGGTATCGACCTCGACTCGCTGAGCTATGAACTGCGTGACCGTGCCAATAGCGACTCTTCTCAGCAGCGTAAGACTGAGGCTTTGAAGCGTCTACAGGTAGTGGAGGCCTTCCGTGTAAGTCAGGAGACCAACAAGCCGGAATGGATGATCATGAAGATTATCCCCGTTACTCCGCCGGAGTTGCGTCCGTTGGTTCCGCTGGATGGTGGTCGTTTTGCCACATCCGACCTGAACGACCTCTACCGTCGTGTCATCATTCGTAACAACCGTCTGAAGAGACTGATGGAGATCAAGGCTCCTGAGGTGATCCTCCGCAATGAGAAGCGTATGCTGCAGGAGGCTGTTGACTCTCTCTTCGACAACAGTCGTAAGTCTTCTGCCGTGAAGAGCGACAGCAACCGTCCGCTGAAGTCACTCTCTGACTCACTGAAAGGTAAGCAGGGTCGTTTCCGTCAGAACTTGCTCGGTAAGCGTGTTGACTACTCTGCACGTTCCGTGATCGTGGTTGGTCCTGAGCTGAAGATGGGTGAGTGCGGTCTGCCGAAGTTGATGGCAGCCGAGCTGTATAAGCCGTTCATCATCCGTAAGCTGATCGAGCGCGGTATCGTGAAGACCGTGAAGAGTGCTAAGAAGATCGTTGACCGTCGCGAACCGGTGATCTGGGATATCCTCGAGAACGTGATGAAGGGTCACCCCGTTCTGTTGAACCGTGCTCCTACACTTCACCGTCTGGGTATCCAGGCCTTCCAGCCGAAACTCATCGAGGGTAAGGCTATTCAGTTGCACCCGTTAGCATGTACGGCTTTCAACGCCGACTTCGACGGTGACCAGATGGCTGTTCACCTCCCGTTGAGCAACGAGGCTGTACTCGAGGCACAGATCCTGATGCTCCAGAGTCATAACATCCTGAATCCGGCCAATGGTGCGCCGATTACCGTTCCTTCACAGGATATGGTGCTGGGTCTTTACTATATTACTAAGATCCGTCCGGGTGCCAAGGGCGAAGGTCTGACCTTCTACGGTCCTGAGGAGGCTATCATTGCCCACAACGAAGGCAAGTGCGACCTCCATGCTCAGGTGAAAGTGATGGTCAAGGATAAGGATGAGAAGGGTGAGTATTATACCCATATGGTGGAGACCTCCGTCGGTCGTGTCATCGTGAATGGCATCATCCCCGATGAGGTGGGCTTCGTCAATACGATCATCTCTAAGAAATCACTGCGCGACATCATTGCCAATGTGATCAAGCATGTTGGTTTTGCTGAGGCTTGTGAGTTCCTTGATGGTATCAAGAACTTAGGTTATCGCATGGCTTACCTCGCTGGTCTTTCCTTCAACCTCGATGATATCATCATCCCGAAGGAGAAAGATGATTTGGTTCAGAAAGGTAATGATGAGGTACAGGCCATCACCGATAACTATAACATGGGATTCATTACCGACAACGAGCGTTATAACCAGGTAATCGATGCCTGGACACATGTTAACAACCGTTTGGGTGAGGTGCTGCTGAAGCAGATGACCGAGGCAGACCAGGGCTTCAACGCTGTTTACATGATGCTCGATTCAGGTGCCCGTGGTTCTAAGGACCAGATCAAGCAGCTGGCTGGTATGCGTGGTTTGATGGCCAAGCCCCAGAAGGCAGGTGCTGAAGGACGTGGTACCATTGAGAACCCGATTCTCTCTAACTTCAAAGAGGGTATGTCGGTGCTCGAGTACTTTATCTCTACCCACGGTGCCCGTAAGGGTCTTGCCGATACCGCTATGAAGACAGCCGACGCTGGTTATCTGACTCGTCGTCTGGTGGATGTGTCACACGACGTGATCATCACCGAAGAGGACTGCGGTACGTTGCGCGGACTGGTCTGCACAGCATTGAAGAATGGCGATGAGACCATCTCTACCTTGTATGAGCGTATCCTTGGTCGTGTGTCTGTTCATGACATCATCAACCCCACCACTGGCGAGAAGATCATCTCTGCCGGTGAGGAGATTACCGAGGATGTGGCCCGTATCATCGAGGAGTCACCCATCGAGAGCGTTGAGATCCGTTCAGTACTCACTTGCGAGAGCAAGAAGGGTGTATGTATGAAGTGTTACGGTCGTAACCTTGCTACACAGCGTATGGTTCAGAAGGGTGAGGCTGTTGGTGTGATTGCTGCTCAGGCTATCGGTGAGCCAGGTACTCAGTTGACACTGCGTACGTTCCACGCCGGTGGTGTGGCAGGTAATGCCGCTGCTAACGCTTCTATCGTAGCCAAGAACGACAGTCGTCTGGAGTTCGATGAGCTTCGTGCCGTACCTTTCGTTGAGGATGGTGAGAATGGTGAGCGCGAGTGTCAGATGGTTGTCAGTCGTTTGGCTGAGGTCCGTTTCGTGGATCCGCATACCAACATCGTTCTCTCTACGATGAACGTTCCTTACGGTTCTTCTCTCTATTTCAAGGCAGGTAGCACTGTTAAGAAAGGTGACATGGTTGCCCGTTGGGACCCGTTCAACGCCGTTATCGTAACAGAATATGCCGGTACCTTGAAATTCAAGGATGTGGTGGAAGGTAGTACCTATAAGGCCGAGACCGACGAAACCACTGGTTTGACTGAGAAGATTATTACGGAAACCCGCGACAGAAGTCTGGTGCCTACCTGCGATGTCATTGGCAGCAATGGTGAGGTTATCGGTACCTATATCTTCCCTGTAGGTGGTCACGTTGTTGTTGAGGACGGTCAGACTGTCAAGACCGGTACCACACTGGTGAAGATTCCGCGTACCGTTGCCAAGGGTGGTGATATCACTGGTGGTCTGCCACGTGTAACTGAGCTCTTCGAGGCTCGTAACCCGTCTAACCCCGCAGTTGTATCTGAGATCGACGGTGAGGTGACAATGGGTAAGGTGAAGCGTGGTAACCGTGAGATTATCGTTACCTCAAAGACTGGTGACCAGCGTAAGTATCTTGTTTCACTGTCAAAGCAGATCCTGGTACAGGAGCATGATGCTGTACGTGCCGGTACTCCGCTCTCTGACGGTGTGATTACTCCGAATGACATCCTGGCCATCAAGGGTCCGACCGCCGTTCAGGAGTATATCGTGAATGAGGTTCAGGACGTATATCGTCTGCAGGGTGTGAAGATCAACGACAAGCACTTTGAGATCATCGTACGTCAGATGATGCGCAAGGTGCAGATCAATGATCCGGGCGACACCATCTTCCTGGAGCAGGAGATTGTTGACAAGCTCGACTTCGCAGAGGAGAACGACCGCATCTGGGGTAAGAAGGTTGTTGTTGATGCCGGTGACTCTGAGGTCATGAAGGCAGGACAGATCGTCTCCGCCCGTAAGTTGCGCGACGAGAACTCCATGCTCAAGCGTCGCGACCTCCGCATCGTTCAGGTTCGTGATGCCGTGCCCGCTACTTCAACACAGATCCTGCAGGGTATTACCCGTGCTGCATTGCAGACCAAGAGCTTCATGTCGGCCGCTTCCTTCCAGGAGACGACGAAGGTGCTCAACGAGGCTGCTATCCGCGGAAAGGTAGATACCTTGGAAGGCATGAAGGAGAACGTGATCTGCGGTCACCTGATTCCTGCAGGTACTGGTCTGCGTGAGTTCGACAAGATCATCGTCGGCTCGAAAGAGGAGTATGAGCGTATTCAGGCTAACCGCAAGAACGTGCTCGACTTTGAGCGTGAATCAGTAGTGGAAGAATAGTAATCTCCACGAAAAGAACAACATAAAGGGCTGCCAAACTTGGCAGCCCTTTTTAGTGATATGTGGCAGTTGCGTTATTTGATGATTCTCCCTGCCATTGATGATATGAATGCCTTTTATCGGAGTATTGTTTTTATTGTACTCTTGCCTTTTTTCACGATGACAACGGATCCAGGCATGGTGCGGTTTCCTGGAACCACTTTTGTGCCGTTGATCGAATAGACGGTTGTAGCAGGACCGTCTTGATTCGCGTTTTCGATGGCGGTGGCGATATCAGGAAGAGGACCGGGAGCAGTTCCGATTGCCTGGATTCGATAGAATTTATGCCAGTCTTCTTCGGTTTCTTTATAAAGCTTCACTTTTGATGGGAGAACGTAGAGCACAGCATCCCAGTAAGTAGTCCTTTCGAACACGTCCTCTCCTAACTCCGGTACTGCTGTACTTCGACAAGTCACATTGTTAAGAGCCGTACATCCTTCGAAGGCATAGTCGCCTATACTTTCAAACTGCGGATTTATTATTAATATTTCGGTAAGCGAGGAGCAGCCCTTGAATGCTCCTTCCTCAATGGTTTTTGTTGCATACGGAAGCTCAAATGACTTCAACGACGTACATTCACTGAACGAATAGTAGGGAATAGTTGTCAATGACGCGTTGATTTGCACTTCCTCGAGGGCTGTACAACTCTCGAAAGCATAGTACCCTAAATATTTCAATGAAGAGGGCAGAGTGATCCTCTTCAGTTTAGAGCACCCCGAAAGAGCACCGTCACTGATTTTTTCCAAACTTGTGATATTAAATTTTTCCATATTCTTACAATTCATGAAAGCTTCCAAATCGATTTCCTTCACGGATGAAGGTAACTCTACATAGGTGAGGCTATAGCAGTGCGAAAAAGCTGCTTCTCCGATTCGTGTTATGGTTTCAGGGAATATAAAAGATTTCAGACTTGTGCATTGATTGAACATATAATCATCAATCTCTGTCACATTTGCTAGGAAATTGATGGATTCAATACCAGTGCAGAAGGCGAAGGCCCTTTTCCCAATGGATGTCACAGAAGGTGGAACAACAATGGTCTTCAGACTGCGACAATCTTCAAAAGCACTCTCTCTGATGGTGGTGACGCATGGTTGGATTGTGAAAGAAGTCAGACTGGAGCATCCTTTGAACAAATTCTTACTCAAAGTTGGCACTGCGGGAATGTCTGCTGCCTTAAGATTAGTACAGTCACGGAAAGCGTCTCTTCCAATAGTGTGCACGCTACTCGGAACTGTGATGGAGGTCAGCCCCGTACAATTAGTGAAAGTAAAATCGTTAATGGTATTCACCAAGAAAGGTACGTCTTTATAGAAGACATTTCTTGGGATAGTAATGTTTCCTTTATAAGTTGCTTCTCCATCATTACCATTAGACCTCACGGTGGCTGTCCTACTTAAATAGTATAGGGTATAGGTTAGGCCATCTATTGTTTTATATTCATAGGTCGGTCCGTAGCTCTGGATGTTCTTGAATTCACACCATGGGCTATATTTTATATAGTCAGGATAGGCGAATGTTGAAACATGCAGAATGCCGTTATTGAGCGTTGTGGAACTGAAAATGTTGTCTGATCCGGAAGGCACGATATCGGAATTACAATATACGTCAAGTAACTTCGAGCAACCTGCGAAAGCATAGTCAGCTATCTCTATGAGTGTACTGGGCAGATTGATGGATGAGAGATTGACGCAATAATAAAAAGCTTTATTCCCAATGCTTGTAACACCATCGGGTATTGTAATGGAGGAAAGGCTCGAACAACCTGAAAATAACTCTACATTTATAGCTTTCAGTGATGAAGAAAGTGTAACTGTTTTAAGATTCATACAGCTTTGGAAGGCGTTCACGCCTAAAGACTCCACAGAGTTGGGAATCGTGATGGATGTGAGATTTGAACAATTCATGAAAGCCATTTTCCCTATACTTTTTACAGAATTGGGAATGTTAATGTACTGAAGACTTGAGCTACCAAAAGCATACTGTTTGATTGTAGTCACGGTATTGGGAATGGTGACAGAGGTAAGATTTGAACAATTATTAAATGCATCACTGCCAATACTAGTCACAGTATATTGCTTTTGTGCATAAGTGAAGGAAGAAGGGATGGAAATACTACCCGTATAGGGTGACGAGCCTGTTGTCAACTCAGCCTTTAGGTTCTGAGTGTCCAAGTAAAACCAGAAGTTGTTCACTTCTATTTTGTTTGTTCCGTTGTCGGCTAAGACTGCAAGATGCACTAAAGCCAACATCAATAAGGTTACAGTCTTTTTCATTTTTGTAAAGATGATGTTTATTTCACAAAGATAGGCAAAATAGTGAGATACAGATAAATAGAGTATTGGAATTAATTTATTTTAACCTTTCCCGCGCGATTCTTGGCTCTGATTATTTCCTTTATTTCTGAAAAGACATAGGAATCAGTGAAGTTATCATGCATTCGACATAAAAAATAAAAGGATTTATTTTGTTCTACACGCGTTTATTTGTAACTTTGCAGTCCGTATATAGATGATAAAAGAATATGGGAAAGATTATACTCACCGGCGACCGTCCCACGGGTCGCCTCCACTTGGGACACTATGTGGGATCTCTGCGTAGGCGTGTGGAGTTGCAGGAAGAAGGCGACTACGACAAGATGTTTGTCTTCATTGCTGACGCACAGGCACTCACGGATAATGCAGATAACCCTGAGAAGGTAAGACAAAACATCATCGAGGTGGCTCTCGACTACCTCTCTGTGGGTCTTGACCCCGAGAAAGTGACCATCTTCATCCAGTCGATGATCCCGGAGCTCACCGAGCTCTCATTCTATTATATGAACCTCGTCACCGTTAGTCGTCTGCAGCGCAACCCGACGGTGAAGACGGAGATCGCCATGCGTAACTTCGAGACGTCCATCCCCGTGGGCTTCTTTACCTATCCTATCTCGCAGGCTGCCGATATCACCGCGTTTAAGGCAACCACCGTTCCCGTGGGCGAGGATCAGGAGCCGATGCTGGAGCAGTGCCGTGAGATTGTGAGACGTTTCAACACCATCTACGGCGAGGTGTTGGTGGAACCGCAGATCATGCTACCTTCCAACCAGGCTTGTCTGCGATTGCCGGGTATCGACGGAAATGCGAAGATGTCGAAGAGCTTGGGTAACTGCATCTATCTGAGTGATACCGCCAAGGAGGTGGAGCAGAAGGTGAAGTCGGCCTATACCGATCCCGAGCATCTGCGCGTGGAAGATCCCGGTCATGTGGAAGGAAATGTGGTGTTCACCTATCTTGACGCCTTCTCTTCTGATGATGACTTCGCCGAGTTTTGGCCCGAATACAAGAATCTTGAGGAGTTGAAGGATCATTACCGTCGTGGTGGACTGGGTGACATGAAGTGCAAGAAGTTCCTCACGAAGGTGCTGAACAAGCAACTGGATCCCATCCGTATGCGCCGCCATGAGTTCGAGCAGGACATCCCCGAGGTGTATAACATCCTGAAGAAGGGTAGTGATGCTGCCCGCGAGGTGGCTGCCCAGACACTCCATGAGGTGCGCGAGGCGATGAAGATCAATTACTTCGATGATCCCGAGCTTATTCGTGAGCAGGCAGAGAAGTACCGTCAGTAATCCCCATCGTTTTTGACTGGTTATACATTATATTATATATAGATATAAAGATCATGGACAAGCCACAACAGAACAACAACGGTCTGCAGTTGGAACTCCCGCAGGACGTAGCACAGGGACAATACGCCAACTTTGCTATTATTACCCATAGCAGCAGTGATTTCATCCTTGATTTCGCCCGCGTGCTTCCCGGACTGCCGAAAGCACAAGTGAAAAGTCGCGTGATCCTGGCTCCAGAACATGCCAAGCGACTCCTCGCTGCCCTGCAGGAGAACATCATGCGCTACGAACAGGAGTTCGGAACCATCCGCATCCCTAACCAGGGTCCACGTACCGCAACACCGTTCCCGATGGGAAAAGGTGAGGCTTAATCTCGTGAATCCTGTCGAATCCTAAACGAAATTAGTAAGAGATATATTAAAATAATGTTAACGAAATATATTTCTTACTAATTTTTTATCATTCCACTGCTTTTGTTATTTATAGAATTAGGTGATTTCGGGGAAAGTTTGTACCTTTGCAGCCCGAAATAGTCCGCAGGGATTATAGTGCACATACTCGAATATAAACAAAACAATATAAATATCTAAAAATTAAGTACAATGCCTACTATTTCACAATTAGTTAGAAAAGGCAGAAAGGCGCTTGTGGACAAGAGCAAGTCGCCCGCTTTGGACTCCTGTCCTCAGCGTCGCGGTGTTTGTGTACGTGTGTACACGACAACCCCGAAGAAGCCTAATTCGGCAATGCGTAAAGTTGCCCGTGTTCGTTTGACAAACCAGAAGGAAGTGAACTCCTACATTCCGGGAGAGGGTCACAACCTTCAGGAGCACTCTATCGTTTTGGTACGCGGCGGTCGTGTAAAGGACCTTCCCGGTGTACGTTATCACATTGTTCGCGGCACGCTGGATACAGCTGGTGTAGCAAACCGCACACAGCGTCGTTCCAAGTACGGAGCTAAGCGTCCTAAGCAGAAGAAGTAAAGAGTCAGTGAGTTTTTAAGTTCATGGGTGCTCGGTGATGAGCAGGCTCGGAACAAGAGGAGAAACTCAACAACTCGAAGACTCAGAAACTTACAAACTCAGGAACTGAAAAATCAGTAACTGAAAAAACTCAGAAACTTGAAGTAAACCGTTTTGCTGGAGAATTGTTAACAGGTTGAGTAAATGCTCTGGAGTGAGCGTTGAAGATATCAGAAAGAACAGCCCCATGCAGAATAAATTTTAGTAAAAATGAGAAAAGCAAAACCCAAGAAGCGTGTGATCCTGCCGGATCCCGTTTTCAACGACCAAAAGGTCTCAAAGTTCGTGAATCATCTGATGTATGACGGAAAGAAGAATACATCTTATGAGATTTTCTACAAAGCTCTTGACATCGTCAAAGAGAAGATGGCTAAGGAGGAGAAACCTGCCCTCGAAATCTGGAAGCAGGCCCTCGACAATATCACTCCTCAGGTGGAGGTGAAGAGCCGTCGTATCGGTGGTGCTACCTTCCAGGTTCCTACGGAAATCCGTCCGGACCGCAAGGAGAGTGTGTCCATGAAGAATATGATCAACTTCGCTCGCAAGCGTGGTGGTAAGTCTATGGCTGACCGTCTGGCTGCCGAGATCATGGATGCCTACAACAATCAGGGTGGTGCGTTTAAGCGTAAGGAGGACATGCACCGTATGGCAGAGGCTAACCGTGCATTCGCCCACTTCAGATTCTAAAAATATTCAGGATAATAATAGGTAAAAAGAGAAATGGCAAAACAAGACTTACATCTGACCCGCAATATCGGTATCATGGCTCACATCGATGCCGGTAAGACAACAACTTCTGAGCGTATCCTGTACTACACAGGTAAGACTCATAAGATTGGCGAGGTTCATGACGGTGCCGCAACGATGGACTGGATGGCACAGGAGCAGGAGCGTGGTATTACCATCACCTCTGCTGCTACCACCTGCTATTGGCACTATAACGACAAACAGTATAAGATCAACTTGATTGATACTCCGGGACACGTGGACTTCACCGCTGAGGTGGAGCGCTCCCTCCGTGTACTGGACGGAGCTGTGGCAACCTACTGTGCAGTAGGTGGTGTGCAGCCCCAGAGTGAAACGGTGTGGCGCCAGGCCGACAAGTATAACGTTCCCCGTCTGGGTTACGTGAACAAGATGGACCGTTCAGGCGCAAACTACTACGACGTTCTCCAGCAGATGAAGGACGTTCTGGGTGCTAAGCCCGTCTCATTGGTGATTCCTATTGGTCAGGAGGAGACCTTCAAGGGTATCGTTGACCTGATCAAGATGAAGGCTATCATCTGGAACGATGAGACTCAGGGTGCCGAGTTCGAGATAACTGACATCCCTGCCGACCTCGCTGACGAGGCTCAGGAGTGGCGCGACAAGCTCGTAGAAGATGCAGCAGAGTTCGACGAGGCTCTGATGGAGAAGTTCTTCGAGGATCCTAGCTCGATTACCGAGGAGGAGCTGATCGCTGCTATCCGTAAGGGTACCCTCGCCATGGAGTGCACACCGATGCTCTGTGGTTCATCATTCAAGAACAAGGGTGTGCAGACACTGCTCGACTATGTCTGTGCCTTCCTTCCCTCTCCGCTGGATACTCCTAACATCGTGGGTGAGAATCCGAACACTGGCGAGGAAGAAGACAGAAAGCCCAGTGAGGCTGATCCCACTTCGGCTCTGGCCTTCAAGATCGCTACCGACCCGTATGTGGGCCGTCTGGTGTTCTTCCGCGTTTATTCCGGTAAGGTTGAGGCTGGTTCATACGTTTATAACACCCGTTCCGGTAAGAAGGAGCGCGTGAGCCGTCTGTTCCAGATGAACTCTAACAAGCAGCAGCCGATGGATTGCATCGAGGCTGGTGATATCGGTGCCGGTGTAGGTTTCAAGGATATCCGTACAGGTGATACCCTCTGTGATGAGAATCATCCGATCGTTCTGGAGAGCATTTCCTTCCCCGATACAGTGATCTCTATCGCTGTTGAGCCGAAGAGCCAGGCTGACATTGCCAAGCTCGATAACGGTCTTGCCAAGCTGGCTGAGGAAGATCCTACCTTCACTGTACATACCGACGAGCAGAGCGGTCAGACCGTGATCTCTGGTATGGGTGAGCTTCACCTCGATATCATTATCGACCGTCTGAAGCGTGAGTTCAAGGTAGAGTGTAACCAGGGTAAGCCTCAGGTGAACTACAAAGAGGCCATCACCAAGACTGTCAACCTCCGCGAGGTTTACAAGAAGCAGTCGGGTGGTCGCGGTAAGTTCGCTGACATCATCGTGAACATCGGTCCGGTTGATGAGGATTACGACATCAAGGAGAACGGCGGTCTGCAGTTCATCAACGAGGTGAAGGGTGGTAACATTCCTAAGGAATTCATCCCCGCAATCCAGAAGGGCTTCGAGGATGCCATGAAGAATGGTGTGCTCGGTGGCTATCCGATGGACTCTATGAAGGTGACTGTCATCGATGGTTCTTTCCACCCGGTTGACTCTGACCAGTTGTCATTCGAGCTCGCTGCCCGCAACGCTTACAAGAACGCTTGCGTGAAGGCTGGTCCTGTGCTCATGGAGCCTGTGATGAAGCTCGAGGTGGTAACTCCCGAGGAGAACATGGGTGATGTGATTGGTGACCTCAACAAGCGTCGTGGACAGGTAGAAGGTATGGAAGAGGCTCGCAGCGGTGCTCGCATCGTGAAGGCTATGGTTCCGCTGGCAGAGATGTTCGGCTATGTAACCGCTCTGCGTACCATCACCTCTGGTCGTGCTACCAGCTCTATGGAGTACGATCACCACGCTCCGGTTTCTGGCTCTATCGCCAAGGCCGTGCTTGAGGAGATCAAGGGTCGCGTAGATCTCGTGTAAGAAAAAAGAGCGAGCCGCTGAGCAAATGACTCTTTAGCGGCTCCTCATATTAAACAATAAATATTAAACATTAAAGATTATGAGTCAGAAAATTCGCATTAAGCTGAAGAGCTACGACCACAAATTGGTTGACAAGTCAGCAGAGAAAATCGTGAAGGCAGTTAAGGCCACAGGTGCTATCGTTAGCGGTCCTATTCCTCTGCCCACTCACAAGCGTATTTACACTGTAAACCGTTCTACCTTCGTAAACAAGAAGGCTCGTGAGCAGTTCCAGTTGTCAGACTACAAGCGTCTGATCGATATCTACAGCTCAACAGCTAAGACTGTTGATGCCCTGATGAAGCTCGAACTTCCCAGCGGTGTTGAGGTGGAGATCAAGGTGTAGTTAAAGCCCGAATGGGCAAACTATCATAAAAACGGGAGTCACATATATTGTGATTCCCGTTTTTGTTCGTATTCAGGGCTAAAAACGGTAACGGTAACAGCTGTTACCATGTCTGCACTCACTATAAATCAATCACTTATAATCAAAATACCCTTTCTCTGTTACCTTTTGTATGGTATTAGAGGGCATTATCATATAACATACGGGGCTTTATTATAAGGAATAAGGGAGAAAAGTGCCGTTTTTCCATCGTTTGCCTATACCCAAACGATCGTGCGCCTATAGCCAAACGATCTGTTGCCTATACCCAAATTGAAACGGTTATTCGGAGCCTTCTTACCTATGTAACATCTGATAATTCTGCAGTAAACCGCCCAATGTGTACTTTTGTGTACTTTTTGACCTCTAATTATTTGCAAAAGAGGCAGGAAAGCTATATTTTTGCGGTGTCAAAGCTATACTATTATGAAAAGAATGATTTTAGCGACGGCGTTGCTTTGCTGCGTCACCCTTCGATTGGGAGCTCAGCAACAGATCAGACATGAGTTCAGTATGGGCTTCGGTGTCGGGAACAATATGGCCGATAACAAGGTTAATGATGTGGTAGATCACTATTTGGAAATCTATCATATGGAAAGTGAGGTGGGATGTTCCGACCTCTTCGGTGATTCGCATATAACAATGAGTTTTGAGTACCACTATCGCCTGAACCAACGATGGGCTGTAGGCTGCATCGCCGGATGGGGATTATCGAATGAATCCTATGATGGAATAGAAGAATATGGGTCGGCACCCCATTCCTATCTTGCCAAGCATGGCAGTGAGCAGAGTCGTATATTCTATATTGCGCCATCAGTCAGATACAGTTGGCTTACTACCATGCGAGGACACATGCAACTCTATTCTCGGGTAGCTTTGGGAGCCATCAGACAACACATGATATTCGACTATCAGCAGGCTGCCTCTGATGGTAGACTATATACTGCTTTAGAAGACGACACTCAACGCGATGGATATAGCCAAAAACTTGTTGATGAGGTAAAATGGCGTACCGCCTATCAACTGACTCCCGTTGGCATCGATCTCGGTAACCGATTCATCCATTTCTATTCAGAACTGGGCTATGGATTCCAAGGCGTCTTCACCTTTGGAATGCGTTTTACCTTTCCCTAATAGAAGTGGGGCAGAGAACAGCTTAGTTACTACGAGAAAGTAGCCTTGTTTGAGGTGGTAATCAGCCTTGTTGGCATACGAAAGTGGCATAGTTTCTTCTTATTCCCACGTTGGGAACTTTTTATTCCCATGTTGGGAACAATAACTCGTATGTGAATAACATTGGATTATTTCCGACCGAAATAGTTAAAAAACAATAAAAGTTATTCTTTGCAACGATGCTAATATTTGCTATTTCAATAATAATGTGTACCTTTGCACCCGCTAAAGTGCGTATTGCGCTGGCTTTATGCCATCAATACTCTGATAAAGAACAACTTAACCTTCAATTGCGAAGAAGTGAGGCTGTTTCTTTTTAAGTGTGTTGTGTGTGTGAAAAAAGCGTAGGAGCACTTAAAAAGAAACCATATTAAACATTATATTATTTAATTTTAAACTGAAATGCCAGGATTATTAGGAAAGAAAATCGGAATGACATCCGTTTTCAGTGCCGACGGCAAGAATGTGCCGTGCACTGTTATCGAAGCTGGTCCTTGTGTTGTTACTCAGGTAAAGACCGTTGAGAAAGACGGCTACCAGGCTGTTCAGCTGGGCTACGGCGAGGCTAAGGAGAAGAATACTTCCAAGCCTATGCAGGGAGTCTTCAAGAAGGCAGGTACAACACCAAAGAAGCACTTGGCCGAGTTCAAGTTTGACGAGGAGCACAACCTCGGTGATACCATCACAGTTGAGATCTTCAACGGTGTTGACTTTGTTGACGTGATTGGTACTTCCAAGGGTAAGGGCTTCCAGGGCGTTATGAAGCGCCACGGATTCGGTGGTGTTGGTCAGGCTACACATGGTCAGGACGACCGTGCTCGCAAGCCGGGATCAATCGGTGCTTGTTCATACCCCGCTAAGGTGTTCAAGGGTATGCGCATGGGCGGCCAGATGGGTGGTGACCGCGTGACCACTCAGAACCTCAGAGTGTTAAAGGTTATCCCAGAGAGCAACCTTCTCGTTGTGAAGGGTAGCGTCGCTGGATGCAAAGGTTCAACTGTAATAATTAACATGTAATGGAAGTTAGCGTATTAAATATCAATGGTCAGGAGACCGGAAGAAAGGCAACTCTTAATGAGGCTATCTTCGCTATTGAACCGAACGATCACGTTCTTTATCTGAATGTGAAGCAGTATCTTGCTAATCAGCGTCAGGGAACAGCTAAGTCTAAGGAGCGCAGTGAGCTCTCTGGTTCTACCCGCAAGCTGATTCGTCAGAAGGGTAGTGGTGGTGCTCGCCGTGGCGACATCAATTCACCGGTTCTCGTGGGCGGTGCTCGCGTGTTCGGTCCGAAGCCCCGCGACTACAGTTTCAAACTGAACAAGAAGGTTAAGATTCTTGCACGTAAGAGTGCTCTCTCTTATAAGGCAAAGGAGAATGCAATCATCGTTGTTGAAGACTTCACGATGGATGCACCCAAGACTAAAGATTTTATAAATATTGCTAAAAATCTCAAAGTCGACGGAAAGAAGCTTCTCCTCGTTTTGCCAACTATAGATAAAAATGTATATTTGTCGGCTCGTAACCTTCAGGGAACCAACGTGATGCTGGCAAACACGATCAACACTTACAAGATTTTGGATGCTGACGTGCTTGTGATCACAGAGAATTCGCTGAAGACAATCGATGAAATCTTAATCAAGTAAAGGAGACATTAGTTATGGCATTTATCATTAAACCGTTGGTCACTGAGAAGATGACCAATATTACAGACAAGTCTTCTGAAGACAGAACTTACAAGCACAAGGGTGAGGTACGCACCAAGAAGGCACAGGCCAAGTATGGTTTCATCGTACGCCCCGAGGCTAACAAGCTCGAAATTAAGAACGAAGTCGAGAGTCTGTACAACGTCACAGTGGTTGACGTGAACACGATGCGTTACGCAGGCAAGCGCTCAAGCCGCTATACCAAGATGGGCCTGATCAAGGGTCAGCGCAATGCATACAAGAAAGCAGTCGTTACCTTGAAAGAGGGCGATACTATTGATTTTTACAGCAATATTTAAATAAGAAATGGCAGTACGTAAATTAAAACCGGTAACTCCCGGTCAAAGACACAAGGTTATTGGCACATTCGAGGATATTACTGCATCTGTGCCAGAGAAGTCTCTCGTTTACGGAAAACGCTCAACTGGCGGTCGAAACAATACGGGTAAGATGACTGTTCGCTACATGGGTGGCGGTCATAAGAGAAAGTACCGTATCATCGACTTCAAGCGAGAGAAAGATGGTGTTCCAGCTGTAGTGAAGACAATCGAGTACGATCCTAACCGTTCGGCTCGCATTGCGCTTTTGTTCTACGCTGATGGTGAAAAACGTTACATTATTGCTCCTAACGGATTGCAGGTGGGTACAACACTGCTCTCTGGTGCTGAGGCAGCACCTGAAGTGGGTAACGCCCTTCCCTTGGCAAACATCCCCGTAGGTACGGTGGTTCACAACATCGAGCTCCGTCCGGGTCAGGGTGCCAAGCTTGTCCGTTCGGCTGGTAACTTTGCTCAGCTTACTTCTCGTGAAGGTAGCTATTGCGTGATCAAACTCCCTTCTGGCGAGACACGCAAGATACTCAGTGCTTGTAAGGCAACTATTGGTGTTGTTGGAAATGCTGACCACGCCCTTGAGCAGTCTGGTAAGGCCGGACGTTCTCGCTGGCTGGGTCGCCGTCCGCACAACCGTGGTGTTGTGATGAACCCGCATGATCACCCGATGGGTGGTGGTGAAGGACGTCAGAGTGGTGGACACCCACGCTCTCGTAAGGGCTTGTATGCAAAGGGTCTCAAGACTCGTGCTCCTAAGAAGCTCTCCAACAAGTATATCATCGCAAGAGCAAGTAAATAACAAAGTAAACTGAAGTAAATTATGAGTCGTTCATTAAAAAAAGGTCCGTACATCAACGTGTCACTCGAGAAGAAAGTTCTCGCTATGAATGAGAGTGGCAAGAAGAATGTCGTTAAGACATGGGCCAGAGCTTCAATGATCTCCCCGGATTTCGTGGGACACACTGTAGCTGTTCATAACGGTAACAAATTTATCCCTGTTTACATTACTGAGAACATGGTAGGCCACAAGTTGGGTGAGTTCGCTCCCACACGTCGTTTCGGCGGCCATGCAGGTAACAAGAAGTAAACGGGCTGCAACCATTTAAATAGAAGTAATAATGGGAAATAGAAAGAAATTAGCGGCTGAGAAAAGAAAAGAGGCCCTGAAGACATTGTACTTTGCGAAACTGAAGGGAGTTCCCTCTTCTCCTCGCAAGATGCGCTATGTCGTAGATATGATTCGCGGTATGGAAGTGAACCGCGCCCTCGGTGTGCTGAGATTTTCCAAGAAGCATGCCGCAGCTGATGTAGAGAAGTTGCTCCGCTCAGCCATCAACAACTGGGAACAGAAGAATGACCGCAAGGCCGAGGATGGTGAGCTGTATATTTCCAAGGTGTTTGTTGACGAAGGTGTAACCATGAAGCGTATGCGTCCTGCTCCCCAGGGCCGCGGCTATCGTATCCGCAAGCGTTCTAATCATGTCACCTTGTTCGTTGACGCTAAAACTAATGACGAAAAATAAGTAAGTAGAATGGGACAGAAAGTTAATCCAATCAGCAACCGCTTGGGCATTATCCGCGGTTGGGACTCAAACTGGTTCGGTGGAAAGAGCTTCGGTGAGAATCTGGTAGAAGACCAGAAAATCCGTAAGTATCTTAACGAACGTCTGGCTAAGGCAAGTGTTTCGAAAATCGTTATCGAGCGCACGCTGAAGCTCGTTACCATCACTATCTGCACAGCCCGTCCGGGTATCGTTATTGGTAAGGGTGGTCAGGATGTTGACAAACTGAAGGAAGAGCTGAAGAAGCTCTATGACAAGGAGATCCAGATCAATATCTTCGAGGTGAAGAAGCCGGAGCTCGATGCTACGATCGTGGCAAACAACATTGCCCGTCAGATCGAGGGTAAGATTGCTTACCGCCGCGCTATCAAGCAGGCTGTTGCCAACACCATGCGTGCTGGAGCAGAAGGTATCAAGATCCAGATCACTGGTCGTCTGAACGGTGCTGAAATGGCACGTAAGGAAATGTTCAAGGAAGGCCGCACCCCCCTGCACACGTTCCGTGCTGACATCGACTATTGCCAGGCTGAGGCTCTGACAAAGGTTGGTCTGCTCGGTATCAAGGTGTGGATTTGCCGCGGTGAGGTTTACGAGAAGCGTGACCTCGCCCCCAACTTCACACAGGAGAAGCAGAACGGTCGTGGAAACGGCAGACAAGGCGGTCGTGGTAATCGTAAAAGAAACAATAACAAGTAAAAAAGATTGATCATGTTACAGCCAAAAAGAGTAAAATATAGAAGACCTCAAGACGGACGTGGCAACAAAGGCAACGCCCACAGAGGTACACAGCTGGCTTTCGGTTCTTTCGGTATCAAGACACTTGATGCTAAATGGCTCGATAGCCGACAGTTAGAGGCTGCCCGCGTTGCTATCAACCGTTACATGCAGCGTGAAGGACAGGTCTGGATTCGTGTTTTCCCGGATAAACCCATCACCCGTAAGCCTGCTGATGTCCGTATGGGTAAAGGTAAGGGTGATCCCGCAGGATGGGTTGCACCTGTGACACCGGGTCGTATCCTCTTTGAAGTTGAAGGCGTTCCGTTCGAGGTTGCCAAGGAGGCTCTCCGCCTCGGCGCTCAGAAACTGCCTGTAAAGACTAAGTTTGTTGTAAGACGTGATTTCGATAAAAACGCTTAAGAAAGATGAAGATTCAAGAAATTAATGAGCTCGCCACAAAGGATTTGGCAGAGCGTTTAGAGACAGAGGTGGCGAAGCTGCAGCAGTTGAAGCTCAATCATGCTATCACGCCGCTGGAAAATCCATCTCAGATTAAGGAAACTCGTCGAACCATCGCACGTATCAAGACAGTACTTCGTCAGAGAGAACTTAACAAATAACAATGGTCCAGATGGAAACAAGAAATTTAAGAAAAACAAGACAGGGTGTCGTTATCAGC
>JBGUJY010000011.1:0-7196 GCA_045114185.1 Prevotella sp. | reverse complement strand
AAGAAAAACAAGACAGGGTGTCGTTATCAGCAACAAAATGGATAAAACCATTGTTATTGCCGCTAAGTTCAAGGAGAAGCACCCGATTTATGGTAAGTTTGTCCAGAAGACAAAGAAGTACCATGTACATGATGAGAAGAATGAGTGCAATGTCGGCGACACTGTACTCGTGATGGAAACCCGTCCGTTGTCTAAGACAAAGAGATGGAGATTAGTACAAATCGTAGAAAAGGCTAAGTAATTATGATACAAGCAGAATCAAGACTTACAGTCGCTGACAACAGTGGTGCTCGTGAGGCTCTTTGCATTCGCGTGCTGGGTGGTACCCGCCGCCGTTATGCCAGCGTGGGTGATGTGATCGTTGTTGCTATCAAGAACGCTATCCCCACAAGTGATGTGAAAAAAGGTGCAGTATCTAAGGCTTTGATTGTTCGCACAAAGAAGGAGATTCGTCGTGCTGATGGTTCTTACATCCGCTTTGACGACAATGCTTGTGTGCTGCTCAACAACGCAGGTGAGCTTCGCGGCAGCCGTATCTTCGGTCCTGTTGCTCGTGAGCTCCGTGCAGTAAACATGAAAGTCGTTTCTCTGGCACCTGAGGTTCTTTAATTATTTAAACTGAAGAATAATGAGCAAGTTACATATTAAGAAAGGTGACATGGTCCTCGTGATTGCCGGTAAGGACAATTACAAGATCAAAGGCAACAAGACTCCGCACAAGGTGCTGAAGGTGCTCGTTAAGGAGCAGCGTGCCATCGTAGAGGGTGTGAACATGATCTCTAAGAGCACGAAGCCGTCTGCCAAGAACCCTCAGGGTGGTATCATCAAGCAGGAGGCTCCTATTCATATTTCAAATTTGATGTTGGTTGATCCGAAGAGCGGTGATCCTACTCGCGTTGCTATCAAGCACGAGGGCAAGAACGTGATTCGTGTCTCTAAAAAATCAGGAGAGGAGATTAAATAATGAATACAGCACAGTTAAAGAAAGAGTATAAGGAGAATATCGCTCCGGCATTGCAGAAGCAGTTCAACTACACTTCAGCTATGCAGATTCCTGTCCTGAAGAAGATTGTAGTAAACCAGGGTCTGGGCGATGCTACTCAGGATAAGAAGATCATCGACGTGGCTATTAACGAGATTTCCACTATTACGGGTCAGAAAGCAGTGGCTACCTATTCAAAGAAGGACATTGCTAACTTCAAGCTCCGTAAGAAGATGCCTATCGGTGTGATGGTTACACTGCGTCGTGAGCGTATGTATGAGTTCCTCGAGAAGCTCGTTCGCGTTGCACTTCCCCGTATCCGTGACTTCAAGGGTATCGAGACCAAGTTCGACGGACGTGGAAACTATACACTGGGTATCCAGGAGCAGATCATCTTCCCGGAGATCAACATTGACACGATTGACCGTATCCAGGGTATGAATATCACTTTTGTGACATCAGCCAAGACCGATGAAGAGGGCTTCGCCCTGCTCAAGGCTTTCGGCCTCCCATTCAAGAACGCTAAAAACTAAGAAATATGGCAAAAGAATCAATGAAGGCCCGCGAGGTGAAGCGCGCCAAGCTTGTTGCTCGCTATGCTGAGAAACGTGCTGCCCTGAAGAAAGTGATTGCCACAGCTGAGGATCCTGCAGAGGCTTACGAAGCAGCCCGTCAGTTGCAGAGCATTCCCCGCAATGCCAATCCTATCCGCCTGCACAACCGTTGCAAGGTGACTGGCCGTCCGAAGGGTTACATCCGTCAGTTCGGTATCTCACGTATCCAGTTCCGCGAAATGGCTTCGGCTGGTTTGATCCCCGGTGTGAAGAAGGCAAGCTGGTAATTGCAATGCATAATTCATCATGCATAAAGCATAATTGAATTTATTTTTTAATATTGTCGGGGGAGTCCCGATTAATTAAACATTATATTTTATGACAGATCCAATAGCAGATTATCTGACGAGGTTGAGAAACGCAATCATGGCTCATCACCGTGTTGTTGAAGTACCAGCTTCAAACTTGAAGAAGGAGATTACTAAGATCCTCTTCGAGAAAGGTTACATCCTGAACTACAAGTTCATCGAGGATGGACCGCAGGGAACTATCAAGGTCGCCTTGAAGTATGATCCTGCAACAAGACAGAACGCTATCCGCGTGCTGAAAAGAGTGTCTAAGCCAGGTCTTCGTAAGTACACTGGTTACAAAGACATGCCGAGAGTAATTAACGGATTAGGTATCGCTATCATATCTACATCCCAAGGTGTCATGACGGACAAAGAGGCTTCTCAGCTGAAGATCGGCGGTGAGGTTCTTTGCTACGTATATTAATGGGAGGACTTAAGTATGTCAAGAATAGGTAAGTTACCAATCGTCATCCCCGCTGGTGTAACCGTTGATTACAAAGACGGAGTAGTAAGTGTAAAGGGTCCCAAGGGTGAACTCTCACAGAAGGTGGATCCGTCTATCATCGTTAAGATTGAGGACGGTCGTATGATCTTCGAGATTGATGAGAAGAGTCCGGTGAACGTAAAGCAGAAGCAGGCCTTCCACGGTCTCTATCGTGCACTCGTGAACAACATGGTTGTTGGCGTTAGCGAGGGCTACAAGAAAGAGCTCGAGTTGGTAGGTGTGGGCTACCGTGTGTCTAATCAGGGCAACCTGATTGAGTTCTCACTCGGCTATACTCACCCGATTTTCATTCAGCTTCCTCAGGAAGTTAAGGTTGAGACGAAGTCTGAAAGAAACCAGAACCCTCAGATTATATTAGAGTCATGCAACAAGGAGTTGCTGGGTCTTATTTGTGCTAAGATTCGTTCTTTCCGTATGCCTGAGCCTTACAAAGGAAAAGGTATCCTGTTCAAAGGCGAGGTTATCCGCAGAAAGTCTGGTAAGTCAGCTTCAGCTAAGTAATCTTATGAATTGAAAATTGATTAATGAAAATTGAAAATTAAGAGATTATGACAACGAAGAAAGTAGAAAGACGAATCAAGATAAAGTTTAGAATTCGCAAGAGCGTAAACGGTACCGCAGAGCGTCCTCGTCTGAGCGTGTTCCGCAGTAACAAACAGATCTACGCTCAGATTATTAATGATTTGACGGGTAACACCCTTGTGTCTGCTTCCTCTCTCGGAATGGAAACCATGCCCAAGAAAGAGCAGGCTGCTAAGGTCGGCGAACTCGTAGCAAAGAAAGCACTCGAAGCAGGCATCACTCAGGTAGTGTTCGACCGTAACGGTTATCTCTACCATGGTCGTGTGCAGGAACTGGCTGACGGTGCACGTAAAGGTGGACTTAAATTCTAAAGATTATGGCAATGAACAAAGTTAAGATAAATAGCGACGTTGAGTTAAAAGACAGACTGGTTGCTATTAACCGCGTTACCAAGGTAACAAAGGGTGGTCGTACCTTCACGTTTGCTGCAATCGTCGTTGTTGGTGACGGTAATGGCGTTATCGGCTGGGGCCTGGGTAAGGCCGGCGAGGTAACTGCTGCCATCTCCAAAGGTACGGAGGCAGCTAAGAAGAATCTGGTGAAGGTTCCTATTTTGAAGGGAACGGTTCCTCATGAGATCGAGGCTCGCTACGGTGGTGCCCAGGTATTCCTGAGACCCGCTGCTGCCGGTACTGGTCTTGTGGCTGGTGGTGCTATGCGTGCCGTTCTGGAGAGTGCTGGTGTGAAGGACGTGCTGGCCAAGTCAAAGGGTTCTTCTAACCCCCACAACCTGGTGAAGGCAACGATTCTCGCCTTGAGTCAGATGCGTGATGCCTATACAGTGGCAGGTGCCCGTGGCATTAGCATGGATAGAGTGTTTAACGGTTAATAAATTGGAGAGCATTATGGCAACTATCAAAATTAAGCAGATTAAGAGTAAAATCGGTGCCCCCATCGATCAGAAGCGCACGCTTCAGTCACTGGGATTGCGCAAAATCTCTCAGGTCGTTGAGCGTGAGGACTCTCCTGAAGTCCGTGGTATGATCCGCAAGGTTCATCATCTGGTAACCGTAGTAGAGTAATAATTGTCAAACGTTTTTAAACAGATTCGAATAATGAAATTACATACTTTAAAACCTGCAGCGGGCTCAACGCATTCACGTCGTCGCATCGGTCGTGGTCCGGGTTCTGGACTCGGCGGTACTTCTACACGTGGTCACAAGGGTGCTAAGGCTCGTTCTGGCTACAAGAGAAAGATCGGATTCGAAGGTGGTCAGATGCCACTGCAGCGTCGTCTTCCGAAGTTTGGTTTCAAGAACATCAATCATAAGGAGTACTTCGCAGTGAATTTGTCAACACTTCAGAGTCTTGCTGAGAACAAGGGCTTGACGAAAATCGGTATCGAGGAACTGAAGGCTGCCGGACTCACCAATGGTAAGGAACTCGTGAAGATCCTGGGCAACGGTGAACTGAAAGCCAAGATCGATGTTGAGGCTAATGCCTTCTCAAAGACAGCCGAAGAGGCAATCAAGGCTGTTGGTGGTAACACAACTATAATCTAAACTTCGATGAAAAAGTTAATAGAATACCTGAAGAATTGTTGGAAAATTGAGGATTTGCGCCAGCGAATCCTCATCACCATCCTGTTTGTGGCAATCTATCGTTTCGGTTCTTTCGTAGTGCTTCCGGGTATCAACCCTGCTGCACTGGATAGTCTGCAGCAGCAGACAGCCGGCGGTCTGATGTCACTTCTCGACATGTTCTCAGGTGGTGCATTCTCCAATGCGTCAATCTTCGCGTTAGGAATCATGCCGTACATCTCTGCATCTATCGTGATGCAGCTGCTCGCTGTGGCAGTGCCTTATTTCCAGAAAATGCAGCGTGAGGGTGAGAGCGGTAGGAAGAAGATCAGTATGTACACCCGTTACCTGACAGTGGCTATCTTGCTGTTCCAGGCTCCGAGTTACCTGATCAACCTGAAAATGACAGCCGGTAGCGCGCTGGCATCAGGTATTTCCTGGCCTGTATTCATGTTCCCCGCCACCATTATTCTGGCTGCCGGTAGTATGTTCATCCTCTGGTTGGGTGAGCGCATCACCGACAGGGGTATCGGTAATGGTATCTCTATCATCATTATGATTGGTATCATCGCCCGTCTGCCCCAGGCATTCATTCAGGAGGTGACATCTCGTTTCACCGCTATCACTGGTGGTGGTCTCGTGATGTTCATCGTCGAGCTGCTCATCCTCTATGCAGTAGTTTGTGCCGCTATCATGTTGGTACAGGGTGTCCGCAAGGTGCCTGTACAGTATGCGAAACGTCTTGTGGGTAACAAGCAGTACGGCGGTGCCCGCCAGTATATCCCCTTGAAGGTCTTCGCTGCTAACGTGATGCCAATCATCTTCGCACAGGCCCTGATGTTCATTCCGTTGACTATCGTGCAGTTCTCTACAGATAGTACGAACCCCGTACTGCGTGCATTGCTCGACCGTAACAGTCTGTTGTACAATATCGTATTTGCTATTCTGATTATCGCATTTACCTATTTCTACACAGCTATTACGCTGAATCCGACACAGATGGCAGAAGACATGAAGCGCAACAACGGCTTCATCCCCGGTATCAAGCCGGGCAAGCCCACAGCTGACTATATCGATACCGTGATGTCGCGTATCACCTTCCCGGGATCACTCTTCATCGCGTTCATCGCAGTTATGCCGGCTCTTGCTTCTCTGCTCAATGTACAGGATAGCTTCTCGCAGTTCTTCGGAGGAACGTCTCTGCTGATTCTCGTCGGTGTTGTCATCGACACGTTGACGCAGATAGAGAGTCATTTGATGATGCGTCATTACGACGGTCTGCTCAATTCCGGTCGTGTGCGTACCACACACCATGGCGTGGTTACTGCCTATTAATCCTGTAGGATGAAAGTCTTTCTGAAGACAGAAGATGAGATTGAACTGATGCGTCGGGCCAATCGTCTAGTGGGTAAAACACTGGGTGAGCTGGCAAGACATATAAAACCGGGAGTAACGACCCTCCAGTTGGATGCCATCGCTGAGATGTTCATCCGCGATCATGGGGCTGAACCTACGTTCAAGAACTTCCCCAATCCTTATGGAGGGCCTTTCCCGGGTAGCATCTGCACTTCGGTGAATGATGTGGTGGTGCATGGCGTGCCCAACCAAGAGACAGTTCTGAAAGAGGGTGATATCATCACCATCGACTGCGGAACGTTACTTGATGGTTTTAACGGCGACTCTGCCTACACATTCTGTGTGGGACCGGTTAGCGACGAGGTGAAACAGCTGCTCAAGACGACAAAGGAAAGTCTTTATGCCGGAATTGAGAATGCTGTCGCCGGGAAACATATCGGTGATATCGGAAGTGCCGTGCAGGATCATTGCGAAGCACAAGGCTACGGAGTCGTCCGTGAACTGACAGGACACGGCATCGGTCGCCAGATGCATGAAGACCCACAGGTGCCTAACTACGGAAGACGTGGGAACGGTATCATGCTGAAAGCCGGGATGTGTATCGCCATCGAGCCTATGATTACTATGGGCGACAGGGCCATCTACATGGATGCACGGGATCGTTGGACCATCCGTACGAGAGACGGAAAGCCCGCTGCTCACTTCGAGCATACCGTTGCTGTTCGCCGAGGAAAGGCAGAGATCTTATCATCGTTTGAAGAAGTTGAATCTATAGAAGGAATATTATACTGATTAATTATGGCAAAGCAATCCGCGATTGAGCAAGACGGGACCATTGTTGAGAGCCTGTCGAATGCAATGTTCCGAGTTGAACTGGAGAATGGTGTGCAGATCATTGCACATATCTCTGGCAAGATGCGAATGCACTATATTAAAATCCTGCCTGGCGACAAGGTGAAGGTAGAGATGAGTCCCTACGACCTGACCAAAGGTAGAATCGTTTTCAGATACAAATAAAACAAAAGACAGATATGAAGACAAGAGCATCATTAAAGAAACGTACACCCGACTGCAAGATCGTGCGTCGTAAAGGTCGTCTGTTCGTCATTAACAAGAAAAACCCTAAGTATAAGACACGTCAGGGCTAAAAATGTTAAATATGCATAAGGAGGTAAGAAAAATCCAATTTTTTTTCTTACCTTTGCATGCTTTTTTGGCAAAATTCGAATTTTAAACATTTTATTTATCAATTAATTAACAATGGCAATAAGAATTGTTGGAGTAGATTTGCCCCAGAATAAGCGTGGCGAAATCGCATTGACCTATATCTATGGTATTGGTCGAAGT
>JBGUJY010000010.1:0-46877 GCA_045114185.1 Prevotella sp. | reverse complement strand
GGATCGGTAGACAGCGTGGTCTTACCTGTACCAGACAGACCGAAGAAGATAGCGGTGTTCTTACCCTCCATATCGGTGTTGGCAGAGCAGTGCATAGAAGCGATACCCTGCAACGGCAGGTAGTAGTTCATCATAGAGAACATACCCTTCTTCATCTCACCACCGTACCATGTGTTGATGATAACCTGCTCACGGCTAGAAGTGTTGAAGGCAACACAAGTCTCTGAGTTCAGACCCAGCTCCTGGTAGTTCTCAACCTTAGCCTTAGAAGCGTTGTAGATGACGAAGTTCGGCTCGAAGCTCTCCAGTTCCTCAGCTGTAGGCTGGATGAACATGTTCTTTACGAAGTGAGCCTGCCAAGCAACCTCAACGATGAAACGAACACGCAGACGGGTAGCCTCGTTGGCACCACAGAAAGCATCTACTACATACAGGTTCTTGTTGCAGAGCTCCTTGATGGCGATATCTTTCACCTTAGCCCAAACCTCTTCGCTCATAGGATGGTTGTCGTTCTTGTATTCCTCAGAAGTCCACCATACCTTATCATTGCTCTGTGCATCCTTCACGATGTACTTGTCCTTAGGTGAACGACCGGTATAGATACCTGTCATCACGTTAACAGCGTCCAGCTCGGTGTTCTGACCCTTGTCGAAACCAGTCAGACCAGCCTTGGTCTCCTCTTCAAAGAGGTACTCATACGACGGATTGTGAGCAATCACGGTTGAACCCGTAATGCCATACTGTGTCAAATCTAACTTTGCCATATTTATCGATAAAATTTAAATTGTGAATCCTCAATCAATCTTGTCAGTACAAAGGAAAAATCCTAATACCTTTCAAATCGGGTGCAAAGTTACGAATTTATTAAGAATTAAGATAAATAATTTCAAATTATTTGTGCGCACACAATTCTTTTTAGGTTAAAGAAATTAAAAATACTTGTTTGCTTCACGCTTTTGCAAAACTGACTTTACAAAATTGTTTATGAGAATGACTTGAATGAAAGTTTGTGGGAATCAAAAATAATCTGTAACTTTGCAAACATAAATATTAACCATGACGACTATGCAAGTAATCAATTTCAGTGAAAGCAACTGCATCATGAACCAGTACATGGCTGAGTTGCGCGACAAGAAGTATCAGCAGAACCGTCTGCTTTTCAGAAACAATATCAAACGAGTTGGCGAGATGATGGCCTATGAGTTGTCGAAGACCTTTGAATATAAGCCGAGAACCGTAACTACTCCGCTGGGAACCCTTGATATCCCCTTGCCAAAGGATGATATCGTGGTGGCTACTGTATTGCGTGCCGGACTGCCTTTCCACGAAGGTTTCCTGCATGTATTCGACAAGGCTGAAAATGCTTTTGTTTCGGCTTATCGTATGTATACCAACCGTGAACATACAGAGGTGGGTATCCATACAGAATACATGGCTTCACCCAGTGTAAAAGGTAAGACATTGATTATTGCCGACCCCATGCTTGCTACTGGTGGAAGCATGGCTGCCGCCATTGAGGCCCTGCTGAAGACGGGTAAACCCAAGCAGATACATGTGGCCTGTGTGATTGCCACTCCTGAAGGTATCGATATAGTGAAACAGGTGTTGCCCGAAAATGCTGTTGTATGGTGCGCAGCTATCGATCCTGGCATGAACGAGCATAAGTACATCGTGCCAGGCTTCGGTGATGCCGGTGATCTGTGTTACGGAGAAAAACTGTAGTAGGAAGCTTACTTAAGCATTTCCAACATCTTCATCAGCGATTCCTCGTCAGTCCAACTGAACTTCGGCAGATTCATGGCAGATTCCATGAGTCTCCGTTTTTCTTTGGACAAGATGCGTTTGAGATGTCGCTCATGTACCAACACAAACTGATTGTCTAATCGGTAATAATAGATAGGGATGACAGGGAACTGTACGCTATCCTTTCCGATGGCATCAATGGTGTTGAAACTGAGCATGTTGGTGATGTTACTGAGGTCGAGGTTCGTGATGTTCGCACTATTGGCAATCGTCTGTTTATACGATTGCAGGTCGATCACCTTGGCACAATAGAGCGCATTCTCCCCAACAGCTCCCACCTGGTAGGCCAACAGACTGTCGATGCGGATGTAGGTACGGTCATCGAATTCCACCTGCCTCACCTTCTTAATATCAGCCTCTTTAGCTAGTTCACCGCTCATGTAAAGCAGTGAACTGTTTTTCAGGAAAATGTTTGCCAAGGGAACCTTCAATTTGCTTCCATCGGTCAAAAGGATTGTAGCAGGCCGGAAATCCGGATAAACTGTTAGGGCAGGTGTAATCTGCTGGGCAACCCCATTAAGGGCTGCCAGCAGAAGAATAGTTGATAGAAGTAAATGTTTCATGAGAATAAGTATTTTAGAAAAATGGTATTTTCTTATGTCACCTCCCAAGTGTCATTGGTTTCGAGGAGCTCGGCGAAGTTATGGTATTTCTTCTGAGCGCTTACCTCTTCCAACTGGGCGTGTACGGCTTCGTTATAGGTAGGAGCAGCCACATCGCGAATCACACCAAGAGCCACAGGGAAGCCATGTTCATTGTCCATCATGGCGAGTTTCAACTGCAGAGTATCATCCTCGCAATGAGCATCATGTACCAATACGTCATCAAGGGTATAGCCATCCTGTCCGATGGTCACCACCTTCAGTCCGAAGCCTTCCTGAACCAGTCCGAACTCGTTGTTAGGACCGAAAACCAGCTTCTCGCCATGACGTACATAAATACAGTTCTGCTTACGTCCTTCTTTCGTATAGATTGGATCGTAGCAACCGTTGTTAAAAATCACACAGTTCTGCAGGATCTCACAAACTGCGGCACCTTTATGGTTGTATGCAGCCTTCAGGATATCCACTGTCTCAGCATTATCGGTAGCCACTGAACGGGCAAAGAACTTACCACGGGCACCAAAGCAGAGCTCTGCAGGACGGAAAGGATCCTCTACAGTACCATAGGGAGACGACTTGCTCACGAAACCGCGAGGAGAAGTCGGTGAGTACTGTCCTTTGGTCAGACCGTAGATCCTATTGTTCAACAAGATCATGTTCAGGTCGATATTACGACGCATAGCGTGGATGAAGTGGTTACCACCGATAGCCAGTCCGTCACCATCACCAGAAATCTGCCAGATAGTAAGGTTGGGGTTGACAACCTTGGCACCTGTGGCGATAGAGGCCGCACGACCGTGGATGGTCTGCATGGCATAAGTACTGACATAATAAGGCAGACGACTTGAACAGCCGATACCTGAGATTACGGCCATCTCATGGGGTGCTACACCCACCTCGGCCATAGCTTTGTGCAGCGAAGCGAGGAAGAAGTGATCGCCGCAACCGGGACACCAACGGGGTTGTCCCTTTTTATAATCATTTGCTGTAAACATACTCCTTTTAATTCTTAATTAACTGTTCAAATGCATTCACGAGTTCACTAACCACGAAAGGCTGTCCCTTAACCTGGTTGAACTGGTAGGGAGTGAAGCCATCAACCTTAGAACGCAGATAGGCAGCAAGCTGTCCGAGGTTCTGTTCAGCTACAACCACCTTCTTAAACTTCGAGAGCACCTCTGCCGTATTCTTGGGCAGCGGGTTGATATACTTAAACTGTGCCAGAGCCACCTTGTTGCCTTGTGCACGAAGCTCATCCATGGCAGCATGCAGGTGTCCGTAAGTAGAGCCGAAGCCCACAATGAGCAGGTCAGCATCCTTGTCACCCTCAACATTCAGATCGGGAACAGGAATTTTAGCCACCTTCTCAGCACGCAGACGGCACATCATATCATGGTTTTCAGGATCGGTGGAAATAGCACCGGTCTTACCATCTTTCTCCAGTCCGCCGAGGATATGTGTGTAACCCTCCTGTCCAGGAATGGCCCAGTAGCGTACCTTGGTTTCCTCATCACGGAAATACGGAGTGTAGTTACCCTTCATTTCAGGAGTTACATAGTGAGGCTTAATGGCTGGCAGGGCTTCCATCGTAGGAAGTTTCCATGCGGCAGAGCCATTAGCGATGAATGCATCTGTCAGCAGAACCACCGGTGTGAGATGCTCCAAAGCAATCTTTGATGCCTCGTAGGCGGCATCGAAGCAGTCGGTAGGACTGGTTGCGGCAATCACTGGCATCGGACTCTCACCGTTACGTCCATAGAGAGCCTGCAACAAGTCAGTCTGCTCACTCTTTGTTGGCAGACCTGTTGAAGGACCGCCACGCTGTACATCAACAATCACCAAAGGCAGCTCATCGATGACAGCCAGGTTCATGGCCTCTGACTTCAAACAGATACCAGGACCAGAGGTAGATGTTACTGCCAGAGCACCTGCAAAGGCGGCACCCACAGAGCTAGCGCAACCGCTGATCTCATCTTCGCACTGAACGGTGATGACACCGCAGCTCTTGTGCTTTGACAATTCATGAAGGATATCCGTAGCAGGAGTGATAGGATAGCTACCCAAGTACAGACGGAGTCCTGCCTTCTCTGCGGCAGCAATCAGTCCGTAAGCAGTAGCCTTATTTCCTGTAATATCCATATATCTTCCGGGCACCTTTTCTTTCGACTCGATGCGATAGGTTGCCGGAACGCTTGCATGGGTGTTGTGACCATAGTCGAAACCAGCCTGTACCACCTTGATATTGTTCTCGGCAATGGCAGGTTTCTTAGCGAACTTGTCACGAAGGAAGTTTGCCACCAGGTTCAGGTCGCGGTTGAACAACCAGCAGACCAATCCGAGGGCGAACATATTACGACACTTGAGAACAGCTTTGTTGTCCATGCCACTGTCCTTAAGACAGTCTTTCACCATGGTTGTCAGTGGGCACTGGATAACACGGTCGGGATCAATACCCATTTCTCCCAGATAATCCTCTGTCTGGAATGCTGCCTTCTTGAGATCATTCGGTCCGAAGGAGTCAGTATCGATGATGATGGTAGCCTGCGGCTTGGCATAACGATACTGTGTCTTCAGTGCTGCAGCATTCATAGCCACCAGTACATCACACAGATCACCAGGTGTATAAACCTTTCCTGCACCGATATGTACCTGGAATCCGCTCACACCTGTCAATGATCCTTGCGGGGCACGGATATCAGCGGGATAGTCGGGAAATGTAGAGATACCGTTACCTACGGTGGCACTGACCGTAGAGAAAATGTTACCGGCTAACTGCATACCATCGCCGGAATCACCAGAGAAGCGTACGACCACCTGGTCGAGCTCTTTCACTTCAAGTTGTTCTGCCATACGTATATGTCTTTGAATTCTATATTTTTGCAAAATCGGGTGCAAAGTTCGCTATTTTTTGCGAGAACACCAAGCATTTTCGAATAAAAATGCATATATTGCCATCCAAAATGAATAGTTTTTGAATGGCAATACGTTTATATGTCTTTTTATTCACTAATACTTAAACGACGAACCACCAAGGAACTCCCTTAATAAAGAGGTGGGTGGGATATCGCTATCGGGAATCGGCTTGATGTATTTCAGGAACTTCAGCAGGCGATGAGCTTCTGCATGTTCCTCACAGTTCTCAGGCACCTGTTCCAATAGCGGCTCTGCCTGTCCTTTGATAACTGCCAATTCGAAGAGCATAGCGGTGTTAAACATCGCATCGGCATTCTCCTGGAAGGGGAAGATCCATTTGTTCTCTCCAGCCCTGACACTTGCCCAACGATGAATAGTCTCCCTTGCACTCACTCCACGGTACTTATGGTCGCGAATGATACGTCGCAGCAGACGGTTATCGGTGGTGGGGATATAGTTATGGGCATCCAACAACAGGGTTGTCAGCGCCGAAGCATAGACACGGTAGATCTGATTCTGCGGAATCTGTGAGGTTAGTTCCGGGTTCAGCGCATGGATGCCTTCCACAATCAAGATCTCATCATCATGGAGACGTAGACGACGACCATCCATCGAGCTTTTACCTGTCTGGAAATTATAGCGAGGCATCTGTATCTCCTCACCGGCAAAGAGCGCATTGAGTTGCTCGTTCAGCAAGGGAAGGTTCAGCGAATGAAGATGCTCATAGTCATAGTCGCCAGTCTCATCACGTGGCGTGTTCTCCCTGTCTACGAAATAATCGTCAAGAGAGATAGGCACGGGTTTGTAGCCGTTGGTAACCAATTGCACAGATAAGCGTTTGCATGTGGTTGTCTTACCAGAGGAGGAAGGACCTGCAATCAATACCATTCGAATACCTCTTCTATTGGCAATCTCATCGGCAATGCGTGCAATCTTCTTTTCCTGCAAGGCTTCCGACACCTGAATGAGCTGTGGAGCCCATCCCTTCTCAACCAATTCGTTCAGGTCGCCGATGGTACGCATTCCCAGAATATGTTGCCAGCTATGGTACTCACGGAAGATGCTGAACATCTTGTCTTGGTGCGTCATCTCACCCAACTCGTCAGGATTCTCACTGGAAGGAATACGCAACAATAGACCATCACAATATTTCTCCACCCCGAAAAGGTACAACTGGGAAGTGTTAGTGAGCAACGCCCCGTAGTAATAATCGTAATACCCGTCGATATCGTAAAAGACAGTGTAGCACTTTCCTGTACTCTTCAAGAGTTTCACCTTGGATTTTGCCCCGATCTTCTCGAACAATTCGATAGCCTCTTCGGTAGTTGTCTCATGACGGTGAATGCGATAGTCAGCCTGAATAATCTCCTGCATCCTGGTACGGATCAGTCCTACATCCTTCAAAGTAACAGGTCTTTCAATCTGCAGATCAACATAGTAGCCATTGCTTACAGGAGTATTGATACTTACGGTACAGTCTTCATACAGATCGTGCATTGCCTTACAAAGCACAAAGAACAACGTACGTGTATAGGTTCGTGCCCCACTGGGTGAGGTAATATCTAGGAACTCCACCGTCTTGGGATTATACACACGGAAACGCATTCCCTCAACCTTATTATTCACTCTTGCACAGATCGGTCCGTACTTCATTTCAAGACCGAATGCAGAAAAAATATCAGAAAGTGTGCTTCCGATGGGGATTTCTAATTTTTTATTATTATTTTTGCAGAAAATTTGGATGGTTTTAGCCATAAGCATTCTAATTTTTGACAAAGATAGGGATTTTTTGGAGGAGTGCCTTCAAAATATCGAATGAAGGAGAAGGAATTAAGAATTATTATACTATCAATATGTCTATTTGGATTGTCTTTAAGCTTTTAGGCTCATTGGCTCTGCTAATGTTCGGTATGAAGTCGATGAGTGAGGCCCTGCAGAAGATGGCAGGTCCGCAGTTGCGACATGCATTGGGTGCGATGACTACCAACCGTTTTACGGGATTGCTTACAGGTGCTGTCGTCACAGCCTCTGTACAGTCATCTACCGCCACAACCGTCATGACTGTCTCGTTTGTGAATGCTGGATTGCTCACCTTGGCGCAGGCTATCTCCGTCATTATGGGCGCCAATATCGGAACAACGCTGACAGCATGGATCATGGCATTGGGTACATCGTACGACATCAGTCTAGTGGTCTATCCAGGTTTCTTTCTCGGTATCATCCTGATCTACCTGAAGAAGCAACGCTACATCGGCGATTTCCTCTTCGGTCTGGCCTTCTTGTTATTAGGTCTGACCACCCTGAAAGCTACAGGTACAGCCATGGACTTAGGTCATAACGAGGCTGTGACAGCTTTCTTCCAGTCGTTCGACCCCAACTCATTCTTCACAACCATCGTATTCCTGTTCTTGGGTGGTGTCATGACATTCTGCGTGCAGTCGAGTGCTGCCGTGATGGCTATCACCATGTTGCTCTGTTCCACAGGTGCCATGCCCATTTATCAAGGTATTGCCTTGGTGCTGGGTGAGAATATCGGTACTACCATTACCTCAAACCTTGCTGCCCTGTCAGCCAACACACAAGCCCGCCGAGCAGCTTTGGCCCATATGTTCTTCAATGTGTTCGGTGTGATCTGGATCCTGTTCATCTTCCATTGGTTTATTGATGGTGTGATGTGGCTTGTTGATTTTGTTGGAAACTGGTTGGGCAAGGACATGGCCAATATGGAATCTACAGAGAAGTTGAATTTCGTGCTGGCAGCCTTCCACTCTTGTTTCAATATCATCAATGCCGGTATTCTGATCTGGTTGATTCCTCAGATTGAGCGTTTCGTGTGCTGGGTTATCAAGGGCAAGAAGGTGGATGAGGAAGAGGACTTCCGTCTGCACTTCATTACAGCTGGTCTCTTGAAAACTCCTGAACTTTCCGTGCTTGAGGCTCAGAAGGAGATCATCAGTTTCAGTGAACGTATGCAGAGAATGTTCGGAATGGTACGTGAATTGTTGACCGAGAAAGACGATCAGAAATTTACCAAGCTCTTTACGCGCATCGAGAAATATGAGAGTATCTCCGACAATATGGAGATAGAGATTGCCTCCTATCTGGAACAGGTTTCCGATGCCCATCTTTCTGACGACACCAAAGGTAAGATCCGTGCCATGCTCCGTGAGATCTCCGAACTGGAGAGTATCGGTGATTCATGCTACAATATGGCCCGTACTATTAACCGTAAGGTACAGGGTAAGAACGAGCACTTTACTGCCCGTCAGTATGAGCACATGCACCAAATGATGGAACTCACCGACAGCGCCCTCACCCAGTTGAACAACCTGATGGGCGGTCGTAAGGAGAGTTTCAACGTGAACCGCTCATTCAATATCGAGAACGAGATTAACAATTTCCGCGACCAGCTGAAGAGTCAAAATATCAACGATGTGAACAACCATGTCTATACCTACGGCATCGGTACCATCTACATGGATATCATCAGCGAGTGCGAGAAATTGGGCGACTATATCATCAATGTGGTTGAGGCTCGTATGGGTACCAAGCAGCGAGAGGCATAAATAGGGATTTCCCCCTAACAATTAGGAAAAATACCCATAGCGCTATGCTGTTTTTTTCGTTACTTTGCCACCGATAAAGGATTTGTTGCATTAAAACGAGAAGAAAATGAAAAAGACCATTATTCTGGCTATGCTCAGTTTACTGACTGTCATGCCGATACAAGCCCAAAACCATCGCAACAGCAGGTATTATAACAATCGTACCGGCCGACTCGACTATAAGCATCGCCGCTACAATTCCTACTTGGACTATGATGCGTATGTGGGACTCCGTCTCGGTCCTGCCTTCACCACAGTGAACAGTGATGATAAATACCTTGACGGAAGTAGTGTGAAGACCGGTCTGAACGTCGGTGTAGCTGCAGGTTTTGCTTTGATGCCCCGCGGTCCGCTATACCTCGAGTCTGGTCTGTATTACATTGAGAAAGGTGGAAAGGGAAATGTGGGAGGTGATAAGTTCACCTACAACCTCAACTACCTGGAGATGCCTGTCGTATTGAAGTACCAAATTGATATCGATCGCTATTGCGCCATCGAGCCTTTCTTAGGAGGATATGCGGCCGTTGGTGTTGGTGGAAAGATCAAGGACTTTGGCGAACGTGCCGCTTATAACTCATTCTCTGACAACCCGTACTCCTTCCGCCGTATGGATGCAGGATTGAGAACAGGTTGCGGTATTCTGTGCGACATGTTCTATGCTGAACTCAGTTACGACTTAGGATTAGCGAATATCTGCAACGATGATTTCGACACGAGCAAAAACGGAGCGTTGATGCTCACCTTGGGACTCACCTTCTGATATATCAGAATCAATCCCTGTCAGAATATAGTTTTTTGAGGACACTTCCTGTAATGGGGGTGTCCTCAAAGGTTTTTATAATAACACAAGGCAGCACCTATAGCCGTACAGAATTCCGCATATTCAGGAATAATGAAACGTACGTTATAGAGCTTCTCCATCATGGGGAAGATGATGTGGCACTGGGGCATCAGTGTGAGGTTACCAATGCACACAAAGTCCTTGATACCGCTACCCAGTGAAGCCAAATAAGTGGCAGAGCCGATGGTCTGAATCACGGTACAAATCAGTCCGGCAGCAATATCCTCACGGCGGGAATTGCTGGTCACCTTTCCTAAGATAGATGCTGTTACGTCGAGAGGCAATCCTGGTAGTGGCACTGCACTGATATCTCCGATGTTCAAGTTGACATTGTTGATATCGCCATCCTCCGCCATCTGAGCTACTAATTTCATATCATCGGTATTCAATAGCAGCTGTGACAATCCTCTTAGTGTACCACCGCCAATACCCATACCACCGATGTGCTTGATGTCTTTGCCTTCCACCTTGACGAAGGAAGTACCCGTTCCCATACTCACTACTAGCATACGGTCCTGCTTCGACTCAAACTGCGCGCCAAGACCGTCTGCCATAAACTCCTCAGCCTTGCTGGTGGGCAGTCCGTAAATGGGCTCGTTGACATACGCACTACCTACACCTGTCAGCATCACCTGTTTGATCTCGTTCAGGGCAATACCATTATCATGCAGGAACTTTCCGAATGCGCCATAAAGAGATGTCACGGGGTCGGTAGCCCTGATACGGATAGGTGAAATCACTTCATTGTCGCGTAATCCTACGATCTTTGTGGTACTGGTACCCACGTCGATTCCGATAACCATGTTCTTTCTTTTTTGAAGGTTTGATGATGAGTCCTAAGATAAGAGGACTTCTAAGAATGTGCAAATATAGTAAAAAAAACAATGATAGGACACTCTTTGGCAAAAAAACAATGTTTTCTTTAGTTTTCATCTGGTTTTTTGTTACCTTTGCAGAAACCAAAGCCAAAAAGGAACTTAGTATATATGATAAGCAATAAACGATGCTGGCTGATACTGGCCATTGCGGCAATCACCATATTGCCGTTTATCGGATTAACGGAGTTCAATACCAAGGGTGAGCCTCGCGAGGCTGTTGTCGCCCTGTCGATGATCAACGACGGGAACTGGATCCTGCCTATCAACAACGGGGGTGACATACCCTATAAACCACCGTTCTTCCATTGGCTGATTGCCTTGTTCTCATTACTGCCAGGTTTTGTGAGTGAGTTCACCGCACGACTGCCGTCTGCTTTGGCTCTAATTATCATGGTGGTAACCGGCTATCGGTTCTTTGCCCGCAGGGGTGATGAGCCTACGGCCTTTGTGGCTTCCCTGCTCACGCTCACCGCCTTCGAGGTGCATCGTGCAGGAATGAACTGCAGGGTAGATATGGTTCTGACGGCTTGTATCGTTGGCTCGCTCTACTTGCTGTACCGATGGTATGAAAAGGGACTGAAAGGTGTTCCCTGGCTGGCCATCCTTTGTATGAGCATGGGAACGCTGACTAAGGGTCCTGTGGGCATCATCCTGCCTTGTTTTGTCATGGGTGTCTTCCTGTTGTTGCGCGGTGAGCGTTTCTGGCTTACCTTCGGAAGGTTCCTGCTCTTTGCCGTATTGGCGTGCATCCTGCCCGCCCTATGGTATGTGGCTGCTTGGCAACAAGGAGGTAATGCGTTCCTCGAATTGGTTAAAGAAGAGAATCTCGGACGGTTTATGGGGAAGATGACCTATGAGTCGCACGAGAACCCATTCTACTATAACTTCATCATGTTGATTGCTGGATGGATTCCTTGGACGCTTCTGTTACTCATCTCCTTGCCAGCACTCTATACGAAACGTGCATCCCTCCGTCATTTCTCATGGAAGAAGATTTCACCCTTACAGTTATTCACGTGGCTGTCATTCCTACTCATCCTCTTCTTCTACTGCATCCCCAAGAGTAAGCGCGGTGTCTATCTCCTGCCAGTATATCCTTTCATGGCCTATCTGCTGGCACAGTTTTTCATGTGGTTGACACGCTGTCACGTCAAACCCATCAAGATCTTTGCGTGCATCATGGGCGCCATTGCCTTGTTGCTGGTAGTGGCTTTCGGCATTGTAAAGGCAGGATGGGTACCCAACACTCTTTTCCATGGGAAGCATGCTGCAGAGAATATCCAGATGCTGAGTGCCCTAGAGAATTGTCATGGAGTTTGGGTAGTGTTGGTATTATGTGCCCTGCTTCTCGCAGGTGTCTATGCCTTACGGAAACGTAACCTGTTGTCAGCCTTACTCGTGATCTTTGTCGTCTTTGCATCCCTCGACGGACTTTTCCAACCCACGGCCTTGAATACCCGTAGCGACAGACCGTTGGCCAACAGAGTAAAGAAAGATTTTATCGATCAGGGTGAGAAAGTATATATGTATACCTCTATCGACATGCTTCATTTCTTCGGCACGAACTTCTATACAGGTGATAAGATGGGCCAGTTCCTGCGAACCAAGCCTGATAAGGGGGTATTGATGATTGCCGCTAAGGATCGTAAGGAATTCTTCGAAACCTACTCCGACTATACTTTCATCCCTGTTGAACGCACCAAACGACGGATGTCAGAGATGAAAGACACGGTATATTTCTATAGGTTCAACCGTTCCTCGATGAAATAACGGGGACGACGTTTTACCTCGGTATAGATCTTTCCGATATAGATACCCGTGATGCCTACGCCGGTAGTCACCACACCACCTATGAACCATAACGACACGAGGATGGAAGTCCAACCTTGAATGGCATTGTGGCGGCAGTAGCTTACGAGGGCATAGATCATCATGACCAAGGATACCAGTGTCATCAGAATTCCTGCTGCAGAGATGAATTTAAGGGGTGCCACCGAGAAAGAGGTGATACCGTCTACAGAGAAACTCAGCATCTTCTTCAGCGGGTATTTTGATTCGCCAGCCTCACGTGCCTTGCGGTCGTAATAAACATATCCCTCCTTGAATCCCAACTGTCGTACCAGTCCTCTCAGGAAAACATTCCTTTCGGGATATTCCATCAGCGCCTTCACCGCACGATTGCTCATCATGCGGAAATCAGCATGGTTATAGATAATCTCCTTGTCGGTACTGCGCATCAGGCGATAGAACATCTGGGCTGTGAACCGCTTGAAGAAGGTATCGGTCTTACGTTCCTTCCTCACGCCATACACGATGTCACACCCCTCCTGGATCTGTCGGGCCATGTCAACAATGACTTGCTCGTCATCCTGCAGGTCGGCATCAATGGAAACCATGGCATCACATTTGTCGATGCTCTCCTCCATTCCTGCCCAAAGGGCATTCTGATGACCGCGGTTATGTGACAGCTTGATGCCAGCCACCGTATCATCCTGCGCACAAAAGGCCGAGATCATCTGCCAGGTGCGGTCCTTACTACCATCGTCAACGAACAGGACCCTACCCTCCACTTGGAGTTCATCCTTCAGTCGTCTGATCACCTCACGCATCTTCTCCATCGTGAGTGGCAGCACTTCTTCCTCATGATAACAAGGTATGACAATCAGTATCTTCATTCTTTTTCTCCTTTCTCTTTCGTCCTTACTCCTTCATGAAATCGCAGATTTCTTGAATCCTCCTTTCACCCATCTCACGCCCTATTTCATAAACGCGTTTCATTTCTTCGGGGTCGTGTGATATATGACCAATGGGTAGTTTCTCCAGCGGTCGGATAACAAGCGTATTTCCTTTCTGTTCCTCCTGTTCGAGATAGGCCAGCTGACGATTGTACATATCAGGACGGTTACGCATGGCGGCAACGGTTAATGGGTAGCGACGTAGACTCGCACTGATCAGTGGCATCAACCGGTTAGGTGTCTTCTGATAACCTGGGGGCTGGGTGAGAATCACGATATTCCTCTCGTATCCTATCTGTTGGAAATAAGCCAGTGGAATACTGTCGGTCATCCCGCCATCCAGCAATTTATGTCCTTCCAGTTCCACCACCTTCGACACCACCGGCATGGAAGCCGAGGCCCGTATCCAATCGTATGTCTGATGTCCCCCGCGCGTACATTTCTTATATATAGGCTTACCAGTCACCACATCCGTACAAACGATATAGAACTCCGTCGAATTCTTTTCAAAGGCCTCGTTGTCGAACTTATCATATTCCTCAGGCACCACATGGTAGGCATATTCCGCCCCAAAGAGATCACCTGTTTTGAGGAACGACTGTACACTGCAATATTTCTTGTCGTGGGCAAACCGCATGTTATAGCGAATGGCGCGCCCAATCTGTCCTGATTTATAATTACATCCGAAGGCGGCACCTGCAGAGACACCGATGATGCCATCGAAGGTCACGCCCCGCTCCATCATCACGTCCATCACGCCCGCAGAGAACAATCCCCGCATGGCCCCTCCTTCCAACACCAGTCCTCTTTTCATTTCACACTCCTCTACCTTCTTGCCAAATCCTCATCGGTAGCCTGCAGGATGGCCTTTCCGATCTCAATCGCATCACCTGCCTTACCTGCAATCACCTGATTACTCTTCAGGTTATAAGCATTGAAGCCCGAAGCATCATAAGTAGCAAAACCCTCTGTCCAGTTGGTCATGGCAAACTGTCGTTGGTAGGTCTTACTGAGGATATCACGACTGAAGGTGAAGTCATCATGCTTGATACCCATCTGTCCGAACAGCGTGGCGGGAAGGTCAGTCTGGTTACAAGCCAGTCCGATGCGCTTAGCCGACTTCACAGCACCGCCCGTCCAGATCATCGGAATCAGATGGCGCATGGGCTTGGTCTGGTCAATATCTTTATACTGAATGCTATGATCGGGAAGGATTACCACGAGGGTGTTCTCCCATGTAGATGTCTTCTTCAGTTTGTTGATGAAGTCGCCCAAGCAGATATCCAGAAAATAGAACGCATTATAGATCGGATCATCGAACTTCTTCTTCATCGGCACGGTCCATGGCTCATGACTGCTCAGGGTGAGCATCGTGGTGAACCAAGGCTGTACAGGGGCTTGATCCTTCGCTAATTCTGCCTTCTCATTGATAATATCCAATAACCTGCCGAATGCCACCCAGTCGTTCACGCCCCACTTTGAGTCGCCCCGCTCTTTCTTCGAGAAGTCATCCTCACTGATAATCTTCTCAAAGCCCGTACTCATCAGATAGCCCCGGGTATTGGTGAAGTTCGCATCACCACCATAGAGGAAGGTCGTGGAGTAGCCATTGTCTTTCAGGGTGCGGGCAATCGACGGCAATGTCTCGCATTTCTGTGCCATCTTCATGACAGACTTATCAGGAAATGCCGGATAACCACTTAGGATACTGACCATACCGCGGTCGGTACGCCAGCTGTTAGCCACGCAACTGGTGAAATACACACCTTCCTGCATCAGCTTGGTAAGGTTAGGCGTGACATGTCCGTTACCGTTAGCCTCCGTAAAGATGCTGCCGCAACTCTCCATGATAATCAGCAGCACATTGGGTCGCTGGGTGTTCAGTAACGTATCTAGATCCACACTCTGCGTATCGAAGATACCCTTGAGCTGTTTCTTCAGGGCTTTCTGACTGAAGTATTCATATTGTCCCTTCTCGTCTTTATTCGTCTTCACTGCCGTAGCTGTCTTACCGAAAGATGACAAGAAGCTGAAGATCGGGTTCACTGCAGAATGATTCAGGAACTGGTTCTGCGAGAAATAAACCTGTCCTACATTACTCGTTGACACACTGGTTCCACCTCGCATGCCGATGATGAACAGCGGGATGAGAAGCAATCCAACAAAGGTGCCTATAAGACGGGTGCCTGCGGATTTCACAGGACTGATAAAGAACATTCCACGCTGACGTCTATTTCTGGAATAGCCTATTTGACTGATACTGCGTCTGCGTTCTTTCTGCACAGGAGTAAGCCACACCAGTATCTTGTAGAAGATGAAAGTAAGCAGAATGATGATCAGTCCGCGCACCAGCAGATACCACACAGATACACTGGCAAAGGCCTCCTTAGGTGTGGATAGATAGGGAAGAACGGAAGCATCGAGCTTGAAGCCCCAGAACTCATACAGACTGGTATCCGAAACAAATGCCAACGAAAGGGCGAAGGCAATGATGACGTAATAGATCTTCAGCAGTCGGAAGATACCGTTCCAACTCCACAGCCAGATGGAGAGGAGCGTGAAAAGGAAAGGAACGATGATCAGATATAGCGCCGTTGACAGGTCAAGCGTGATTCCATGACCCATCACCTGCATCACATCCCCGAAGGTGAACGGATGGTTAGCTTGATGATAAAGCATGAATATCGGCTTCGCCAGTATCAGCACCAATACCAGGAAAACATAAATCCTAATCAAATAAAATATCCTATCCTTCATATCGTTAGTATTTTTGTTTCACGTTTGTTTTACCTCTATTCTAAGAGTCTTCTTGCGAAGTACCTCACCGGATACCATACAGCCAGGAATCCCACAATGAGCACTGTGAAGAACACCAGGATGATATCCGTGGGATGAACGCTTACGGGGTAGGCATCCACCACAAAGGAACCGCTCGATTGTCCCAGACTCACCAGTCCGAACCGCTGCTGCAGCCAGCACAGGAATAGTCCGACAAGAATACCGATCACTGCCCCGAAGAACGAAATCAGTCGTCCCTCAAAGAGGAAGATCCTGATAATCTGTTTATCGCTGGCACCCAGGTTCCGCAATGTCACCACATCGTCTTTTTTGTCGATGATGAGCATCGAGAGAGATCCGATGATATTGAAGCAGGCCACCACTAGAATGAAGGTGAGGAAGATGTAGGCAATGAACTTCTCGATCTCCATGATACGGAAAGTGTCAGCCTGTTGCTCATAGCGGTCCTCCACCTTGTATTTATCCCCAGCGATTTTCTGCATCTGCTTCTTCACGGCATCCAAATCACTTCCCTGCTTCAGTCGCAACTCCAGCGAGGAGATCATCCCCTCCTTCCAGAACAAGTTCCTTGCAAAGGCGATGGGCGTGATGATGTAGTTCTTGTCGTACTTGGCCTGTTTTACCGAGAATATCACACCTGGCGACAGCAGCGAGTCTTCCACAAAAGCCTCCTCGGGATTGGTCATGTCCAGCTGACCTTCCCTTTTGGGTGCATAGATCTTCAGGTAGTCGTCCCAGCGGGCTCCTGTGGCCAGTTCAGCCGCCAATCGCAAACCGAGTACACCATATTGCAGGTTAGCTGCCTGCAACTCGAACTCACCGTCACCATAGAGAATCTCTGTGATGTGCGTCAGTTCAGCAAAGTTATCATCAACACCTTTCACCACCACCATGGCCTGTCGGTCGCGATACATGGCAAGGGCATTGTCTTCTAAACTCTCCGTGGCCACGTCCACCTGCGGCAGCTGTCGTATCTGCGTAAGGATGGGGTCATCGGCAGGAGCCGTCTTTCCCGTCACGGGGGTAATCTTCAGTTGCGGATCAAAGGCAGTAAAGAACGTAGCCACCATATCATGAAACCCGTTGAACACGCTCAGTGTCACCACCAGCGCCATCGTTGCCACGGCCACACCAATCACGCTGATCGCACTGATCACATTGATGGCATTCGTGCTTTTCTTCGAGAAGAGGTAGCGTTTGGCGATGTAGAACGGGAAATTCATGCGGCGTATTATTTCTTCAGTAATTCGTCGATATGTTCGATGTAGTCGAGCGAGTCATCAATAAAGAAGCGCAGCTCGGGGATGATACGCAACTGGTTACGCACTCGTGTTCCCAGTTCGTAGCGGATGGTTTTCTCGTTTGTCTGTATATTCGTCAGCAACTCCTCTCCCTTCTCACTGGGGAAGATACTGAGATAGGCGGTACAGATGCTCAGGTCGGGCGAGATCTTCACTCTCGTCACGCTCACCATCACCCCGTGCATCATTCTTGTCTGACTCTGGAAGATGAGGCTCAGCTCCTTCTGCAGCAGACGGGATATCCTGTTTTGTCTTGTCTCTTGCATGTTCTATTCCTATTTTTGAATGCAAAAGTAATGAAAAACGCGCAATATTCCACATTATTTATAGAAAAAAATGCATGAATAGGCAAGTAGCGGTTTTATATACATAAAAAAGCCCGCTATTAAGCGGGCCTATAAACTAGTAAGTTTGGTATAATCTTCTCACGAATTATCTTCTCTTATTTGTTCTTCTGGTAGTACTCCAATCCGCGTTTCACATTCTCCTTCACGGCATCGCTCGACATGGTAGCACCGGTTACACCATCGACCTTCAACTTTACGGCCTTAGCAACCTTCTCACCATTCCACTTGGAAAGGATGGCGTTCTTAACCTGAACGAAGTACTTGGGAGTTTCCTGATTCTTCAGGGCCTCTACTTTCTCCACTTTACCGTTCTTGATATAGATGTTGAGCGGGGTGGTGCTGCGGTAACCCTTGACATCGCTGGCCAAGGTGGTGGTGTTCACTACATAAGTACCATCGGCCATCTTGGTCATTACGGATGACTGATTCTTACCTGCAATGGCTGTGGTACCCAATGTGGCAATGACCATCAGGGTGCAACATATTGTAATAATAAATCCTGTTCTTTTCATTTTTCCTATAAATTGTTTAATATTTTGATGCAAAAGTACGAATTAAATGCGAAGTACCAAGGATGTTCCCCCAAAAATGTGTCGTATTTTGGAATTATTAGATAATTTTAGGGATAAAAACCCGTTTTTGGTGTCAATTATTCCTAATTTTGCACCCGGAAATCTGTTCATCATACGTTTTTTGAGGCGGATACTCTCATTATTAACTGTAAAAAAATGTCTGACACATCGTTAAAACGCCAGCTGAAGGTACTCACCATCCCGGTATTCATCGAGATGGCCCTTGTGATGATGCTGGGTGCTGTCGATACGGTGATGCTGAGTCGCTACAGCGACAACAGTGTGGCGGCGGTAGGTCTCGACAACCAGCTCATCTCGCTCGTCTTCCTCGTCTATCAGTTTTTCTCGATGGGCGCGGCGATTCTTTGTGCTCAGTACATTGGCGCAGGATTGCGGAAGCGATTGGTACAAGTGGTGGGCATGGCTCTTACGGTAAACCTGATGCTTGGTCTGACGGTCAGCGCATTGCTTTTCTTCTATGCTGAAGAACTGCTGCAGTTGATGGGGCTACGACCAGAACTGATGGGTGATGGACTGACGTATCTGCGACTTACGGGTGCGCTGTCGTTCTTCCAGGCGCTATCACTGACGTTCTCTGCTTCCCTTCGCAGTGCTGACAAGGTGGTTTATCCGATGGTAGTAACGGGTATTGTCAATGTGATCAATATCCTAGGTAACTATGCGCTGATCTTCGGACACTGGGGCTGTCCGCAGTTGGGTGTTGAAGGAGCAGCCATTTCCACAGCAAGCAGTCGAGCCATTGCAACAGTGCTTCTTGCGATTATTCATTTCAAGGTACATATCCCGCGTTTTCCTTTGCACTACTTCCGTCCTATGCCTTGGCAGGAACTCAAAAACCTGTTGCATATCGGTATTCCGGCCATGAGCGAGAATATTTCTTATAGTCTCTCGCAAGTGGTTATCACCTTCTTCATCAACCAGATCAGCAACGAGGCTTTGGCAACGCGCACCTACTGCCACAACATGATCATGTTCGTCTATCTGTTCTGCCTCAGCATTACGCAGGGCGGTGACATTCTCGTGGGACACCTCGTCGGACAGCGACGGCATCAGGCGGCCTACGTCCTCGGTAACTATTTCTTCCGCTGGTCGATGATTATTACCATCACAGGTTCAATTATTCTCGCACTGACGGGAAGGAGCATTCTCAGTGCTTTCACTGATAATCCGGAAATCATTGCCATGGGTGTTTGGGTGCTCATCATTGATGTCTTCCTCGAGGTTGGGCGCACATCAAACATTTTTGCTGTGGGCACCCTCCGCGCTACAGGCGATGCCATCTATCCTGTTGTCATCGCCATCATCTTCAACTGGACTATAGCCGTTGGATTGAGTTACATCATTGGCATTCCTCTCGGCTATGGGCTTGTCGGAATGTGGGTTGGCTTCGCCCTCGATGAGAATATCCGTGGTATTATCCTTATGCGTCGCTGGCGGTCGGGCAAGTGGAAAACGAAAGGATTTGTCAAGGATGACTAAGAATCGGGTATTTTCCTAAATTCCCCTCCTCTATGGAGGGGTTCTAAGTTGTAAATTTCACCCTTGGTAACCTTTTTTCGGGGTCACCGAGGTTTTTTTGTGTGCTTTTTTGTAATTTTGTAACCTCTATATCGTTATTATGATAACGACAAAAAAGATTATGAACAAGAAAACTATCATTACTTCACTTCTCGCCCTTGTAATGGGGGTGCAAATGGCCAATGCCGACATTATCCGTGGCCGAGTGGTTGACTCAGAGACTAAGGAACCATTGCCTGATGCCTCGATAAAACTGATACAGAAGATAGGCGACTTCGGTACCAGTTGGATGAATGGCAAGGCCGACTCGTTGGGTGTGTTCCATATGTATGCCGATGGTAAATGTACTATTGAAGTATCGATGCTGGGCTATTACACGAAGTCGAAGACGGTGCTGGTGTTGAGCGACAGCCGTAAAGACACACTCGACATAGGCACGATAGAGCTGAAGATGTCGCCGCAGATGCTGAAGATGGTTGTGGTGACGGGACGCGCCCGGCGCTTCACCGTGCGTGGTGATACCATCGTGTTCCATCCCGAAGCATTCCACTTGCAGGAGGGCGCACGTCTTGACGAACTTATCAGGAAACTGCCAGGTGTAGAAGTTGACCAAGAAGGGAGAATGTCATGGGACGGAAAGCCCATCCGCCTGACGATGGACGGCGAGAGTATGTTGGGCGGTGATCAGTTGATGAAGCAGCTGCCTGCTGAAGCCGTACAAGACATCAAAGCCTACAACAAGGCTTCGGAATTCTCGGAGCGCACGGGTAAGAATGACGGTAAACAGGACATGGTGCTTGACCTGACCATCAAGCCTGGATTCCTCGACCGATGGTATGGTGATGTGAAAGCTGGCTATCAAACCCAGGAGTACTATGAGGGTGAGCTGACGATGAACCGTCTTTCAAAGACTGATCCCGTGATGGTATTCGCAAATGCCAACAACATAGACAAGTCTATCCGTAAGACCATGAACGGATGGAGCAGCAGTTGGAGCAACGGATACGGACAAGAACAAGGTGGAGCTGCCGGCTATCAACACAAATGGAAAGAGAAGCTGGGGACACAGGAAATGAACAGTCAGTACTCTATCACTGGCGGTTTGAACCATGACGATAAATGGGGTACCTCGCACGCAGAGACCGAGAACTATCTTCCCAACACCGCAGCCATGCGCAGCAATAGCGAGTCGTATTTCCGCAACCACAAACTGAACCCACGCCTGAACGCCGATCTGCGCTGGGCCAAGGATTCGCTGAACACTTTTTCCTTGAACGCCAGCGTGGAGCATAACAACAACCGCACGCACAACAGACAAACTTCGGAACAGGAGGAAATGAATGAAAGCGGCTACATTCCGACACTTTCGCAATACGTGGAAAGTCACAGCGACGGACATGAAACCACGCTCAACACAAGAGCCGGATGGGAACACTACGTCAAAGATGGTTCACTCGGTGCAAGCATCCAACTGAACTATTCCGACGGGAAGAGCAACAGTTGGACAAACCGCACCGTCACTTCACACATCGCCTCGCTCAATTCTTCACAGTTGAGTCAGTTCTCCACCTCGCCGACCTCGAATTTCAATGCAGAGGCCGAGGCACATCATGCTCGCTGGCTCACCAAGAAATGGATGGCGCATATACAATACAACTACATGCACAGCCATAGCAAAAACGACCGCGACTTTATGACCGATGGAGTGACCGATGTGGCAAACTCCTATCGCAACCACTACACGAACAACAGTCATTCACTGCTAATGGCTTCCACCATCAATCTCGCTCCATTGCAAGTCATGCCCAATGTTACAGCCAGATGGCAACGTGAGAACCAGGACTACCAGCGCGGAATGCTCGACACCACCGCTGTCCGCTACACGCAGCTTATCGACCCTTCACTGCGAGCAACCTTGAAACTAAGCAAAACTATAGGCTTTGAACTGAACTACGGTTTCAGTACATCGAAGCCAACTATCCTTCAGACACTTGGTTACCGAGACCTCACCGACCCGCTCTTCATTAACGAGGGTAACCCCTTGCTGAAAGACACCCACAGCCATAACATCAGACTGTCGTACAACATGGTGCTAGCCCGTAGCCAAACATCTTTCAGCGCCAGCATCCAATACAAGGCAAACGACCGCGACCGCGTGACGGCACTCAGCTACAATCCCACGACCGCTGTCTATGTCAGCCGTCCCGAGAATGTCAGAGGTAGCCACACTTGGGAATTCCGTCTCGACATCGACCAGGCTCTTGGTGAGTTCTTCAGACTGGAGAATGATTTCCGACTAAATGCTGAGCAGCACTATGGCTACCTGACCTTGTTGCCCACACAGACGGAACGGATGGAGAATCGCCAAAGCGACTTTCATCCCAATGAACGCCTTACGCTATCGTATGACAAGGACTGGCTAAAAGCCTCCATGTTCGCGAAGATAGATGCCGATCGCCTCCGTTTCTCAGCATCGCCTGAACAAAATACCACCCTTTGGAATAATAACTTCGGACTCCAAGCCGAAGCAACAGTGGGACAATTCGTATTCGAGACCAATCTCACAGATTATACTCGTCGAGGTTATGCTACGCAATCAATGAACCGCGACATGCTTCTCTGGAACGCTGCAGTTACATGGAAAATCCTAAAGAACAAAGCCAACCTGAAGCTGGAGTTTGAGGACATCCTGAACAAGCAAGACAACTTCTGGAGTAACCAGTCTGCTTACCAGCGCACTACCTCATGGAATGACTTCCGCCATCACTATGTCAACATCAGTTTCACATATCATCTGGATGCAAAAAAGAAGGACGAATAAAATATGAACAAGCAAACAATTATCACCGCATTGCTCGCACTTGTACAGGGCACGATAACGGCACATGACGACATTTAAGATGACAGAATTGTCAAATGTCCCTTGTCACCAGTGATGAAGTAATAGTAAGTTCTCTTTGCATTCGCTGCAACATAATTCTCCATAGTAAAATGGTTACGGTTACAACTGTAACCATGTAACCTTTTTGTCCTACAGAAAAGAGCACAATCATCCTAAATACATAATAATCAATATCTTATTTAATATTTCAACAAATTGTTTACCTCTGTGCGGTTACGGTTACAGCTGTAACCATGTAACCATTTCTATGGTATTAGAGGGCATTATCTTAGGCCTTATAGGGGTAAAACCATAAAGATAAAGGGATGAAACTGCCGTTTTTCCATCGTTTGCCTATACCCAAACGATCGTGCGCCTATACGCAAACGATCTGTTGCCTATACCCAAATTGAAACGTTTTATTATAATCATTTATGCTAATTGCGGTTGAATGCATCCAACCAACCTCGATTCCCCCTTTGTTTATAGGCATTTGAAGCATATTAGGTGGGTGGGTGGGTTAAAACAAAAAACAGACAATATATCTATTATTATAAAAAATAATATTATCTTTGTACCCAATTCAACAATCACGAAGTAATAAAATGAGAAAAGCAACAATCGTATTGATGCTGCTGATGGCGATGACGGCTCAGGCAGTGGAAAAGAAACTGTGGTATGAACGTCCTGCAACCGACTGGCTGGAGGCACTGCCCATTGGTAACTCACAGCTGGGAGCCATGATCTATGGCAAGACCGACACGGAGGAGATACAACTCAACGAGGAGACCTTCTGGAGCGGCTCGCCCCATAACAACAATAGTCCTGAAGCAAAGGAACACCTGCAGGAGGTGCGCCAGCTGATCTTCGACGGGAAGGAGGAAGAGGCGCATGCCCTCATCGACAAATACTTCTTCAAAGGTCCGCACGGTATGCGTTACTTGCCTTTAGGCAGCGTGAAACTCGCCTTCGACTACCCAAGCAAGGCTGAGCCCACGAACTACCGCAGAGAATTGAACCTGGCCAATGCCCTGAATACCACGACGTATGAGGTTGAAGGCGTAAAATATGAACGTACCGTCTTTGCTTCGCAGGCCGACAACGTGATTATCGTTCGTATCAAGGCGAGCAAGAAGGGAGCCCTGAAGTTCGACGTGAACTTCGACTCGCAACTGAAAGCACAGGTAACTAATGTGCTTGAACGCAAGAATGTGAAGGTAAACGAGCTGGCTGCCGTTATCGAAGGAGAGGATCATGAGGGTATCAAGGCAGGACTGAAAGCCGAATGCCGCATCAAGGTGGAGAGTGACGGTGAAATCGCACATCTCTCCCAGAAGCTGGGCGTTACCAATGCCACTACCGCCACCATCTATATCACTGCTGCTACCAATTTCGTGAACTACCACGATGTGAGCGGTAATCCCATACAGAAGAACAACGAGGCGCTTGACGGCATCAAGGGGATTTCGTACGATAACCTATTGAATCGTCATCTTGAAAAATACCAGGAACAGTATAACCGCGTGAGTCTGGAGTTGGGCACTGGCACAGGTTCGCAACTGCCTACCGACAAACGATTGGCGAACTTCGCAGGAAGTGATGATATGGACATGGTGGCGCTGATGTTCCAGTATGGACGCTACCTGCTCATTTCCTCTTCACAGCCAGGCGGTCAGCCAGCTAACCTACAGGGCGTATGGAATGACAAGCGGATGGCACCGTGGGATTCGAAATACACCATCAACATCAATGCGGAGATGAACTACTGGCCTGCCTTGGTAGGTAACCTGGCAGAGACACAGGAGCCGCTGTTCGACATGATTCGCGACCTGAGCGAGACAGGTGCCGAGACTGCCCGCACGATGTATGGATGCAATGGATGGGTGGCACACCACAATACCGACCTATGGCGCATCGCCGGTCCTGTTGACGGTACCACATGGGGCATGTTCCCCACGGGTGGCGCATGGCTTACCACGCATCTATGGCAGCACTATCTCTATACAGGCGACAAACAGTTCCTGAGGAAGTACTACGATGTGATGGTAGGGGCAGCCAACTTCCTGATGGACTATATGCAGGAATATCCCGCTACTGGTGAAGTGAAAGGGGCGGCCGGCTGGTTGGTAACAGTTCCCACAGTATCACCGGAACATGGTCCTGTAGGAAAACGCACAACGGTTACCGCAGGATCTACAATGGATAACCAGATTGTGTTTGATGTGCTTTCGAATACCCTTGAGGCGATGAAGGCGCTGGGCATAAAAGATCTTAAGTATATAAAGAAGGTCAAGACTTGTCTGGCTAAGTTGCCGCCGATGCAGATAGGTAAGTACGGTCAGTTGCAGGAATGGCTCATCGACGGAGATGACCCGAAGGATGAGCACCGTCATATCTCGCATCTCTACGGTCTGTATCCCTCTAACCAGATCTCTCCCTATTCACATCCCGACCTCTTCACTGCTGCGGCTAATACGCTGAATCAGCGCGGTGATATGGCCACAGGATGGAGCTTGGGCTGGAAGATCAATTTCTGGGCAAGGATGCTGGATGGTAATCATGCCTTCACCATCATCTCGAATATGTTGCGCCTACTGCCTAACGACCGACAGGCACGCAATTATCCAGATGGTAGAACCTATCCGAACCTCTTTGATGCGCATCCACCCTTCCAAATCGATGGAAACTTCGGCTGTGCGGCAGGTATCGCAGAGATGCTCCTGCAGAGTCATGACGGTGCCGTACATCTCCTGCCTGCTCTTCCTGAGGTATGGAAGAAAGGCGAGGTAAAGGGCTTGCTGGCACGCGGTGGCTTCGAGGTGGATATGACTTGGGAGAACAATACGTTGCAGAAGGCTGTGATCAGCTCAAAAATCGGTGGTGTGCTTCGTCTGCGTTCCTATGTTCCGCTGAAAGGTAAAGAACTGAAGTCTGCTAAGGGCAAGAACCGCAACCCGCTGCTCACAACGGCTAATGTGAAAACACCGTTGCGCTCCACTGAATTGACATCATTTGATCAGCTACCTGTGAAAAAGGTGTATGAGTATGATGTAAAGACTAAAGCAGGACAACTGATTACAGTTGTTCCTGAGTAGAATAATGGGCAGTTGAAACTGCCCTAACTTTTTCCCCTCTTTTTCTCTGGCGCAGAGAAAAGAGGCAAAAGAGACATCCACCCCCACCAAGCCTCCCCCTATATGGGGAGGATGTAATTGATTACGGGCAGATACCGCCCTTCATCAAGGTTTTGGTATGGCTCACCAGCCTTTGCCCCTTCGGGGTGAGCCATTCTTTTCTTTCGGCTTACGCCAAGCTCTATAATTTGATATTAATTTCAAAAACAATAATATATGAAAAAGATAATGGTTTTGATGACCATGATGGTCTTCGTAATGGCAAGCTGTACCAATAATGGTAAAGATAGTTCAAAGGCACAAGAGAAAACAGAGACGACAGCTGTTGAGGAGCAGGCTCCCGCTGTTGAAGAACAGGTTACCAGTGAGGTGGCTCCCGACTTTACCTTGAACGATATCAACGGGAAACCGCTGGCGTTATCGAGTCTGCGCGGAAAGTATGTCATCCTTGATTTCTGGGGCAGCTGGTGCGTTTGGTGCATCAGAGGCATACCCCACATGAAAGAGTATTATAATAAGTACAAAGGAAAGTTCGAAATCTTAGGTATCGACTGCAATGATTCGGAACAAGACTGGAAGGATGCTGTGAAGGAACATGAACTGCCTTGGTTGCATGTGTATAATACTCCTGACAGTCAGTTATTGGAAACCTACAACATCGAAGGATTCCCCACCAAGATCATTATTGATCCCGATGGCAAGATTGTGAAAACCATCGTTGGTGAGGATCCCGAATTCTACACCTTGCTAGATCAGCTCTTTGCAAGTAGAGAATAGTTCTCACGCGCTAGAGTCATGCGTAAGCAAAAAAAAGAAAAGCCGCCCCTTTGATGGGGCGAGCTTACCTTAATGTTTGAGCGACGAGTAGGAGCGGTTGAGCCTTCCCATATAGGGGAAGGACGGGATAGGGTGGATGTCTCTTTTGCCTCTTTTGCATAAAGAACTCCCGCTCGACATACAAATTGAAAGCAAGCTTTCCTTTGTCTGTTCTCGCTTAATCGTTCTTTTCTCTGCGCCAGAGAAAAAGAGGAAAGATTGTGCAGTTATAAACTGCAAATCACATGTATCCTAACCACCGCAAGATATCATTCAGATTCGCTACAATCATCAGAAGGATGAGGATGGTGAATCCCACATATTCCGCCTTGATCATGAAGTTCTCGCTTGGTTTACGACCCGTAACCATCTCGTAGATCAGGAAGAGGACGTGTCCGCCATCGAGAGCAGGAATCGGCAGGATATTCATGAAAGCCAAGATGATGGAAAGGAAGGCGGTCATACGCCAGAACATCATCCAGTCCCATACCGGCGGGAACAGACTACCGATGGCACCAAAGCCACCCAACGACTTCGCTCCGTCGGCCGTAGCCACATACTTCAAGTCGTTGACATAACCACGCAGCACACCCAGTCCGTATTTGATACCTGCAGGGAAACTGCTAAAGAAACCGTATTTCAGCTTGGTGGGCTGGTAGTAGTTGGCCAGAGAGGTTTGTGTCACACCCAACATCAGTTCAGGAGTGAGCACCACCTGAGCAGTATCGACAGCCTCATCACCAGAGGAAAACACCAATTGAATGGTACGCGTCTTCAGACTGTCAGCAGAAGTCTTGGCGGTTGACAGCACATCACTCAGTACACCCACCTGATAAACGAACTCGTTCCAAGAGTCAACAGGCTTATTGTTGATGGCCAAGAGCTTATCACCCTTCTTCAAACCAATCTTATTGGCGGGAGAGTCAGGCAACACACTGTCGATCTCTGCAGGAATGAATGGGCGGGCAAAGGCTGGATCAGCCTGAAGCATCGTGATCAGACTCATCTCCTCAGGCATGTTGATGGTCACATCCTGATTGTTGCGTTTCACCACAACAGTCTTGGCATCAGCCAGATGACGGAATACATCCACATCGTAACGGTCGAAGAGTTTACCATCATATGAATAAAGGATATCATGATCCTGGAAACCAATCTGCTTGGCTTCAGTGTTGAACTTGAATCCCATTGTCATATCCTTGACGGACATATACTCATCACCCCAGTGGAAAAGCACCATGGAGTAGATGAAGAGCGCCAAGAGGAAGTTCACGAGTACGCCACCTATCATGATCAGCAATCGCTGCCACGCAGGTTTGCTGCGGAACTCCCAAGGTTGTACGGGCTGTTTCATCTGTTCTACATCGAAACTCTCATCGATCATTCCTGCAATCTTACAATAACCACCTAGGGGCAGCCAGCCAATACCGTAGGCCGTATCACTGTTCTTGGGCTTGAATTCGAAGAGATGGAACCAAGGGTCGAAGAACAGGTAGAACTTATCTACGCGTACACCAAAGAGTTTGGAGAAGAAGAAATGACCGCCCTCGTGGAGAAGAACCAGGAGGGAGATAGCGAGCATGAACTGTAACAGTCTAATCAAAAATACTTCCATTGTTTTATTTGTTTATTAATTCTGAGGCAATGCTACGTGCCTCGGTATCAGTCTTGAAATACGTGTCAAGTGACAGATTCTTGTCGAAGGTGCATTGTGCCATTGTCTTCTCAATAACCTCCGCCATCTGCGGGAATGAACAGCGGTCGTGACGGAACGCCTCATTAACCACCTCGTTGGCTGCATTGACGATGCAGGGCATGTTTCCACCCAAGCGGATTGCCTCGAAAGCCAATGCCAGACATTTGAATTTCTGGATATCAGGCTCGAAGAATTCCAGTTTCTGGGCAGCAAACAGGTCGAGACGACTACCATTGAGGGTTAGTCTATCAGGATAGGAGAACGCATACTGGATAGGCAGGCGCATATCAGGAACACCCAACTGAGCCTTGACGGAGCCGTCAATGAACTGCACGGCACTATGTACAATGCTCTGGGGATGTATGAGCACCTGAATCTTCTCTGCCGGAACGCCAAAGAGCCATTTCGCCTCTATCACCTCAAAGCCCTTGTTCATCAGTGTGGCGGAGTCGATGGTGATCTTCGCGCCCATATCCCATGTGGGATGTCGCAAAGCATCTGCCGCTTTCACCTTCTCAATCTGCTCATCACTCATCATGCGGAATGGTCCGCCTGAGCAGGTAAGCAGGATCTTCTCTATCTCGTTATCCCCTTCGCCCACCAGACTCTGGAAGATGGCAGAATGCTCACTGTCAACAGGCAGGATAGGCGTATGGTATTGGTTAGCCAGCTGACAGATCAACTCACCAGCAACCACCAATGTTTCCTTGTTGGCCAGACAGATCTTCTTGCCTGCCTTGATGGCATGGACTGTGGGAGAAAGACCGGCAAATCCCACCATGGCGGTGAGCACCATGTCAATGGGTCCAGCCTCCACGATCTCATCGAGCGCCTGTCGTCCTGCATACACCTTGATATCAGGCTCGTCGGCCAATAATTGCTTCAACTCATCATAGCGAGCCTCGTTGGCAATCACCACGGCTGCCGGCTTGAACTGATGAGCCTGTTGTGCTAAAAGTTCCACCTTGTTGTTAGCAGTGAGACAGTACACTTCGTAAAGGTCGCTGTGCTGTGCAATGACATCCAGCGCCTGTGTACCAATACTGCCGGTAGAGCCTAAGATAGCAATTTGTTTCTTCATAATCAATGATTGATGTTCAGCAATCCTTCGGGTAGTTCCACCCGTATCTTCCTTTCCTCCATGTCGATATCCTTGATGAACGACTCAACTGCAGGAATCAGTAATTCCTCCCCTTTCTCGTCGTTGATCACCAGTAAGACATTCTCCGTGGAGTCATCCACTGCAGAAACAGTACCTATGCACTGCTCGTTCTGGTTGTTGATGAGTTGCATTCCTGTGAGTTGTGCCCAGGAAACCTCATCCGTCTGAGCTTCTGCCAGTGCCCTGGGGAAGAACACTTCACAGTTTGTCAGATTCCTAGCCTGCTCCAGTGTATCAATTCCTTCGAATTTCATCAAAGCCGTGTCGCCGCTACGGAAACGGTATTCTTCCATAAAGAATGGTACCAAGATGCCATCCACCTGCAGAATGAGGTAGTCGGCATCCACACGGTCGAATACATCGTCGGTGAACAGGAAAGTTGTCTCCCCTTTCACCCCATGAGGTTTACCGATGCGACCAATGCGGAACACTTCTTCTTGTCGGATCATGCTAAGAGCTTATTCGTTGTATATGGGCACCCAAGGCATTCAGTCGTGCCTCAATATCTTCGTAACCACGGTCGATCTGCGCCACATTGTCGATTCTGCTAGTACCATTGGCACTCAGCGCGGCAATGAGCAAGGCAATACCTGCACGGATATCCGGACTGGTCATTCGTCCTGCCCGTAACCGTTTACGACGGTCATGACCCACCACTACGGCGCGATGCGGATCGCAGAGGATAATCTGTGCCCCCATATCGATAAGTTTGTCAACAAAGAACAACCTACTTTCGAACATCTTCTGATGGAACAGCACACTTCCTCTTGCCTGTGTGGCCACCACGAGCAACACAGAGAGCAAGTCGGGAGTCAAACCAGGCCATGGGGCATCCGCCAATGTCATGATGGAGCCATCGATAAATGAATCTATGATATAGTGTGCTTGTCGTGGAATGATCAAGTCATCACCTTCCACCTTCATCTTCACACCTAAGCGTCGGAAGGCCTCAGGAATGATGCCGAGGTTCTGCAACGATACATCCTTGATACGAATGCCGTCGCCCACCATGGCTGCCATACCGATAAACGAGCCCACCTCAATCATGTCGGGCAGGATGCGGTGCTGCGCACCATGAAGCTTATCCACGCCAACGATGGTCAGGAGGTTGCTACCGATGCCGCTGATCTCTGCTCCCATCTTGTTGAGCAGATGACACAACTGCTGGATATAGGGTTCGCAGGCAGCATTGTAGATGGTGGTAGTGCCCTTGGCAAATACAGCAGCCATAATGATATTGGCCGTACCCGTTACCGAAGCCTCATCGAGCAGCATGTAACAACCTTTGAGCTTGTTGGAATGGATCTCATAGACATTCCGCTGTTCGTTGAAATCGAACTTGGCACCTAAATATTTGAATCCAAGGAAGTGCGTGTCGAGACGACGGCGACCGATCTTGTCACCACCCGGCTCAGCCACTACAGCCTTTCCATAGCGGGCCAGCAAAGGACCGATCATCAATACGCTACCACGCAGGGCAGCACATTTGCGGACGAACTCGTCGCTCTGCAGATAGTCAAGGTTAAGGTCGGAAGCCTGGAAGGTATAGTCGTGACGATTCAGCTGGTTCACCTTGACACCGATCTGCTTTAGCAACAAGATAAGGTTGTTCACATCCAGGATATCAGGAATATTCTGGATGGTCACCTCCTCGTCGGTGAGCAAGGTAGCGCAAATCACCTGCAGAGCCTCATTCTTCGCCCCTTGTGGTGTAATGGAACCCTTGAGCAGATGTCCGCCTTCGATAGTGAATGATTCCATGCTTATTTCTTTCTCTTGTTGCGTCCGTTCAGATCATCACGTAGCTGCACACGTTCGAACTTGAACGTGCTCAGGTCGAGTTGGATAACGCCATCGGTATAGCGAGCCAGGTCTGAGGCAATCTTCTCGTCATCGTTAGCACCATGACTCCATTGCATCAGGTTCCGTTTCATCTGATTGGCAGTGATACGAGTCAGTTCGTCCCGCTCATCACCTGGAGGCATGCTCTTCAGTTTGTCGAAAGCCTCGAAGATCAGATGACCGTAATGGCGTACGGGAATCGGTTCCATGGGATATGCCAATGGCTGAGGCTTGGTGGCAATCTTCATAGCTGCACTGACATCATAGGGATAGTCGATGTCGAGCTGGAAGCCACTCATGATAGCGAGGTGATCCCACAGCTTCTGCTCGTAATCAGCATTATCACGATTCTGGGGGAACATCCTATCCATGATGCGGATAATGGTCTCCGCACATCGCTGTCGCTCTTCTTTGGTGGGAAGCGAAATGGCATGGTCAACCATGTTCTGCACTTCTCTTCCATACTCAGGGAGAATCAGTTTTTCTCGCTGCGTGTTATAGTCCAATCCTTTAATGTTCATATGATGTAAAGGGTTTATTATTCTTCTAAACGATTACTATAATAGTTTCTTGGGCATCTTGGCTACAAAGTCTTTCAAGTAGAAAGGAACGAAGTAGGCCACATCTTCATACTGTTCCAAGGCAATGCGCTTCTCTGCCAACGGGAACATCCATTTGGCCTGCGGCACGATGTTCTCGATTAGATGGGCATGTGGGTGGTTGATGGCCTTCATGCACTTGGCAGCCCCATTACCAAAGAAATATACGGGATGCTCGTCCAGATACTCTTTGTATGTATCAGCCTCAACGACATCGGCTTGTACAGGACGGATAGGGCGCAGGGAACGATCATATATTCCTGCATACACCTCCATTCTGCGGGCATCAATCATCGGACAAAGCAGGGCATCCTCTTCAATCTCCTGACGAAGCAGAACGGGAACGCACAACAGTTCCAAGGTAGGAATGCCGATGAGTTTGACATCACGACCATAGCAGATGCCTTTGGCCATGGAAGCACCGATGCGTAAGCCGGTATAGCTGCCAGGACCACTGCTGACGGATACGGCATCGAGGGGAATGGCATGACTATCGATGAACGACAATGCCTCATCCACAAAGATTCCCAGTTTCACCGCATGATTGGGGCCTTCACGGTCTTCTTCGTTGAAGATGACTGCACCATCCTGACTGGCTGAAACCGAGCAAACGTCCGTACTCGTTTCTATATTGATAATACAAGACATAAAATATCTTTTCTAAATTAAAGTGCAAAAATACGCATTTTCCGGAAATTATTTGTACTTTTGCATAAATTTAACTTCAAACAAGATTATGATACAGTCAATGACAGGCTACGGCAAGGCGGTCGTAACCTTTAACGAGAAGAAGATAAATGTTGAGATAAAGTCACTGAACAGTAAACAGCTTGACTTGAACACACGCGTGGCTCCCTTGTATCGGGAAAAGGAGATGGAGATCCGTCAGATGATCTCTGCTTCCTTACTTCGTGGAAAGGTTGACTTCTCTCTCTGGATTGAGAAAGATGCTTCGTTAGACCCCACACCAATCCATGCAGCACTTGTTGAGAATTATTACCAACAGATCAAAGCCATCTCTGCAGCGACAGGTATTCCTGAGCCGACCGACTGGTATTATACCATCTTACGACTCCCTGATGTGACTACCAAGACCGATGTAGAGGTGCTGAGTGAGGAGGAATGGGATATTGTCAAAAAGGCCATTGAAGAGGCTATTGCCCATCTGGTATCGTTCCGTAAGCAGGAAGGTGCCGCCCTTCAGAAGAAATTCGAGGAGAAGATCGACAATATCGGTCGTTTGCTGGAAAGCATCGAGCCTTTTGAGAAGTCGCGCGTTGAGAAGATCCGTACCAAGATCATAGAAGGACTGAAGAGTATCCCTGAGGTAGATTACGACAAAAACCGCATGGAACAGGAGCTCATTTATTATATTGAGAAACTGGATATCTCTGAAGAAAAGCAGCGCTTGGCCAACCACCTGAAATATTTCCGTGATACACTGAACGAGGATGGCGGTCAGGGCAAGAAACTGGGCTTCATCGCACAAGAGATGGGACGAGAGATCAATACCACAGGCTCGAAGAGCAATCAGGCAGAGATGCAGAACATCGTGGTGATGATGAAGGACGAGCTGGAACAGATCAAGGAACAGGTACTGAACGTGTTGTAACACTAAACATCATACCCTATGGACAATCAGAAGAATAAACGGAAATCAACAGCCGCAGGTTCTAAACGTCCTAAGAAGAATCGCGGACGATTAATCGTTGTCAGTGCTCCCTCTGGCAGCGGTAAGAGTACGATCATCAACTGGCTGCTCCAAGAGCATCCTGAGTTGAACCTCTGCTTCTCCATCAGTTGTACGAGTAGGGCTCCCCGAGGTACAGAACAGAACGGCGTGGAGTATTTCTTCCTGACTCCAGAGGAATTCCGTCAGCGAATCGACAACAACGAGTTTCTGGAGTATGAGGAGGTGTATGAAGGACGGTTTTATGGTACACTGAAAAAGCAGGTGGAGCGTCAGCGTTCGAAAGGTGAGAACGTAGTGTTCGACGTAGATGTAAAGGGTGGCTGTAATATCAAGAAATATTATGGTGATGAGGCCTTGAGCATCTTTATCCAGCCACCGTCGATTGAAGAACTGCGCCGACGGTTGGAAGGTCGTGGTACAGATACCCCTGAGGTGATTGACCAGCGTATTGAGCGTGCCAGCTTTGAGCTCACCTTTGCGGATCAGTTTGACCGTGTAGTGGTGAATGATGATCTGGCTACGGCAGAAAATGAAACTCTCGGGATTATCCAGGAATTCTTGGCGAAATCATAAGTCATACCTTTCGTATGAAGACAGGTTTATTTGGCGGGACATTCAACCCCATTCATTTCGGACATATCCGACTGGCCCGGCAGCTTCTTAAAAGTGCAGGACTGGATGAGGTGTGGTTCATGGTGACTCCCCAGAACCCGTTCAAGGTGAATCATGAACTGCTATGGGACAGAACGCGCTATCGGATGGTTGAGATGGCGTTGAAACGATATAAGAACCTGATAGCCAGCGATTACGAGTTCCGCCTACCCAAACCGTCATTTACTTGGAACACCCTGCAGGCATTGGAGAAGGATTACCCGGATCGTACCTTCACCCTGCTTATCGGCGGTGATAATTGGGCCTCTTTCCCCAAGTGGTATCGTTCGGCTGATATCCTTGCCAATCATGATATCGTGGTTTATCCGCGAGAAGGCAGTACCTTTGATCCGAACAACCTGCCCCCTCGTGTTAAGGTCATTGAAACAGGCCTCATCCCCATCAGCAGTACACTGGTACGTCAGCGTGTGGCAGAAGGGAAATCCATCAGCAGATTGGTTCCCAAGTCGGTTGCCGATTATATCTCGCAAGAGCATCTATACCTATGAGATATCTTCTGCAGAACATCAAAAAGCACGTCGCATTCTGGGTGTTCATGTATGTGTTGGGCATCGTGACGGCCTATGTCGTCCTTCCTCAAACACGGAATGCGAAGATTTACGACCATCTCTATACGGAGCTGTTCGTGGATGTGAGCGTGCTGTTCCTGTTTCTCTCACTCCTTCCGCAGAAGATTAGCGTGTGGATCAAACGACTGTTCTATGTTATAGCTTATTCCGTGGCCATCGTCGATGTGTACTGTTTCATCAAGTTCGGCAGTACGCTTACTCCTACCATGCTGTTGTTGGTAGGTGAAACGAACGCTCAGGAAGCAGGGGAGTTCCTGAAATCCTATCTCTCAGCCGATGTGATCTTCAGTAAACTCGGATGGGTGTTGCTGGTGATGTTGTTGCATATTATATGGGCGGCAGTTCGAAGGAGATTCGAAGGAACAAGGGTACGTGTACACGAAGGCACAAGAAAAACACCCTTGATTCTTATCTCCTGCGTCTTGTTTCCAATTCTTTTCATTTTCTCTCTTACCGACTGCTGGCAGAACAAGGTGGCATTTCATCGGTTGATGTCATACCAGACCATCGGTGAGGTGGAGCATGAGTTGACAGAGAAGACCAAAGCCGAGCTCTACCAGCCTTTGTACCGATTGGCTTTCAGCATACGGGCAAACCAACTGACTGCCAAGCAGGTGCAGAAACTGATAACGGGTATCGACAAGGTGCAGGTGGACAGCTGTGCGTTCACCACACCTCATATCGTACTGATTATCGGTGAGAGCTATAATCGTTACCATGCACAGTTGTATGGCTATGAGAAACCAACTACACCAAGACAGCTAAAACGTGCCCAACAAGGGGAACTGATTGCTTATCAAGATGTGGTGGCACCTTGGAATCTGACAAGTTTCGTCTTCAAGTACCTTTTCTCGCTCTATTCCGTAGGCGACCAAGGGGAGTGGTGCGACTATCCGCTGTTCCCTGAGATCTTCCGTCAGGCGGGCTATCATGTAACCTTCCTCACCAATCAGTTCCTGCCACAGGCAAAAGAGGCGGTGTATGATTTCAGTGGCGGTTTCTTCCTGAACAACCCGACACTCAGTAACGCGATGTTCGATGCAAGGAACGAGAAACTGTCGTATTACGATGAAGGACTACTGAAAGATTGGGATAATTTGGTTCGAAGGGACGAGAGTACAAAGGAGGGAAAACTGACCATCGTACATCTGAAAGGCCAACATCTTGATTACCGCACCAGGAGTCCTAAAAACCGGTGGTTCTTCAAGCAAGATGATTATGACCGTCCTGACTTACGGTCAGCTGAGATTCAGCGACTGGCTTATTATGACAATGCCATACTATATAATGACTCCATCGTGGATGAGGTCATCCGACGGGTGGAAGATGAGCAAGCCGTGGTGATATACGTACCCGACCATGGTGAGGAATGTTATGGCAAGGGCGTACATTTCTGCGGGAGGATGCATAGTACAGAGATTACTGGCAGATTGGCACATGAGGAGTTTGATATTCCTTTCTGGATATGGTGCTCCCGTTCTTTCAAAGCAAACCAGTCGGAACTCTTTGATGCCATTGTCAAGGCGAAGAACCGCAGGTATATGACCGATGCGTTACCTTTCCTGTTGCTGCATCTGGCAGGTATTCATATGCCCGACTATCGTGAAGAACTGGATATTCTGAGTCCGCAGTACAATGAGATGCGTCCGCGTATCCTAAAAAACACAACGGACTATGATAAAGTGAAAAATGAGAATTGATAAAGATGAGAGATGATATATTAAGCAGAGTGGAATCTCAAGCATTGCGTGGCATTGCCATTTTGGGCATTGTGCTGCACAACTACTGTCATTTCCTAGGTTTTGCAGTGAAGGAGAATGAATATACGTTCACTGCTGAGAAACCTATGCAGATGTTAGAGAAGGTGATGGCGATGGACAAAGACCTGTTCATTCACTTTTTCTCGTTCTTCGGTCATTATGGCGTTCCTGTGTTTCTCTTTATCAGCGGCTATGGATTGGTGAAAAAGTACGAGGGAACAACAGTGCAAGGGAACGAGGGAACGGTGCAGTGGATATGGAAACATTTCCGCAAGCTGTTCCGTTTAATGATCTTGGGCTATCTGCTGTTCATAGCGATATATTTCCTGCGACACACCAATGGAGCACAGGTGTTCTCCATAGACCGTGTCATCGCCCATCTCACCATGACGGTTAACTTCCTGTATTGGTTACCCGACAAGGTCATCTTCCCAGGACCTTATTGGTTCTTCGGACTGATGATTCAGTTGTATATTCTCTACCGGTTGGTATTCTACCGCTGGCGTGGTTATGGTATCCTTATGGGAACAGTGGTGGTATGCTGGCTCTTGCAATGGTGGGCAGCCCTGAGCAATCCCTGTGATTTCAACCTGTTGAACTACCTCAGGTATAACTTCATCGGTGGAATGTTGCCCTTCTGCATGGGAATAGCGTATGCACGTTATATGAAAAGACAGCTTTCGTCTGTTCGATACCTGTTGATTGTCTTGTTCTCGGCAGTGGGAGTAGTAGTTGGTAGCATGAGTGTGCATACTTGGCTGTGGGTTCCCTTATTCATTACCACAGGTGCCGTGGCAACAGTAAAACTGCTGCCACAGTGGCTGATGCGGCCTTGTGCGTGGTTTGGAGGAATTTCGGCTGCCTTGTTTGTGATGCATCCCGTAATGCGGGAACTGATTATCTCTCATTACCGTAAGGTTGACATCTATTGGGGCATTGTAATTTATCTGCTGTCAGCAGTAGCCCTGGCGATGCTGCTGGAGTATATATTGCGACGCAAGAAGGCAAATTGAAATTAAACATTAAAGATTAAACATTAAAATGGGGATTAGAGAGATAGAGTGGACGGATTTCAGTAAGTACCGCAGTGCATTAATGGGTGCTGCGATGCTGTTCGTGATGTTCTTCCATGTGTCGATGCCGAAGAGCTACATGATGTACGGTGTGGTACGTTGTGGCAATATCGGTGTGGACATGTTCCTCTTTCTCAGCGGTATCGGATTATGGTATTCGTGGACGAAGCAACCCTCGCTGAAACATTTCTTTAAGCGCCGTTATCTGCGTATCTATCCTGTATGGCTGATCATGGCGTTGCTGTTCTATATCCCCAACTACCTAAACGTAAAGGGTGGCGGATATAGTCCGAATATGGGTCATCTGGTAGCGAACATCCTGTTTAACTGGAGTTTTTGGCGCATCGATGATCTCACCTTCTGGTTCATTCCTTCCATCATGATGCTCTACACAGTGGCACCTTTCTATATGGAACTGATCAGGAAACATCCTTCCTATCGCTGGTTGGTGGTGGTGGCCATCGTGTGGGCTGTCATGGTGCAGTATTACCCACCTGTTCATCGTTCTGTGGGTCATGTGGAGATTTTCTGGAGCAGGATTCCCATCTTCCTGTTAGGCATCAACTGCGGTCAGTGGGTAAAAGAGAAGCGTACGATGGAAGGAGCTGCCATCTGGTGGATCCTACTGCTGTTCATCCTCTCGTTCATGATGTGTATTGAGTTCGAGAACCACTGGCGCGGCAAGTTTCCTTTGTTCTTGGAGCGAATGGTATATATACCTTGTAGTATCACGGCCATGATCCTTCTTTGTCGTGCCTTCCGCTATGCGCCACAGTGGCTCTTAACCTTCCTTACTTTCATTGGTGGTATCAGTCTGGAACTCTATCTCATTCATGTTCAGTTCGTGCTGAAATACGTGAATGAGTACCATTTAGGCTATTGTCTGACGGTCTTGTTGATGATTGCTATTAGCATTCCGTTAGCCTGGCTGCTGTCGAAACTATCAAAACTACTTACTTCTAAATTCATGAGCTAATGATCAAGAACATACTTAAACTCATTCGTCCCCAGCAATGGCTTAAGAACGTCTTCGTACTCATGCCGATGTTCTTCGGTGGCAGTTTATTAGACTGTAATGCTATCTATGCATCTGTAGTTACCTTCCTCGCCTTCTGCTGGATTGCCTCGGCGGTATATTGTTTCAACGATATTGTGGATGTGGAATACGACCGTCGTCACCCCGTGAAATGTCATCGTCCTATTGCCAGTGGCGCTGTTAGCATGAAGCAGGCGTACGGCTTGATGATTCTGATGTTCATCCTCTCAATAGCTACAATCCTGTTGCTGAAAGAAAATATGCTGTTGGTGGGCGGTATCCTGCTGTTCTATTTTGTGCTGAACCTTGCTTACTGCGTCTGGCTTAAACAACATGCTATCGTGGATGTATGTGTAATAGCCTTTGGTTTTGTATTACGACTGATTGCCGGTGGTGAGGCCTCAGGAGTTGTATTGAGTAAGTGGATTGTGCTGATGACTTTCCTTATCACCCTGTTTATGTCATTTGCCAAACGGCGAGATGATGTGATAAGGATGGAGGAAACGGGCGAGGCACCCAGGAAGAACACCATTCGTTACAGTCTTTCGTTCATCAATCAGGCCATCACCATCACTGCCTCAGTAACGATGGTTTGTTATATTATGTACACGGTAAGTCCTGAGGTAGCAGCAAGGGCGAATACAGAATACCTGTATCTCACCACTTGTTTTGTATTGTTGGGATTGTTGCGGTATATTCAGCTGACGGTAGTTGACAAGCGTAGCGGTGACCCCACAAAAATCATGCTGCGCGACAGGTTTACACAGATCGTTGTGGTGTTGTTCACCCTAACGTTCTTCTTTATCATCTATATGTAAATCTAACTTTTGGAGCAGCGAGCGCAGAATGATGCCTGCATTAACTATGCCGAGTCGTGACAAAAGTCAACAAAGTTAATTGTCGACTCGGTTGATTTTCACTTTCTTCTTGTTGATGATACCTTCGAAATAAGGTGGCTCGTCCTTTAGGTAGATATCATCATAGATAAAGTCGGCTACAACAGTATCTTTCTGATCAGGCAGGATCAGTCCCATCTTCCCGTCCTTTTGGGCGATAATCGGCATTGTTACGAGGTCATCCACATAGGTATAGCAGGTGCGAAGGAAATCATATTGCGGTGATACAAGGATATTGCCTTTACAGTCCTTGATGCCGAATTTTCCATCCTGTTCAAACACCTCATGATACTGGATATACTTGCTTTTGATCCTTTTCAGATAGAACTCCATCTTCTGTCGATTATTCGCCATTTCCAGCATATAGTCAAACGTATCGCAGTAGTTGGCGATGGCGCGAGCCAAAACGATTTTGAAATCAAGACCGCTAATGGATTTCCTGTTCAGGTCGATATAACGTGCAATGGCTTCTTCTTTTTGGGGAATGGTCATGGTAGATAGTACCTCCTCGAATTTCTCCATGATTCGCTTGGTACCGCTCATCCCTTTGATATAGCGATGCATCTGGCGTCCCATTTCCTGACACACAAACTTATCGATCTGTCGGATCTCAATGGGATCGATATACAATTCCTCAAAGTTTTCCTGTGTTATCTTGCTCATGGTAATACCTCCTATTTCTTTTTCGCAAAGGTACGAAGAAACGACCGAAATACAAAACAAAAAATCGATTATTTTGTTTTAATGCGACAACTTTAACGGGTGCTTTCCCCTTTTGTCGCAAATGAATGCCCTTGTCGCAACAAACGGAACAGAAAAACACGAAAAATGTTTCAAGGCAAGAAATACGGTTATACTTTTGCAGTGTCGAAAGGAAAAACAATCCAACGACAACGAATAAAAATAAAAAAGAATAACGATTTAAAGAATACAATTATGGAATTAGTGTTATTATTTGCAGCTATCGTGAGTATGATGATGCTTACCCTGTTTATCTTCACATACGACAATACCATTAATGTAGAGCGGCTTCCAATGGCAGTAAAGGCATTCGTACAGAATTCTTTCCCGGGAGAGGACATCGACTACGCCATGGTTGAACCGGGAATCACAAGGACAACGTACGGAGTACATCTGAAAAGCGGAGTGGATCTGAACTTAGACATCGATGGAAACTGGGACAAAGTGGATTGTAACACCAAGGAGGTGCCTGAACTGTTCATCCCTTCCACCATTAAGCACTACGTACAATCCAACTACTCAGATGCTGTCATCACCAAGATTGACAAGGGTAGAGATAACTATCTGGTGGAGCTATCAAATAATCTCTACCTGAAATTCAGCGATAACGGTCAGCTCATCGGCTTCGGCTACTGAGATTATACTCACGAACAAATAGTTGATAATTCCAGAAATGCAAGGACCTGAACCTTCATTTCAATGAGACGAGACGGAAAACCCCGTTTCGTCTTTTTTATCCACAAAATCTATTACTCTGCCATATTAGTGTAATCACATGATTATCAGAAGAATCGAAGCGGAGGAAATTAAGGAAATTATGTATCGGAAAGGGATGGGGCAATTAGAAGGTCTAACTAAGCTTGTTGGGAGCTCTAACTAACCTTGTACTCACAAAGTGTCAGACACACTGCGAGGTACTTTCCTGTTCACATTCTATTTCTTGCGAATCAGCGTGAGACCATCGCGGAGCGGAAGGATTACTTTTTCCACGCGTTCATCATGTGCCACGAAATCATTGAAATCCTCGATGCCCTGCGTCTGGCGGTCGGCGGCAGCAGGAACCTCTAGTACATGACCGTCCCATAAAGTATTGTCAGCAAGGATAAAACCACCAGGACGCAGCACTTTGAGTGCCATTTCGTAAGTTTGCAAATAGGTTCGTTTATCGCCATCGACAAACACCAAATCGAACGTGATTCCCAACTTGGGTGCTTCTTGGATAGCATCACCTATGATGAATGTAATCTTGTCCGCCACAGCCGATCCCTCAATCCACGGTCGTGTAAAATCCTCCATTTCATCGTTGATTTCGAAAGTATAGACCCTTCCGTCATCCTCTAATCCTTCAGCCATGCAAATGGCACTGTAACCACTGAAGGTACCCACCTCGAGGATATTCTTAGGATGGATCATGTGAACCAGCATCTTCAGCAATCGTCCTTGCAGATGACCACTAGCCATCCGTCCGCGCAACAGATGCACGTTCGTATCGCGGTAAAGTCGATAAAGATAATCGCCTTCCGGATCTATATGTTCGAGAATATACTCCTCAATCGTCAACTTCTATTTTTCAATTTTCAATTGAAGAATCGCTTCAACCGCCAGTCTATAACTATCCAGACCGAATCCGCAGATGACACCCTTACAAGCACTGCTGATCAGTGAGTGGCGACGGAAGGGTTCACGTTGATGGACATTCGAAATATGAACCTCGATAACCGGACTTTTCAAAGAGCGGATGCAGTCGTGCAAGGCCACACTGGTGTGTGTATAGGCACCAGCATTCAGTACAATACCATCGTAGGTAAATCCTACCTCCTGCATCTTGTTGATCATCTCTCCTTCGATGTTGCTCTGATAGTACTCAATCTCCACATCTGGATATTTGGCACGCAGTTGGGGCAGGTACTCATCAAACGAGCTGTTGCCATAGATACCCGGCTCGCGAACACCGAGCAGGTTCAAGTTGGGACCGTTCAGAATCAGAATCTTCATGGGCTTGTTGTTTAATCTGTTTGCGGGGTTTCCCCCATTCTTTTGTGCAAAGGTAATAAAAATGAAAGAAAATGATGAACATTTCACCAAATTTCACTCTCTTTGTCACGAAATCAAAAACAAAAGATAGTAGAAAAATATATAAATCGTTTGTTATTTGAAAATTATTCTCTATATTTGCAGAATAATATACATTTAGATTATGACATTCACAGAACAGTGTAACCAGATTTTTAATCAAGCCATCAGGGACTACCATATCAAAGACGATATTGAAACGCCCATCAATAACCCTTATGGGTATGACACCATAGAAAACCGACTCTATCTTAAATGCTGGATAGATACCGTACAATGGCATTTCGAGGACATCATCCGCGACCCGCATATCGATCCCATCGAGGCCTTAAAACTGAAAAGACGCATCGACCGTTCGAATCAGGATCGTACCGACCTTGTGGAACAGATTGACAGCTATTTCCGTCAGCAATACTCCAATGTTAAGGTACTTCCTGATGCACGCATCAACACGGAGAGTCCTGCTTGGGCCGTTGACCGTCTGAGTATCCTCGCCTTGAAGATCTACCACATGCGTGAACAAGCTGAGCGCGAAGACGCTCCTGCAGAGCATCGTGAGAAATGCAAGGCGAAGCTGAATGTGTTGCTGGAGCAACAGGTTGATCTTGGCACTGCCATCGACCAGCTATTGGAAGATATCGCTGCGGGACGCAAATACATGAAGGTGTACCGACAGATGAAGATGTATAACGATCCTTCTACCAATCCTATTCTCTACGGTAAGAAATAATGAAGCACGAGCATGTCCTGATTATCCGATTCTCTGCCTTGGGCGATGTGGCCATGGCGGTACCTGTTGTCTATTCATTGGCGCAGCAGTACCCACATATCCGCGTCACCGTGCTCAGTAGGGAATTTGCCCGCCCGTTTTTTGAGAACCTGGCACCCAATGTGGGATTCATGGCGGCTGACATCAAGCACGAATACCATGGGGTGAAAGGGCTGAATACGCTGTATCGCCGACTGACCGCCAAGAAGTTCACGGCCATTGCCGACTTGCACAACGTATTGCGTTCAGGATATCTGCGAATGCGTTTTAATCTGGGACGCTACCATGTGGCGCACGTCAACAAGCATCGCAAGGGAAAGCGGAAACTGACGGCCACTAACAAGAAGGTGTTCAAGCAACAGCCTACCTCTTTCCAGAACTATGCTGAGGTGCTGGCGAAACTGGGCTATCCCATCAACGTGAAGTTCCGCTCTATCTTCCCACCTGAAGGGGGTGATTTATCACAGTTACCAGAAGCCTTCCGTGTGAAAGGCTCCGAGGAAAAATGGATTGGTGTTGCACCTTTTGCTGCACATGAAGGGAAGATCTATCCGCTGAAACTGATGGAACAAGTGATCAGTCAACTGGCTGAACGCTACCCCAAGAGTAAACTGTTCCTCTTTGGCGGCGGACAAAAAGAACTGTCTGTGTTCGAAGATTGGTGTATGCGATATCCGCAATGCCAGCAAGCCTCGAAGGAACTGAAGAGCATCAGTAAGGAACTGATATTGATGAGTCATCTAGATGTTATGCTCTCCATGGACAGTGGCAACATGCATATGGCCTCGCTGACAGGAACACCAGTAGTGAGCGTATGGGGTGCCACGCATCCTTATGCTGGATTCATGGGATGGGGCCAGCGCATGGAAGACTCAGTACAAATCGACCTCCCCTGTCGTCCTTGCAGTGTCTATGGCAACAAACCTTGTCTGCGCAACGACTACGCCTGCATGCAGAATATCGCTCCTGAGCAGATCGTGGCAAAGGTGACGAATGTGATTACACGAGGGAGTCAACGAAGTTAAGAAGTAAGTAGAAATGTTTTTATTCACCAATAAATAAGAAAGAAAATGAAAAAGTACATTTGTGACGTCTGCGGTTATGAATATGACCCTGAAGTAGGAGATCCTGAAAACGGTATCGAACCGGGAACGGCCTTTGAAGACCTCCCAGATGACTGGGTATGTCCGCTTTGCGGAGTTGGAAAGGATCAGTTCTCAGAAGCATAGTCTATGAGCAGGCACGCGTTATGGCAGGATGAATACTGGCTGCTATTGATGCAACTCTACCTGAAAAAGCCCGAAGGCGTAAAGCCTTTGTACTCCAAGGTAATGGTGCGTCTAGCACTAGAGCTGCATATTCCTCCCCAGTTTCTCTATGAGCAGATGTTCAAGCTAAGACAGCTAGACACGCCACGGATGGAGAAACTGTGGGAGCGGTATGGCCAGAACCCCAAACGACTGGCCAAGGGGGTGCGCATGCTGCGACAGATGAAGGGATTCAACAGTGCCGACGCTTTCTATGAGGGGGTAGAGACCATTGAGTCGTGGGAGTTGGATTTCAAGCCAATGCCTGAAGATGAGAACATCAAGCCCGTGATGCTGATCATGATTCTTGACCTTTACTTCCGACTGACCCCCAATACCATGGTGGCAGAGACACCCGAAATTCAGGAGCTGGGCCGACTGATCAAGATGAAATCCGTAGATATCGTGAAGATCATGGACATCTTCCAGATCTGCGACCCCTATCTGAATAGGTCGGAAATCATTCTGACACCACTGATGGCACCTTGTCAGCAAATCTGGCAACGATTCGGAAATGATAGTCCCGAAAAACTCGCGGCTTTAGCCGCACAATTGAAAGAGTATTTTAAAGGTGAGCGGTGAGAATTTTCGGAACAGCGAGAGCTGAGCGATGCGTGCATCAGCTAAGCCTAGTCGTGACGAAATTCATGGAACGTAGTGACATAAATGAAGAGTGGTTTATTACAGACTCAGGAACAGAGGCTGACACAGCAACAAAGACTCACCCAGCAACAGATGCTACAGGTGAAACTGCTGGAGATGCCTTTGGCGGAACTGGAGCAGAATGTGCAGATGGAGATTGACGACAATCCCGCGCTCGAGACTACTCCCCCTGAGGATGAAAACCTTATCACCAACGAAGAGCCTACGGATTCAAGCGAGACATACGAGGACTCGTTGGAACGTGAGGAACGTGCAGAGGCTCTTGATACCGTGTTGCAAAACATGGGAGGCGATGACGAGATGCCTGAGCCTTCATATCATAACTTCGCTAATGCCAGTGCGGAATATGAAGAAATCACCTATGGCAACCAGCGTTCGTTCTATGACCAGCTGAAGGAACAGATGCGGGAACTGGATCTCTCGCCTGAACAGCAGGATGTGATGGAATATCTGATAGGCTCGCTCGATGATGATGGTCTGCTACGGAAACCGCTTGAAGACCTATCTGACGAGTTGGCCATCTATCACAGCATCTACGTCACAGCATGGCAGATTGAGGAGGTGCTACATCTATTACAAGGTTTTGATCCTGCTGGTATCGGTGCCCGTTCTCTCCAAGAGTGCCTGTTGCTGCAGATCGACCGTCGCAGTCCGACACCCATCAGACAACTGTTGAAAACGTTGATTGCTGAGCACTTCAACGATTTCATGAACAAGCATTGGGATAGGATCGTGCAGCAATACAACCTGGATGCCGAAACTTTTAAGCAACTGCAGACAGAGATTCAGAAACTGAACCCCAAGCCTGGTGCTTCCATGGGGGAGACGGAGGGGAGGAATCTCCAGCAGATTACGCCCGACTTCGTGGTTGACACCGCTGATGACGGCACCATCTCCTTCTATATTAACAAAGGACGGGTGCCAGATCTGTATGTATCACCCTCGTTCACGGATCTGCTCAAAGGCTATCAGGAGAACAAGCAGAGCATGAGTCGGCAAGACAAGCAGGCGCTGCTCTATGCCCGCGAAAAGGTGGATCGTGCCAAAGGGTTCATCGAGGCTGTCAAACAACGCAGACATACATTATACATCACCATGAAGACCATCATTGAGCTTCAGCGAGATTTCTTTCTTGAGGGCGATGAGAATGATCTTCATCCAATGGTGCTGAAAGATGTTGCGGAGAGAACAAGATTGGATATCAGTACGGTATCACGTGTCTGCAACTCCAAATATGCACAAACACGATGGGGTACTTTCCAACTGCGCCATTTCTTCAGTGAGGGTATCAAAACAGAAGACGGCAAGGATGTGTCGGCACGACAACTGAAAGCCGTCTTGCAAGAGATTATCAAAGGGGAGGATCCTCAGAGGCCCATGAATGATGATTTGCTGACAGAAGAGATGAAACGTCAGGGTTTCGCTATCGCACGCAGAACGGTGGCAAAATATCGTGAGCAGTTGGGTATTCCTGTTGCACGACTGAGGAAACAAATTGCACAACTTAGGAAGTAAACATAACAATATCATATAGGTTAAGGAGAGAAAAATTGAGAGAAA
>JBGUJY010000009.1:0-5469 GCA_045114185.1 Prevotella sp. | reverse complement strand
CAGCTGAATAGAGGCTGTAGCTTCTGATGAGTATAATAGACAGGTACAGCTGTCAAGAACAAAACGACCACGTTCACGGTGGATGAGGGCACATCAGCCACACTTACGTTCACCCCAGATAATGGCTACCAGTTGGCCAGTGTAAAGGTAGGCAATACGGATGTTACATCAAGTGTATCGAACAACAAATACACTATTAGCAATATCACAGCAGATAAAACGGTAACCGTCACTTTTGAGGCGATTCCTGTCACCACATATACCCTGAAGATAACGGCTTCTGGTAACGGATCTGTAACATACGATGGCACCTCTGTCAAGAATAAGACCACATCGTTCACTGTGGAAGGAGGGTCATCAGCAACGCTTACCTTCACTCCTGATAAAGGCTACCAGTTGGCCAGTGTGAAGGTTGGCAATACGGATGTTACGTCAAGGGTGTCGAACAACAAATACACAATCAGTAGTATATCTGCAAATACAAACGTAACGGTAACGTTCGAAGCCATACCCGCAGTAACCTATTCGCTGAAGATTACGGCCTCTGGCAACGGCTCCGTAACCTACAACGGTACAGCTGTCAAGAACAAAACGACCACGTTCACGGTGGATGAGGGCGCATCAGCCACACTTACGTTCACCCCTGATAATGGCTACCAGTTGGCCAGTGTAAAGGTTGGCAGCACTGATGTAACGTCTAAAGTTTCAGGCAACAAATACACAATTAGTAATATATCAGCTAATACCGCTGTTGAGGCTGTTTTTGAAGCAGAGAAGTCAGGAATAGATATAACACAATACATTTCTGCTACCAGTTTAGGTGGAGCAATTACACAAACCAATGATTTGATCAACTCTGGAAGTCAGTTGAATTGGAATTTCAGTAATAGAAGCAGTTACAATGTGACACTGAAGAGCTTGCAGCTGATTGATGGCCAAACAGGTTCTGAAGGTAATGTTATGAGTATTAACCAACTTGTTGAAGCAGGTACTTCCGTGGCATATACTACAACAATTGGTGCATTAGGAATACATACCCCAGTAACGTGTCGTTTCAGATATGATTATAATGGAAAAGAGTATGTTGTTGATGCTGAATATACAAGTAGTTTAGGCCGTTATACCTTAACGATTGAGTCAACGGGTAATGGCACAGTAACTTATAACGGAACAACCATTAGGAATGGATCAGATTCATTTAATGTAGAAATTTTGTCTTCTTGCACATTATCGATAACTCCTGATAATGGCTATACATTGGTCTGTGTGAAAGAGGGCAATCTTGATGTGACTTCAAAGGTTATTAATAACCAATATACCATTACCAATATAATGGCTGATGTCACAGTTAAGGTGGAGTTCGGTGGAGCCTTGAAGGAACTTACTCATGAGGATGTGAACTACACTGTGGTTTCATATTCTGACAAGACATTGAGTGTGGCAAAAGGCAACTACCAGCAAGTGCTTACGGTGCCGGTCTCGTTTACGGCACAGGATGCTATTTGGAATGTTACGGGAATAGATGCTGGTGCACTGAAAGACAACAAGGCGTTGGCTGCCATCATTTGGGGACCCAAGGTCCCGTTCACGGAAACTGTCAGTAACCCCAACTTGCTACTATATGTAACATCTGCAGAGTATGCCCCATCATCCATCAAGAACGTAGTGGTCAACGGAACGGCAGCAAGTATTACCTTGATTGATGCAGCAGAAGGGAATGATTTCTATTGTCCAGAAGAGTTTACTGCACGTCGCATTAGCTATTCCCATCAATATGGGATGACTACTGGTATCCAGGAAAGCAGAGGATGGGAAACGATAGCATTACCATTTGATGTAGAACAAATCACTCATTCCTCGAAGGGAACACTTGTTCCGTTTATGAACTGGAACAGTAGTGGCGTTACGAAGCCTTTCTGGCTGTACGAATATGGAGCTGGAGGTTTCAGACAGGCAACAGCTATTCGTGCTAATACGCCGTATATCATCAGTATGCCAAATAACGATCAATATTTGGCAGAGTATAGGGTTAATGGTACTGTTACCTTTTCTGCGGAGAATGTGAAAGTACAAAAGACAGAGGATATTCAGATGGCCATCAACGGTGACTATACATTTGTACCCAATTTCATGAAACAGGATGCCAGTTCCATATGTTACGCTCTGAACGTGAACAACAGCATAGTAACGAACAACTCGTCAACGGCGGGTAGTATGTTTGTCAGGAACAGCAGGGCTGTGCATCCTTTCGAGGCATATATGACAACATCAAGTGCAAATGCCAAGCCGTTTTTTGCAGTGTTCGAGGATGTGCCGACTGGAATTTATGATGCTACGCATCTAATTGACAATGGAGAATTGATAATTGACAATGTTGGAGACTGGTATTCCGTGAGCGGACAGAAGCTCAGTGGGAAGCCAGCAAAGAAAGGTATTTATATCCACAACGGCAAGACTGTTGTATATTAATAGTTGAGAATAGAAGAACTGATATAGATGGGAAAGAGAACCGCTTTTGCACTATTGACTGCCTTTTATATGTTATCTGCATGGGGGCAGGATATTGAGATTAAAGACTTCGCACGGAATCATACGAGTCTGATAGCGAGGATGAACCCTGTGATGGACAAGGCTGGGGAGGCCTGTGCTCTAATCAGGTTCGCAGTGAGGGACACTTCGTTTGTCATCGAGCCGAACATGGGGGTGGTAAAACGTGAGAACAAACCAGGGGAGATTCTCCTTTATGTGCCACAGGGAACGAAACGACTGACGGTGAGATATCCTAAGATGATGCCACTGAGGGATTATGAGATTCCTGAACTCATTGAGTCTAAAGTGACGTATGATGCAGTATTACAGGTAACCAATGAGGCCGTAACACGACAAAAGGCGAATGCTGGTCATCAGGTGTATGGTGGAATCGGATTTAATGTCATATCCGTAATGGGTCCTTCCTTATCCTTGGGTTTCGAGATGGATCATCATATAGTAGAGATGGGAGCAGTAATCGGATTGGGTAAGACTGACGATTTGTATTTCTACCATAAAGGAAACACCCTTAAGGCGGCATGGAACTACAAGGCAATAAGGGCACAGGTTCGTTACGGCTACGAGTTCCAATTAACAGACTTCTTGGGAATCATACCGCAGGGTGGTATATCCATGAACATGTTCACGGGTAGCGAGGTAAAGGATGAAAGTGTGAAAACAGATGATTTCAAGAAAGCATCATCAGCCTCACTACTGCTAGGAACACGGTTGATGCTTTCAGTGAGCGACAGGGTGAAATTACAAGTCACCCCTGAATATCTGATGGGCTTGTATAAAAGCGATAACTGTAAGTTGATCAGTGAGAACGATAATACATTCAAGAGTTGGACCGACGGTTTTAGCTTGAATGCAGGTGTCATCATCTTTTTCTAACTGAGTATGGATAGAATGAAATATATATTTGTCTTGTTGTCTCTGCTGGTAATAACTGCCTGTTCAGAGAGTGGTGAAATAGATGATATCATCATAAGCAAGGAAAAGATACAGGGCACCGTGTCCACCTTAACGGTGGATGTGTCCTCGATGGATTTTGAATCATCAGGTGGCTCCAAAGAACTGCGAATTACCAGTAATACCAAGTGGAGTATAACGAAGCCTGAATGGTGCTCATTATCATCAACGACAGGTTCGGGTGATGCCGTAATCGTAGTGACTGCAGAAGAGAACACGCAAACAGAACAACGAACGGGTAATATTGTAATCACTGGTGTTGGAGTTAGCCCTGTAACGATTCAGATTAAACAGAGTGTTAAGAAGAATGAGCAAACAACTCCAGGTTCCGATGATAACACTCCTCCTACTATATAATTCAACGTGCAGAACTTATGGATTGGACATTAGCAATAACTATAGTCGCAACAACTTGCGCCATAACCCTGTTCACCATGTTTCGCGAGAGGGCAAAGGAGAAGAGGATAAGGGAACAACTACTCAAAGAGAACGAGAACATGGAGGAGAAGAAGACTCAAGAAGCGCCCCCTGCAACCAAGAGTTTGGTATTGCAGGTGTTGAAAAAGATGGGCTGTCAGACGGAAATAACCGAGGAAGGCAGAATCAAGTACGATTATCAGGGAATAACGTTCCTGATTGAGGCGGCTGATGACTGTCTGTTCGTCAATCTGATCTTTCCCTGGTGTTACAGCTTCTCAAGGTTTGACATCGATGAGTTCGCCAGGGTGCGAAGGGTGGTGAACAACATCAATTCACATTCAAACTGCACGATATTCTATACAACGAACGCTGAAACAGACGAAATAGCTATCCATGTCAGAAAGCATTTCATCTTCGTTCCCCAAATACAAGACTTGGAGGGTTATCTCGCGGTTACCATGGGTAGTTTCTTTAATACAGTGAGGGAGCTGAACCTAGAGATAGAAAAGGTGAGAATGAAGGAGTGTGAGACATGAAATGCGAGCGAAGTACGATGTATCGGCGGGGCCGAGGAAGAAGTTCATACAATTTGGAATTAGGAATTACGAAGTACGAAGTGTCGGCGATGCCGAGGAAGAAGTAGGATGGGAAAAGTACAATAAAAGTATTTGAATGTTTGGATGTCTCAATAATTATCCGTACATTTGCAACGTGAAACCTTACTAATTATATAAAAATGGAAACGCAAATGATTGAAAAAAAGAAAAGTCAACAGTTGTTAGAGACATGACTGTTGAAGAAGCTTATGAGAAGGTGTGTAATGAACTAAAGGCTATTTATGACATAGAAGATGCACTATAATTACATCATCAAACCGCAATAATACTCTTGGAAGACGCTCACCAACTATTAGTAGATGGAAAGGTTATTATATGGCAAACACAGATAAATGGTATTATGCATACAAGATTGATGGCGATACAATAATCGTTGTTGATGCCTGCCACGCTCAGAATATGCATGAGTAGCCTAAATCAATAGGCTTGCTCATGCAGTTTATTTCGACAGGAAAGCATGAACGCTCTTGGCGGTCTGCTTACCGCTGGCCATGGCTCTGACTACCAGACTGGCACCGTTGGCAGAGTCACCGCAGACGAAGACGTTCTCGGGGTACTCGGGGTGTTCGGGTTTCAAGAAGCCCATGGCCAACAGACAGAGTTCTGCCTTGATGATTTCCGGCTTGCCCTTCTCAACCATGATGGGACGACCGCCGTTGGGATTGGGCTCCCAATCGATTTCCTGCACTTTCACGCCCGTCAGCTTTCCGTCCTTACCGAGGAACTCAAGGGTGTTGATGTTCCATCTTCTCGTACATCCTTCTTCGTGTGAAGAGGTGGTCTTGAGGGTGCGGGGGAAGTTCGGCCAGGGATTCTTGGGATCCACAGGACCTTCAACGGGCTTGGGCATGATCTCAATCTGTGTCACGCTCTTGCAGCCCTGACGATGAGCGGTTCCGATACAGTCGGAGCCCGTATCACCACCACCGAT
>JBGUJY010000008.1:0-3418 GCA_045114185.1 Prevotella sp. | reverse complement strand
GTTCCAGGACGGAAGTTGATGGCCTTGGCAATAGCCATGGAGTGCAGCACATGATGCTCATAGAGGTTCTCGATATCCTTGCGTGAGATCACATTGATCTTCTGGTTCCAGTCGGCATACAGATCGTACAACGCAGTCAGCTGTTCGCGCTGCGTATCCGTCAGTTGTGGGAAATATTTCAGGATGGTCTCCATATTATTTCGCTAAGATCTGCTTTAAGTCCTTCTCATCCAGTTCCACCTTGATCTCGCCCATGGCATGCGGAGCAATCTCCGTATCGCAGTAGATGAATGTAATCTCTCCGTCATCCAGAATGAAATTCTCTGGCACATACGGATCCATATCCATAAACAAGCCCTTCTCCTGAAGACCTTTCAGGTCGTTGACATCATACTGCTTGCACAGCTTCTCCACGATCATATCCTTCAGTGTTTGATCATAGCCGGGCACAAAGACATCACTCAGCTTCAGGATCTTTCCCGTCTCTGTGTCGATGTTTTTCACGATGGTCATATTCACGCCATGTGCGCCCCCAGCATAGCTATATACCTCGGCAATGTAGTTGATCACATTCTTCTTGCCACTTTCAGCCTTGGTGTTGCACGAATACTGGATGTTATACGATGTGCTATGTTCCTTATCCATAGCATACAGTCGTCCGAAGTCCTGCTTATAGTCAGCTACATACTTGATGATAAACGAGTCAATAGCCTGCACCGCATCCATCTTCGAGCCACTGGCCGAGAGATAGTCGGGTGTGAGAATACCAGATCGTAGAAGGGTATCATTCACTGTTGCCGCATTCTTTCCTGTGGCATAGAGGATGTTCAGGTGAATCTCCGCCTGTGGTGACGAAGCATCGTTAGAGAGTCGGATGGTGGTATCCCTGACAATCTTCTCGAAGGCCAGTTCCGCTTCCTCCTCGTTGCTGCTTGCGTCTTTTCCACCACATGCGATAATGCCTATCATCATGATAGACATCATGGAAGTATAGAGTAACTTTTTCATGATAAATCCGCTAAAAACCTATGCAAAATTACAAGAATCATACGAAAACAGCAAATATTTTTCATTATAATTTCAAAAATGTGTAATTTTGGCCTTCACCGAAATTACTTGCACTCAGAAATGAAAAGAAATGCTAGCATTCCTTTTACATTTCGTTCGTTTTTTGTAATTTTGCACCGGATTTCCATAGTGAGGTTAAAAACGCTCACAATTAACGATCAAAACAGAACATGCGAATCATCAACGATATCAGTTTCAAAGCCGCCTTGTTCGACCTCGACGGAGTGGTGTTCGACACAGAGCCTCAGTATTCTATTTTCTGGGGTGAACAGTGCCGCCGCTACCATCCAGATCAGCCAGGACTGGAGCACCGCATCAAGGGACAAACCCTTACACAGATTTTCGATGCCCATTTCTCTGGTGATCTAGAGGAAGAGCAGGCTGCTATTACGAAACGACTGAATGATTTTGAAGCAAAGATGACCTTCACGTACGTTGCCGGCTTTCTAAGTTTTATCCAGCAACTGCGCCAAGAGGGTGTCAAGACCGCTGTTGTGACCAGCAGTAACCAGATAAAGATGCAGGCAGTCTATGCTTCACATCCTGAGTTCACCTCCCTCTTTGATGCTATCCTCACCTCAGAGGATTTTGCCGAGAGTAAGCCATCGCCCGACTGCTATCTGCGGGCTGCGGCACGATTTGGGACTGATCCTGTTGATTGTGTGGTCTTTGAAGATAGCTTCAACGGATTGAAATCGGGTAGGGCGGCAGGTATGCAGGTGGTTGGTTTGTGTACCACCAATGCTTCTGAACTGATTGCACCGCTATGCGATATTGTCGTGCCCGACTATCAGGGAATCCTTCCCAATACTCTATGTACTCCTTAATACCCAACGACCATGTACACACAGAATACCCCTGTTCATGTAAAACTCTGGCATCATGACTTCTGGCGACTGGCCATTGCGAATATGCTGCTCACTATGTCGGTCTATATGCAGATTCCTGTATTGCCCCTGTGGCTAACACAGCAAGGCGATACTTTCTCCACAGCTTGGGCCATGGGCGCCTACGGATTAGGTTTGTTCGTCATGGGTGGCTGTTGTAACTACCTCGTACAGCGCTACCGCAGAAACCATGTTTGTCAGCTGGCCATCCTGATGATGCTCGCCTGTATCGCGGTTATCTATCTGACTGTTATCGGACAGTTGCCGATGATAGAAGGACCGATAGCCATCTGTCTTTCCCGCTTCTGCTTGGGAGCCTCCTTCGGCTTGGCACAGATGGTACTGGTAAGTACGCTGATCATCGATGTATGCGAGTCGTTCCAGCGCACAGAAGCTAACCACAGTGCTGCATGGTTCGGAAGGTTTGCCATGTCATTAGGACCTGTTGCCTCACTGCTGATTTACCGCTTCTTCAGTCTTGAATATGTACTTTTATCATCAGGCGTATGTTGCTTGTTATCAATGATATTAATACAACTGGTAAATTTCCCTTTCAAGGCTCCAGAAGATAAAGTCTATAGGTTCTCGCTCGATCGCTTCTTCCTCCCTTCAGGATGGCTGTTGTTTGCGAATCTACTGTTGATTACAACCATCGTCGGACTGATCTTCTCAACTCCATTATCCAGTATGTTCTACGGGATGATGATGTGCGGATTCTTCTTCGCCTTGTTAGCAGAACGGTTCGTCTTTGTAAATGCCGACCTGAAGAGTGAGACGATTACCGGACTGATCCTGATTATTGGCGCATTACTGATGATGCGACAGTCGGCTGCTGTCGTGAATAACTATATCCCGCCTGTGCTTATCGGTATTGCCATTGGCATTATCGGTTCCCGTTTTCTGCTGTTCTTCATCAAACTGAGTAGACATTGTCAGCGCGGCACCTCGCAGAGTACCTTCTTCCTGGCATGGGAAACAGGTATCAGCTTAGGACTGTTCCTAGGCTACTCCTATCTCTCAGATCATATCCTATGGGTTGGTCTTGCCATGGCTGTTGTAGCCTTGGTGGTCTATAACTTCGTAACACATCCCTGGTATATGCAACACAAAAATAGATAATCATGAAAAGACTACTACCTGCCGCCGTAGTACTGATTGCCCTTGTGGCTATCGCGGTTGTCCTACTAACCTATGAGCGAAACCTGCTATGGAAGGTGCAGGAGATGAATCTTTTCCTCTATACAGGACTCTTCTTCAAGGAGATGATGATTACCTCCGCGGGCTTCCTCTCTTATCTCGGAACATATCTTACGCAGCATTTCTATTATCCTTGGTTGGGTGTCTTGCTGTTGTGCGGTTGCTGGGGATTATTGGCGTGGATGACCAAGCGGGTGTTTTGCATTCCCAACCGCTGGACGGTCTTGTTGCTGATTCCCATTTCCTTGTTGCTGTTGAGTGCTATC
>JBGUJY010000007.1:0-2012 GCA_045114185.1 Prevotella sp. | reverse complement strand
CAGCGAAGCGCTCCAGATAACCGATGGCCACAGCTGGCTCGTTCATCTTCAGGTGGATACACTTGCTCTCGCACTGCTTCTCCTGCGTACAAACACGACCACAACCAGCGGGTAGGGCAGAGGTCTGCTTCAGTACCTTGGCTGCAGCAAGGAAGTCACCACGCTCGATATTCTTGATGAACGACGGGATATTGATATTTACCGGACAACCTTCCACGCAAGAAGGCTTGGCACAGTCGAGACAACGCTTAGCCTCTGTCATAGCCATCTCCTTGGTCAGACCGATATTTACCTCCTCAGTACGGGTAGTAGCACGATAAACAGGATCCAGTTCCGGCATGATGACACGTTCTATCTGTGTGCGTTCCTTGGCCTTCATGCTCTTGCGGAGTTCATCACGCCAAGGAGCATTGCGGTCGGTGAGGATCTCGATAGGATCATTGGAGGTTTCAACGTTAGTTGAACTGGAAATTTCGGAGATTCCTGACTTTCCAGCATCCACGTTGGCGCCCTCAAGGTGCTCTTCGAAGTGCTCCAACTCTTCCTGCTCAGCACGCTTGAAAGTACCCATGCGCTTGAACATCTCATCCCAGTCAACCAATGCACCATCGAACTCAGGACCGTCAATACATACGAACTTCGTCTTACCACCGATGGTCAGTCGACAAGCACCGCACATACCCGTACCATCCACCATGATGGTGTTCAGTGATACCTCACAGGGAATGCCATGCTTCTGGGCGGTGAGATTGGAGAACTTCATCATGATTGGAGGACCGATTGCGAACACCTTATCCACATGTTCCTGCTCGATGAACTTCTCAATACCTACGGTTACGACACCTTTCTCACCATACGATCCGTCATCAGTCATGATGATCACCTCGTCAGAGCTCTCGCGAACCTTGTCTTCAAGAATAATCAGATCCTTGGAACGACCAGCCATGACAGAAAGGACACGGTTACCAGCAGCCTTCAATGCCTGGATGATCGGTAGCATCGGGGCAACGCCCAAGCCACCGCCGGCGCATACTACTGTACCAAAATTCTCGATGTGTGTAGGATTACCCAGCGGGCCCACTACGTCTGTCACGTAATCGCCTTCGTTGAGCATACAGAGTTTCTTTGAAGAGAGTCCTACCTGTTGTACGACAATGGTGATAGTACCTTTATCAATGTCAGCCCCGGCGATGGTCAGTGGCATGCGCTCACCTTTCTTTCCGACGCGTACAATGACAAAGTTGCCCGCCTTGCGACTCGCTGCGATGAGCGGCGCTTCAATCTCAAAAAGAAAAACTTTCTCAGAGAACTGTTCTTTTCTGACAATCTTGTTCATAACCGTATTTTGTTTGTTTCAATTTGCTTGCAAAATCGGATGCAAAGTTAACAAATTGTTTTTATATGGCCGAATGTTTTCTCGTTTTTTTCCTTATCTCTCTTAAATCCTTTCCATAAGATGTAAAATAAACATAAAAAACGCCCGTTCTTCGGTATCCGTTGGATAATTATTCATATCTTTGTCATGAAAACAACTTTATTTCTAAATCTGACTAATTATGTATAATCAACTAAAATGTTTGGTGGTAAGTCTTTTCTTATCGATAGGATTAGCAAGCTGGGCGGATGATTGCATCGTGGATGGCATTTATTATGAACTTGATGCAAACAAGAAAGAAGCCTGTGTGAAACCATGTGGTGATGGTCGTTATCAAGGACCGGTGGTTATTCCTGCTTCCATACAAGTAGAAGGAGTTGACTATACGGTGACATCCATTGGTGAGAAGGCATTCGATAATTGTCATGATCTGAGCTCAATAACCATCCCTAACAGCGTTACAACGATCAGAAAGGGAGCCTTTGAATTCTGCTCGCGTCTGGTTTTTTTAACCATCCCCGAGCATGTAACATCCATTGGCGAGCATGCTTTTGAAGGTTGTGATAATTTGACTACCGTGAACCTCCCTGAGGGCTTGAAAACGATTGGGACGGGAGCTTTTGCTCAAACCCATTTG
>JBGUJY010000006.1:0-33869 GCA_045114185.1 Prevotella sp. | reverse complement strand
TAGCTTGCCCACCCGCCTCTTTAGCTCAGTTGGCCAGAGCACGTGATTTGTAATCTCGGGGTCGTTGGTTCGAATCCGACAAGAGGCTCAAGAGTTTTCTTCGAAGGCAGCGAAAGCTTGCTTTCAGATGCCTACGGGAGGAAAAGGCTTGATGGCCTGCCTGCGGCAGGCAATCGGATATCTAATCCGACAAGAAGCATGCAGACGCATGCTTTTTTATTTAATTGCACGTCTGCCATTTTTTCAGTCATATGGTGACAAAGTGCATGGTGTGTCAGTTTGGCACGTTGTTTGCAGCATAGAGGGTAGAAATTTCAATAACAACTAAAAAATATCATTATGAAGATTCAACCATTAGCAGACAGAGTTCTGATTCTCCCGGCAGCAGCTGAGGAGAAAATCGGCGGTATCATTATTCCTGATACAGCCAAGGAGAAGCCCTTACGTGGCAAGGTGGTATCTACCGGTAAAGGTACGAAAGATGAGGAGATGATCCTGAAAGAGGGTGACGAGGTACTCTATGGCAAGTATGCTGGTACAGAACTGGAGTTTGACGGTGAGAAGTACCTGATGATGCGCCAGAGCGATGTGCTCGCAGTAATCAAATAATAATATAAAAGGAATAAAGTATTATGGCAAAAGATATTAGATTCAATATGGATGCCCGCGATCTCCTGAAGAACGGTGTAGATCAGCTGGCCAATGCAGTGAAAGTAACCCTGGGTCCGAAGGGTCGCAACGTGATTATCGAGAAGAAGTTCGGTGCTCCGCAGATTACCAAGGACGGTGTGACCGTAGCCAAGGAGATCGAGTTGGAGGACAAGTTCGAGAACACTGGCGCTCAGCTTCTGAAGAGCGTAGCCTCAAAGACAGGTGATGACGCAGGTGATGGTACAACTACTGCAACCATCCTCGCACAGAGTATTATTAATGTAGGACTGAAGAACGTTACCGCAGGTGCTAATCCCATGGACCTGAAGCGTGGTATCGACAAGGCTGTGAAGGCTGTAGTTGACTTTATCGCATCCAGCGCAGAGAAGGTGGATGACAACTACGATAAGATCGAGCAGGTGGCTACCGTATCAGCTAATAACGATCCTGAGATTGGTAAGCTGCTCGCTGAGGCATTCCGCAAGGTGTCTAAGGATGGTGTGATCACTATCGAGGAGAGCAAGAGTCGTGATACCCACATCGGTGTGGTGGAAGGTATGCAGTTCGACCGTGGTTACCTAAGTGGTTATTTCATGACAGATGCTGACAAGATGGAGTGCGTGATGGATCATCCGCGTATCCTGATCTACGATAAGAAGATCTCAAACCTGAAGGACTTGATGCCAGTGTTGCAGCCTGCTGCTGAGCAGGGTATGCCGTTGCTGATCATCGCTGAGGATGTGGATTCTGAGGCACTGACCACACTCGTAGTAAACCGTCTGCGTGCTGGTCTGAAGGTATGTGCCGTGAAGGCTCCTGGCTTCGGCGATCGTCGTAAGGCCATGCTTGAGGATATCGCAGTGCTCACTGGTGGTTTGGTTATCAGCGAGGAGAAGGGTCTGAAACTGGAGCAGGCAACCTTGGATATGCTGGGAACTTGCGACAAGGTGACCATCTCTAAGGATAACACCACTATCGTGAATGGTGCTGGTCAGAAAGAGGCTATTGCCGACCGTGTGGCTCAGATCAAGAAGGAGATCGAGAAGACCACCAGCTCATACGACAAAGAGAAGCTGCAGGAGCGTCTGGCTAAGTTGGCAGGTGGTGTAGCAGTACTCTACGTTGGTGCTAACAGCGAGGTGGAGATGAAGGAGAAGAAAGACCGTGTTGACGATGCTCTCTGCGCTACCCGCGCTGCTATCGAAGAGGGTGTGGTTGCCGGTGGTGGTACCACTTATATCCGTGCCATCGAGGCAGTGAAGGCACTCAAGGGTGACAACGCTGATGAGGAAACTGGTATCAAGATCGTGGAGCGCGCTATCGAGGAGCCGCTGCGTCAGATCGCCATCAATGGTGGCGGTGAGGGTGCCGTGGTTGTTCAGAAGGTCAGCGAGGGTAAGGGTGACTTCGGTTACAATGCCCGCACAGATCAGTATGAGGATCTGCGTGAGTCGGGTGTTATCGATCCCGCTAAGGTGGCTCGCGTGGCTCTGGAGAATGCAGCATCTATCGCTGGTATGTTCCTGACTACTGAGTGCCTGATCGTTGACAAACCCGAGGAGCATCCTGCTATGCCAATGGGTGGTGCCCCAGGTATGGGTGGCATGATGTAATGTAAAAAAGTATCGGTGAAAGCCGAACAAAGATATTTTTTTGATTTGTTTTAGTAGATTAGTTTTTAAGTAGTTTGTTTTTTGGAAATCGGGTGTCGTGATGACATCCGATTTTTTTTGCTCTTTGATAATTTCTTTCAAGAATTATTTGTATCTTTGCATCGTTATGCAGAAACTCGTAGCATTATACAAAAGATGGAAGGGACAGGAACCGTTGCTGACAGAGAAATTGCCAGGGGCGGGGAGTAACCGCGCTTACTATCGTTTAAGCGATGCTGATGGAGGTACCGTTATCGGGGTGATAGGCACCAGTCGCGACGAGAACCACGCATTCATTTATCTTGCTGAACATTTCAATAAGCGTCAGTTGCCCGTACCTCAGGTGCTGGCTGTGGATGATGATGAGCTGCGGTATCTGCAAATGGACCTTGGAAACACTTCTCTCTTTGAGGCCATCAAAGGTGGTAGGGAGGCAGGTGGACGCTATAACCAGCGAGAGAAGGAACTGCTGAAAAAAGTGGTACGCGAACTGCCGAATATCCAGATGAGGGGTGCCAGAGGACTTGATTGGAGCAACTGCTATCCACAGCCGGTGTTCGATACGGAAAGTGTGCTCTTTGATCTGAATTACTTCAAATATTGCTTCCTTAAACCGACCGATCTCGATTTCCATGAACTGAAACTCGAGGCGAACTTCCGTCTGCTGGCCAAAGATCTTACTTCTGAGCCAGGAGAGAGTTTCCTCTATCGTGATTTTCAGGCAAGGAATGTGATGCTGGTGGAAGATGAAGACGGGGCCCAGAAACCTTACTTCATCGATTTCCAGGGGGGACGCAAAGGACCATTCTACTATGATCTAGCTTCGTTCCTTTGGCAGGCTTCTGCCAAGTATCCGAACAAGCTGCGCCGCGAACTGATCTATGAGTATTACCTCTCGCTCAGAAACTATGTGGAGGTGCCCTCGAAACGGCATTTTGTTGACCAGTTGTCACTCTTTGTACTCTTCCGTACGCTTCAGGTATTGGGTGCCTATGGCTTCCGTGGCTATTTCGAACGGAAGAAGCATTTCATCGACAGTATTCCGCCTGCCATTCAGAACCTACGGGAACTGTTGGGCTTGACGGATTCGCATATCTCACCGTTTACTACCCATCTGCTACAGCAGTATCCTTATATGATGGATATGCTGAAACGACTGACAGAGCTGCCACAGTTCGCACAGATTGAGGAACCGGCATTGAGCAGGGCTGATGGTTATAAGACCACTGATAAGAATGTCTATCAAGCACATCCCATGGACGGTCCTGCTACGTATTCGAAATATGATAATAAAGGCCCCCTGGTGGTGCGTGTGTTCAGCTTCTCTTATCGCAAAGGGATTCCTGAGGATGAGAGCGGCAATGGGGGAGGATATGTGTTCGACTGTAGAAGTACGCATAACCCAGGGCGTTACGAGCCGTATAAGAAACTCACAGGACTGGATGAGCCTGTGATTCGTTTCCTGGAGGATGATGGGGAGATCCTGACATTCCTCGAGCAGGTTTATAAACTGGCTGATCATCATGTGGCACGCTATATCCAGCGTGGCTTTACCTCCCTGATGTTCTCGTTCGGCTGTACGGGCGGACAGCATCGGTCTGTCTATTGCGCTCAGCATTTGGCAGAGCATATCCATCGGAAATACGGTGTGGAGGTGCGCATCTGTCATCGTGAGCAAGAGATCACGCAAGTGCTTGAAAGTAAGGACTAATTTATATACTTAATTATTATCAATATTACAAACAATGAAAAAGACTTTATTATCCGTAATGTTTCTCGGTTGTGCCCTTGCAATGGAAGCACAGCCTGGTGGAGGTGGTTTCGGAGGCTTTGGTGGCTTCCAAAGACAGCAAATCAAGTTGGAAACTTCACAGGAGTGGAAAGATGTGAACTATGTGGGTGATGACAAGGCTTATCACACTTGTGACATCTATCTCCCGAAAATGAAAAAGGCTTCCTATCCCGTAGTGATCCATATCTACGGAAGCGCTTGGTTCAGCAACAATAGTAAGGGTGCTGCCGACTTAGGTACCATCGTGGATGCATTGCTTAAGGCTGGTTATGCTGTGGTATGTCCGAACCATCGTTCTAGCGGTGATGCTAAATGGCCCGCACAGATTCATGACATCCGTGCCGTGATCCGTTTTGTACGTGCTGAGGCTGCCGTATATCACTTCGATACCTCTTTCATCGCTACCAGCGGATTCAGCAGCGGCGGTCATCTGTCATCTACAGCTGCCACTACAAGTGGTATAAAGCAGACAAAGGTGGGAACAGTTGACATCGACCTCGAAGGAAATCTCGGTCGTTATACAGGACAACCCAGTACCGTGAATGCCGCTTGCGACTGGTCGGGACCGGTTGACCTTACCAATATGGACTGCGGTGAGTCAATGAGTATGGGCGCTAACAGTCCTGAGGATGTTCTGTTGGGATCGAAATTAGCAGAGGAACCTGACAAGTATCGTAGTCTGAGTGCTACAAACTATGTAAACAAGAACAATCCTCCTATCATCATCTTCCATGGTGAGAAAGACAATGTCGTTCCTTGTTGTCAAGGTAAGGAGTTCTATGAGTTGCTGAAGGCTGCTGGTGTTAAGACCGAGGCGACCTTCGTTCCAGAGGGCGGACATGGCATGGGCATGTATTCCGAGGAGAACCTGCAGAAGATGGTGAACTTCCTGAATGCTGCAAGGGCGAAGAAATAAAGAAACAATGAAAAAGCTATTTTTGATAGGGGTGCTACTCACCACCCTTTTCGTCGGCGCAAAGGCTGACGTGGATCCTAATTTCTATATTTATCTGTGCTTCGGCCAGTCGAATATGGAAGGTAACGCTCAGCCGCAAAGTGTCGATAAACAATATGTTGATCCGCGCTTCCAGATGCTGGCAACAACCAATTTCAACTCTCCCAAAAGGACGATGGGGGAGTGGTACACAGCTACTTGCCCCATCGTCAGCCCTTGGGGAGGATTAGGTATGGCCGACTATTTCGGTCGTACGATGGTGGCTGCCTTACCAGCGGATGTCAGAGTGGGTGTCGTTGATGTGGCCATTGGTGGTATTGCCATCGAGGGTTTCATGTCGGATAAGATAGGCGATCTCCTCAAAAGTGCTGATGGATGGCAGAAAGAGAGGATTATTGCCTATGGTAGCGATCCATACAGACGACTCGTTGATATGGGAAAGAAAGCTCAGGAGGTAGGTGTGATTAAAGGCATCCTGCTTCATCAGGGCTGTTCCAACAACGGTGATCCCAACTGGCCGAACAACGTAAAGAAGATCTATGATGGTATCCTGGCTGAACTGGGATTGAATGCTGCTGACGTGCCCTTGTTCGTAGGTGAGACCTTACGGCAGGATCAAGGCGGAGGCTGCTACCAGCATAACACAGTGGTGGCCAAGATGCCGTCAGTAGTACCTACTTCGTATATTGTCTATTCAAACGGCATTCCAGGCAATGGCGTAGATCAGTGGCATTTCTCTGCAGCTGGCTATCGCACCTTCGGCAAGCGCTATGCCTACGAGGCTTTGAAGGTGATGGGACATGAAACGAAAGTTGATGCCGACTACGAGATGAATGAAAACCTGAAGAAGTTCTTCCAGGTAACGGGATTGAACGAAATCAAGGACTTCTCTCCGAAAAAGGGTGGAACAAGAGCCCTCAAGATCACAGCTACTTTTGCTGATAAGCATACAGAAGATGTGATGAATGAGGCGCAGATTACCCTTCCTGATTTCATATCTTTCAAGGATGGAAAGATTAAGATTGAGGATGAAGGAGAAGGTGATGTGGTCATCAGCTATACTGATTTCCTGGGTAATACCGTTACCACATCGTTCCATGTTACCTGTGTGGGTACTGGTATTAATGAGGTGAGCAACGATGATTCTTCAGATCAGAAGGTGTACGACCTCAATGGTAGTCGTGTTAACGGGAAGCAGTTGCAACCTGGTATCTACATCAAAGGAAGCAAGAAACGTATAGTTCGATAAAGTATCTACAGGTTCTAAGAATAAAAAAGAGGGTGGTGACACCCTCTTTTTATTTCTTCTATGATTACGGCTTGATAGGCACACCCATCTGGGAGTTTTCTGCATTGTTCTCGTCCAAACGGAAGAGCATGAAGTTCGGATTCTCGGCTGTACAAGGAGTCCATTCACCATCTTCCTTACCATTCGGGTTACTGTATTTGGCGAAGTTTGTCCAAGCTGTGAGCATCTTCTCTGCCAGATCCCAGTCACCTTGTGTCCATGGACGCCAGCAGTGCTTCAGACTCTTGAACACGAACCAGAGGTCGGATGAGTGGAAGGCTCCTTTCAGGCGGGATGTGATCTCAGGATGCTTGCCATCATCGGGCAACGGACGGGCAAACTCGTATGCCCAAGCCTTACCGCCCTGACTCTCACGTACCTTACAGAACTCAGCAATACCAGGAGCCATATCACCCATATCGTTCAGGGTGTAACCAATCATATAAGGAACATCAGCCAACTTACCTTCACGAGCAGCCTCGTCGAAACTCTGCAGACTTACATAGCCGTCAACAATAGGACGGTTGATGAGATAAACATCATTCTTCGTTACGGCATTATAGAGGTCGGCCACAGTGTACATCGTCTCTGTAGAGGCAGCACGCAGCTTCTCCAAATCGGTGAGACCGGCCCAGTCCATGACCTTCTTGGTATTGGCTTCTGATTCCTGCAGTGAAGGATTGTAGGTGAAGAATCTGTTTACAGGAGTAGCAGGTTTGGCTTCCTCGCCTTCCTTGGCAGGAACGTTGATACCGCCACCGCTCATGATAACTGCCTTGTGGAACAGACCACGAGCCAAAGGTGACTCACAAAGGGTCTTTACACTACCAGCTCCGGCACTCTGACCGAAGATGGTTACGTTATCGGGATCACCACCAAACTGGGCAATGTTGTTCTTGATCCACTTCAGCGATTGGATCTGATCGAGGATACCATAGTTACCGGAAACATTATTTGCGCTTTCCTTTGACAATTCAGGATAGGTGAAGAATCCGAAGACGCCCAGACGATAGTTGATAGATACCAGTACCACATCTTTTGATGCCCATTCCTGACCGTCGAACTCAGGCTCTGAACCCCAGCCTTCACGATAGCCACCACCATGGATCCACAGGGCTACAGGCAGTTTCTTGTTGACATCACCAGGTGCCTTTGTCCATACATTCAGATACAGACAGTCCTCGCTGTAGGGAGACTCGTCGCCATAACCCCACTCGGAAGTGTAGAAACCAGGATAGTGAACGCCTTGATAACCGGGATGACCGAACTTGTCGCAGATGCGAACGCTGTCCCATGCCACCACTGGCTGAGGCTCCTTCCAACGCAACTCACCAATAGGAGGTGCAGCGTAGGGGATACCACGATAAACGTACACACCGGGATTCTCTGCCAACACGCCTTGAATCTGGCCACCTTCGATGGTCAGCACAGGATTATTGGCTTCCTTACTGCAGCTCCAAAGGAGCAGAAGAGGTAAGGCAAACAATAATTTCTTCATGCTACAATAGTTTTAAGTTATTAATAAGGTTTTAATTTGTCAAAGGATTTTGCAAAGATAATTTTTTTTACGAATTAGGTCTTATTTAAGACTGTCTTTTTTTTTCGATGTAACATGAGGTGCATTTTTTGATACAAACCATGTTTTTTTTTATTTTTCGTACCTTTGGCTTCGCCGAAAGTACTCTCGTTAACTATGTTTTCCTCTCTCACGACTCAACTATTTAAGCACGCTTAATAGCCTTCGCTGCTCCATCGGTTCGGAAAAGCAAAAGATTTCTTTTGGCTTTTCGCTCACTTATTTGTACCTTTGCAAGCAATAAACTGCTAGAGAAAATGAAATCTTACAGAATACTGACCATCTTGATTGTATCCCTGTTACTCAATATGGGAATGGTTACAGCATCTTTCGGGAAGGGAACACTGACCGTCAAGAAAGTTGCTAAGAATGCCGTGCGTATTCAATATACGGAGGGAACTGTTAGCAACGACCTGCCCGACTGGGTTTATGTGAAGCATGAGGAGGTGAATGCTGACATTCATGTTGATGTGGATCAGAAACATCAGCGTGTGGTGATCAAAGACAAGGCAGGAAACATCGTATTCAAAGCACTCAAACACCAGTTGGTAAACGGGGAGGCTACGCTTGTTGTTGCTTCGCCCAAGGAGGAATATCTTTACGGACTCGGTCAGTTTCAGGATGGTTATAGCAATATCCGCGGACTTTCCCGTCGCCTGACACAGGTAAACACGCAGATTTCCATTCCGATGATGCTTTCCAGTAAGGGATACGGCTTGTTGTGGAACAACTACGGATTAACGGAGTTCAATCCCGGTGACCGTCAGGTGGCACTGAAGAGAATCCAACAGGAGGGGAGCAAAGAGGTAGTGAATGTTACTTCTACCGAAGGGGGTAGGAGAGAGGTTCGTGAACGAAACCGCTTTCAGGCTACCATCTCCGTACCTAAGGAAGGTGATTATTCCCTGCTATTGGATGTGGGACAGACGATGGCTCGTCGCCATCATCTACAGATTGATGGGGAGACAGTCATCGACATGCAGAACCTATGGTTGCCCCCAACAGCTTCTGCCATCGTTCATCTGAAGAAGGGGAAGCATACGCTCACCGCGGAACTCTCCAAAGGGGATGAGCCGGTGGTATATTATAATAAGGTGAAGGATGAAACGGTATTCCGTTCGCCTATTGCTACGGCAGTTGACTATACCGTCTTTGTAGGTTCTGCGGATGAGATCATTGCTACCTATCGCGACCTGACGGGTAATGCTCCGCTCATGCCCCGATGGGCAACAGGTTATATCCATTGTCGTGAACGTTTCCATTCTCAGGATGAGATTTTGCAGACGGTGGCACGTTTCCGTCAGGAAGACCTGCCGTTAGATGTGATTGTGCAGGACTGGCAGTATTGGGGCAAGCACGGATGGAATTCCATGCAGTTTGACGAGGATCATTATCCTAATCCGAAAGAGATGACTGACAGTCTGCATCATCAAGGTATCAGACTGATGCTTAGCGTGTGGTCGAAGATTGATAAGCAGTCGGAGGTGGGCAAGCAGATGGAGCGTAACGGTTATTATATCCCCGGAACCGACTGGATCGACTTCTTCTCTCCTGATGCGGCCCGTGCCTATTGGCAGAACTTCAGTCAACGACTGCTTCCATTGGGGATAGATGCGTGGTGGCAGGATGCTACAGAGCCTGAGAATGATGATCTCGTTGGACGACGGGTAAACAATGGAAGATGGGCTGGTGAGAAAGTGCGGAACATCTATCCGCTGTTGGTCAACAAAACTGTTTATGAGGGGTTGCGTAACGACAGACCGGAAAAGCGACCGATGATCCTTACTCGTTGTGGATATACTGGTATTCAGCGTTATGGCACCGCTTTGTGGTCGGGTGATGTAGGGAATGACTGGGAGACATTCCGCAGACAACTGACTGCCGGAATGGGTTTGCAGGCGGCTGGTGTGCCTTGGTGGACTTACGATGCAGGCGGTTTCTTCCGTCCTGGTAACCAATATACCAACCAGGAGTATATCGAACGAATGCTGCGATGGATAGAGACGAGCGTATTCCTCCCTTTGATGCGTGTTCATGGTTATATGAGTGAGACGGAGCCGTGGAGATATGGCAAGGAGGCACAGGAAATCATCGCAGCAAGTCTGAGTGAGCGTTATCGGTTGCAGTCGTATATCTATAGCGGTGCGGCAGCTGTCTCTTTCGAAGGCTCTACCCTGATGCGACCGTTCATCTTTGATTTCCCCCATGATCAGCAGGCCCTGCAACAGAAATACGAGTATATGTTCGGGCCCTCATTATTGGTCAGTCCGATAACAGAGCCAAATGTCACTTCTTGGAAGACATACCTTCCCGTTCATCCTCAAGGGTGGTATGATTACTACTCTGGGAAGCATGCGGAAGGAGGACAGACGATTACTACCGTTGTGGATAAATCGCGAATCCCTGTATTCGTCAAGGGTGGCAGCATCCTGCCTTTGGCTGTTGATCCGCTGATTGCTGCCAAGACTCTTCATACATCGTATGAGATCCGTATCTATCCCGGAGCCGATGCGGTCTTCACCCTCTATGAGGATGATGGTCTTACCAATGCGTATGAACAAGGGAAATGTTCTCGCATCACCTTCCGATGGGATGATGACAAGCAGCAGCTGACCATCGATGAACGTCAGGGATACTTTGAGACGATGCCAAATTCGCGTAAGTTTGATATTCAGTTGGTGAACGGAAAGAAGAAATCCATACAATACGGAGGCGACAAAACCGTTATATCATTAAAATAACAGATAATGGAAGAAACAACAGTCAGACAGGCCATGATATTTGCCGCGGGGTTGGGAACACGTCTCAAACCGCTTACTGACACTATGCCCAAGGCTTTGGTGCAGATCGGTGGTGAACCGCTGATCAAACATGTCATCCTTCGTTTGAAGGAGGCAGGTTTCCAGCGTATCGTTGTCAATGTGCATCATTTCGCCCAGCAGATCATCGACTATCTGGAAGAGAATGATTACTTCGGACTGGATATTAGAATATCTGATGAGACGGAACAGCTGTTGGAAACAGGTGGTGGCATCAAGAAGGCAAGAGAACTGTTCGACCCTCATTCTCCTGTCCTCATTCATAATGTGGATATCCTTAGTAACATGGATATAGCGGGCTTCTATGATCATGCAAGAACAACAGAGACAGATGCTCTGCTACTGGTCAGCAAACGACAGACAAAACGTTATCTGCTCTTTGATGATGAGAAACGACTGGTGGGGTGGACGAATAAGGAAACGGGAGAGATCAAGTCACCACACGACTGGGTAAGGAAAGACGGATCACTGCAGATGCTGGCCTTTTCTGGTATCCATGTGTTTAGTCCGTCATTGTTCCCCTTAATGGATCAGTGGCCCGACCGTTTCCCGATTATCGACTTCTACCTCCATGCCTGTGCCACCTATTCCATTACAGGTTTCGAGGCGGAACAATTGGAGATGATTGATGTAGGGAAGCTCGATTCGCTCCAACAGGCTGAGGAGTTCCTGCAGACAAACAACCCTTATTGAAATTCGATTTTGATCTTCTTGCGACGGAAGGCCAGGATGTTCTGTTGAAGACGGATATCTGACTTATTGAGGGTGTAGTTCTTTTGTGATTGTTTCTGGATAACGGGAACAAGAAAGATAATAGCCGAACGTCCTTCCGCATATCGATAATTCAATGGCTCGTTCTTCTCGTTGAGGAGAATGAGGGTGTCTTCTTCTGTTGTGCCAAGCCACATACGGATGGTGTCAAGAGGGATGGTTACCTCCCGATTCTTCACAACCCTGTCGCTTGTATTGGCAACCAGGATATTCACGGAATTATTGTTTTCACAAGCTGTCAGCAACATGCCGACAAACAGGATGAGCGGGATGATCTTTTTCATATCGTTATATTTCTTCAATGTCGTGTATGCCCTTTCTGCTCAGACAGATGCGATACCTACGGTAGCGGGTTGTCTTCTCATATTTCAGTTGGATGATGAAGTTCAGGTAATACACCTTCCGTCCTTCCACTAGGTTGTATTGCCCATCACCCTTGTTGGCACACAGAGGTACCTTTGGATTATCCATTTTGCGCATGAACTCAGAAAGGTTGTAACGAACAATATCGTTGATGCCACTCAGTGGATAGGGAGAGAGCTTACTGATGGCTTTTCTGTTCAGGTGGATCTTCTTCCGGTATTGAATCACCTGTTCTTCCACACCTCTTCCGATTACTAAGGGAGAATGACGGTTGCGCATCTTCCTGACAAGCGGTGTAATCTTTTCGGGATTCATGAAATCGAAACCTTCCTTGCACCAACCTACTTTTAGGTCACCTACTCGGATCTCGATCTTATAGTCGAAGAGACGACTGCTCAGGCGGGTAGCGAAATACACACGAACCAGTTCCTTGATACGATCTTTGAACATGTAACTGATAACCAATGCGATAAAGAAGGGAAGTGTGAAGTTACCATATGTCTGCTGGAAGGCAAAGGAGATGACGGTGGCGAAGATCATGGAAAGACCGGCCGCCAGACTGAATACCACCTGCTCCAGGAATACAGCATTGCGCCGTTTGTGGGTAGGCAGATAGAGATTGCTTTCAATGTATTTCTTCAGTTTCCCGGCATGATAGACAAACTCAGTGTTGTCTTCCGCAGAACCTTCCTTTACACAAAGATATCCTGCCTGCAACCGATAATCGTGCTCGCTGTCAAGCAGTTGCTGGATATCAGGCTTCAATGCCTCATAGCCCGCCATGTCATTCTTGCGGAGATACAGGATCATTTTGGAGATATGTTGCTCCACCACGTTCGACAGGAATTCATCTCCATAACGGTAATAGAGCATCACTTTATCAGGAATGCTCTTCTTTCCCATCTGCTCACCTAATGAACGATAGTTTTTGAAGATTTGGGTAACGCTCTCCATGGTTTTCCTGCATTGCTCCTGATCTACAGGCTTGCCATTGCTGAGGGCTGCGCGGAACGTATCGCGGATGCTGCTTTTGAAGATCGAAGCAAACATCTTGATCTCACGCTCATAGCTCTCATGTTCTTTTTCCGACGGCTGGGGTGATAGTGACAGACAAGCGTCGCTCAATCGCTGATAGGGCAGACAGGTGGTCGAAGCCAACTCCTCCAGTGGATAATAAGGGGTAATCAACCGTATATACGATAGGATGTCACGATAGAAGTTATCCTTCAGATACGTATGTTTGTTCACATCCAGTGCCTCGGGGATGAATACCCATGTGTTCATCTCAAAGTCGTGGTAGGCTGTGCCATCAGGAGCCTTATAACCCACCTTGAATTCCAAGGTGTTACGATCATGTATTTTCGGAAGGATATCTATCATATACTACGGTTTTGTTCGTTATTGATAACTATTTACCTGATAATGCGTTAGAAGAACACCCCATGGGTATAGCCGAACCATTTCAATACGGTCTCTCCCCAAAGGATGATAGCGAGCCAGCTGATGAACATCATGGTGATGCCAAACTTGAAGGTGTCGCTCCAGCTGTACTGGTTCGTGGTGTAGAGCAGGGCGGCAGGCTTACTGTTGAAGGGCAGTACATAGACGTGTCCGACAAGCATAGCCACTGGGAAGGCCAGACTCATAATGGGATATCCGTTCTTTTGTGCCACACCGATAGCAATGGGAACGAAGATCAGTGTCAGCATGGTTTTCGATTGGAATACCAATGAGAATAGCAACATGCCGGCAGTCAGGATCATATAAAGTACCCAGAAAGGTGTTTCCTGTGTGATACCGAGATTACTGAACAACGCATCGATGAGTGTTCCCGGCAGACCTGTTGCATCGAGTCCTGCACCTAGAGTATAGGCACCAGCAGAGAAGAGTAACAAATGCCAAGGGATATCCACGTCGTTCCATTTCACTACGCCGATACCAGGCAGTAAGGCAACGACGGCTCCCATGAAGGCTACTGCCGTCTGGTTGATGCCATGTTGCTTATCGGTAGCCCAAAGGATGAGAACAACGACGAAGATGGCCACCGACTTCCATTCTTCGGGTTTCATCTTACCTAATTTATTCAGTTCCTCACGAAGTCGTTCCATACCACCAGCGATCTGTGGCACACGTTCTTCTTTCTTCAGTGGGAAGAAGATCTTCGTTCCGACGAACCATGCAATCAGGATAAGCATCACATTCATCGGGAAGGCAGCCTTGAACCAGTCTTGGTAGCTGAAAGAACCAATGCCCATCGCTCCTGCAATGAGTGATCCTGCTAGCAAGGTGGCTCCTGATCCGGTAAGGAAAGCGTTGGCACCCAAGTTGATCTGGAAGAGGTTTTGCAGGATGAGGTTACGACCGAAGTTGTTACGATGCTCTCCACCTGTAGCGCCATAGATGGCTGCTACCACCATGAAGATGGGTAACAGAATGGCTGCTTTTGCCGTTGTGGCAGAGATGAAGGCTGACAGAACGAGGTTGATGATGATGAAACTGAGCATGATACCTCCTGCATTCCGTCCGAACTTCAGTACGAACCACAGGGCAAAACGTTTGGCTACTTGTGTCTTCACCAACATACTGGCCAAGATGAACGACAGGATGTTCAGCCACATCACTGGATGTCCTAACTGGGCATAGGCCGTCTTGTCGGTCGTGATATTGGTCAGCACGATACCTAGGATAACCATCAGTGAGGTGAGGTAGTTGGGAATAGCCTCGGTGATCCACAAGATGATGGCAGCCACAAAGATGGCGAGCATGGCATAGTTGATGCGGATGAACTTATTGTGCGCAGCATCCTCCACTTGTTCCTCTATTTGTGGGGTAACGGTCTGGTCTGTCTGTTCTGCCGTGATCTGTTGCATGGCAGCTTCTGCCAATTGGTCGTAACGCTTAACGGCCGAAGAGGTGAGCGTAGTGGTCTCCTTATTGGTGTCAATCCGATTGACGAAGGGGATGTCAACCACCCAGTAGAGTAGGATAAAAGCCAGGATGGCCAAGGGTGCTCCGATACGTTGAAGCACACGCTCGAATCCTGATTTCTTCATCTTGGGCAGTTTCTCGATACGGTAGTTGTTCATATCGAGCGGATCGAATGCCGGAGTAGGTTTGTTATCGTTGTTCATGATGTTCTGTTGAATTGAAGAGTGGCTCCCCTGAGGGAGCACACTCTGACATGAAGAAGGATGGTTACTTCCAGTTCTTATAGGGATTCTTCATGAGCATGGAATTGTAGAAACGGACATCGCCCGTCACTTCCTCTCCCAGCCATGCAGGACGGTTGAACTGTGCCTGCTCATCGGGCAGCTCAATTTCTGCGACGGTCAGACCGTCGTTGTCACCGTAGAACTCATCCACCTCGAAGGTGAAGTCACCGTTCTTTACCAGATAGCGGGTCTTGTCGATGACTCCCGGCTCACAGATCTTCAGCAGTTCACGTACTTCGTCAACAGGAATCTCCTTTTCCCATTCGAAACGACTGGCACCACTTTCGTTACCAATGCCTTTGATGGTGATGAAACCCTTGTCGCCCTTTACCCTGACACGAACAGTGCGCTCTGGAACGGAACTCAGATAGCCCTGCGTGATACGAGTGCTCTTGAACACTTCGCTCTTGAAATCTCCCTTTACAAGGAATTTACGTTCTATTTCCTGTGCCATAATCTTAGTTTGCTAAAGGTTTATTGATCATGCCAATCACTCTCTTGATGGCCTGGAGGTAGTTGATGTTCTCTACACCTTCGAGACCCACATCAGCAATTGTCTTCTTGATGTCCTCAATCTCTGTGGATTCAGAGTTGATGGTTTTAACCAGTGCGCCGTTGATATAGACGTCACCTGTTTCACAGATGGTGTCATTCACCATATAGCCGAAACGTACCTTCTCCACCTTCACAGCCTGAAGATCAGGATGCTCGTTAATCATGGCGAGAAACTCTTCCAACGTGTAGGTCGGTTTGTCGAGCTTGGGCATTCCCTCTACCTTGAAGGCAGGGAAGACATCGTTCTCGAGTACCTCCTTGGAGATGGGGAACTCACCTTTCATCAGCGGATTCCACTGCTCCAGACCGTCAACACTCTGCACGAAGGTCTTGATGTCCATTTTTCCGTCGCGGATCTTCGTGTTGTTCACGTCGTTGGTGCGACTGACGATGTAGGTTTCTGTACTATGTCGCTCCCAAACTTTCTCGGGAACAGGTGTGCTTAGACGGGCCATTCGCTTTGCCGCATCACAGAAGCAGCGGCCGAAGCTGCGAAACTCAAAACGAGGTTTTGAGATTTCGCCAATTTTCATTTTCTCTTTTTCCATTATTAATAACTAATCGTTAAATAAATAATTATATTTTTTAATCTTTAATGTTTAATCTTTCATCTTTTCATTGCACCACCGTTTCGTCGTCCGTACCGGTCTTGGCATTCAGACTACCGCAAGTGGGCTCAGTTTCCATCCACTTACCTGTTCCGTCTGGCACACGACTCCAAGAACCGCTAACCTTGGCCAGTGACTGGTTGCCCCAACCGGTATCTTCCTCACCACGCTGGAACTTATCCAGAGGTTTTCCATCGGGATCAAGAAGTTCCACTAACACAGACTTCTTGTTTGAGAATCCGCTTGAGAAGCCACGTTCCGTTGTCCCCTTTGCACCAATGATGGCCCAGCAGCCATGTGCGGGAATCACTTCTCCTTCGATGCCCATCCAAGTGTCCTTACCATCTTTCTTCAGGATTACACCTTTGAGCTTGATGGGGAAGTTCCCCATGTTATACAGCTCGATGAATTTGCCCTCATCGGTATCTGCGGCACCATAGAGCTCATTCAGACGCAGTTGTGTATAGTCTGTTGGAGGATCGCCAACTTGGTAGTCGCGTTCCGGAGATACTGTTGTATAGCCTGCTTCGTTGACAACCGTCACGAAGTAGTTCACTTTCGTACCGTCTGCTTGGGCGGGGATGACTCCTGAATAGGTGGTTCCGTTTCCGCTCATGGCCACTTCATTGACGCCACCTCCGTTAATCGAATAGGAGAGTGTAACGGTGCGTGGTGCCTGCAGACCGTTGATGACGGCCGTGATGGTTACATCGTCAGCCGATGTCGGGGCTGCGATGCTTGATGCGACCGAGTCGATACTTGACGGTCCTTCATAAAGGTCGTCTTCCATACATGAGGCCGTCAAAGCCAAGATGGCCAGCATGAATATATATTTCATTGTCTTCATGATTCTTTGTATTTGAAGGTTATATTACTAATAATTCCTTTGATGTTAGAAGTTTACCTCAAAGCGGACAGCTATACTGTTGTAGCTCACACCGCCCTTGCCTTTCGGGTCAACTGCTTTCGTGAAGTCGGCAGTGGGCTTACCTGTGGCATCATGACCAGTGAGCAACTTTCCCTTGCCATTGGCGAAACGGTCGTTGCTGGTATACATGTAGTTGATGGCCATCTTGATCGAGTTGCCTAAATAGAAGTTCAGACCAGCAGTGTAGTTCTCACCTGATCCGCCATATACATCCCGATGGTTCAGATCGAGGTAGTCGTAGCGGAGATTCAGTTCCACATCACCCCATTTCTTTCCAGGAGAGATAGAGGTAAACTCACCCTCAGCCACGTTGAAGCGCTGATTACCTCCAAAGAGCAGGTAACCTAACTGAACATAGTAACCACCGAAGTTATAACCTTCGCCAGGAACGGATACATGGGTTCCGATCCATTCAGACTGGAGTTTCAAACCTTTCCAGTAAGCGGCAGCCTCTGTACCGTACAGCCAGTTGTGATGTACATTGGGAATCACGTTGGTGTCGAGGTATTTCTTGCGGTTGATGCTGGTGGAGTTACGGGTACTGAAGCGTATGCCACCGTAATCGGATGTGCTCACATCCGTCTTGGGCGTGCGGTAGGAAGCCTTTCCACCCAGGTAGAATCCCATCAAGCGATCGCTGGTATAAGGCATCCAGCCGATCTTCGAGGTGAGCGAATAGCCTTGGCTGCGCCCGAAGTCCTTGTTGTTGTCCTGAACATTCGTTGCTTCTTCCGATCCTGCAATCTCCTGGAAGAAGGTACCGAATGATGCTCTGAAGTGATCACGCAGGTAGGCAACCTGGAAACCTAGATGACGAGAGGGGGCGAGTGCCTGTGTAACCATTGGCCTCTCGATCAGTTGGAGGTAGCGGGAAGTGGTAGTGCGCTCCATGGAGAAGTCCTCCTTGAAGTTACCTGCCTTAATTTCCACGTTCTTCAGTCCATCATACTCAATGATAGCGTCTTTGAGTTCGAACAGACCGTCGGCCATGTCCATGTCAACCTCTCCGTACCAGTCCTTACCGAGTTGTGCTTTGACGGCAAAACGGGCACGGCGAATGGAAACACCGTTACCGACACGGTCGTAGTCGGGGTCAACACCCCAGAAGGTGGCACCGTCAACCTCTACACGGTTGTCCATCCATAGTTTGTAACTTTGGTCTTTAGATTCCAGTACCAGGATGTTGTTACGTGCTTCTGCATGTAGCTCCTGCCTGTCCACGGCGACGCCGTACTGGTTGTAGCGAACTTCCTCGTTCTCTTGAGCTGTTACACTGCTATTGATCAGCAGGAATGCTCCTAAGGTCAGTAATGCTGCTTTTTTCATAATTGTTATAGGATTAATAATAAATATGTTAGAAATACTTTTCTCTATATAGTTGCTCGACTACAGCAGTTGCAGGTAGTTAACCAGGTTCTCGCTGCGGTCAAGTCGTAGCTTCTTTCGTAACCGATAGCGGTTGATCTCTACGCTCTTTGTTTCCAAGTTCACCATATTGGCAATTTCCTTACTGGAGAATCCCAAACGTAACAGGATGGCCAGTCGGCACTCGCGTTTGGTGAGGTTGGGGCATCGCATCTGAAGTCGGCAGACAAAGTCATGATGCATCTTTTCCACCTGCTGATAGATCTTTTCCATCTCGGGCGGATAACGAAGTGTTTCCTGCAGATCCCTGTCGATCTCGATCAGTGAACGTCGGATGTTTTCTGTGTCCTTATCCTGCGCCAGTTCCCGCAGTTGTTCTCCTACGCCAGTCATGTATTCCCTCTGTTGTCTGACAAACAATGACAGGTCGATGATCTCCTTGTGCTTAAAGTCAATCTCGCGCGACATACTGTCAAACTGAGAGGTGACAGCCATCACGTCGAGTCGGTTGATCTCGTTGCTCACCTCATCACGGTGTTTCAGCTCATCACTCAGCATCCTGCTGAACAGCTTGCCTTTCTTGTACTGAGTATAGGATAATCTGACCAGCAGACAGACTAAGATGACAAACAGTACCAACACCCAGAAGAAGTAAGGACGGTCGTACAACCATTGCATGATAACGCAGATGAGGAACGACAGCATTGGGGTGGCAATAGCGATGATCACCATGTTGAGAAGTCGTTTCATCTCTCTTCCTCGCTCTATTGCAAGGGTGTTCCCTTCTTTTAGCAGGTTGGCTGATACGATGACAGATGGTAATGGGGTGATAAGAACCGGTAATACGATGTTGAATAGCATTAGGGACAGTGTCTGACCGTAGAGGGAAGCCAGTTGTTCAGACATTCTCCCGTTTCTGGGATGGCGATAGACGTAGATGATAACAGGGCTGAGACACATCACAATCATGATGCCCACCAGCAACCACAGGGTCCAGTTGGTATATATATAAAGAGGCGAAATAAGCGAATCGATCAGTAACGCATAGTTACAGGTCAAGGCGATACCACAAAGAACAACACCGATATAGGCCAGCCATTTGATATGCAGCTGCTTTGTCAGCAGATGCATAGCTTTCTCTTCGATATGACGACGGATGAGTCTGTGGGTTAGTTGGGAACATGCGATGCTGATGATTGGCGCTAAAACCACGGACAGCAGTACTACAATCCACAATACCGTACTGATGGAGTCGTCACGCATGACAGATAGGGCGAGCAGGGCTCCCCAGAAAGCTGTGACGGTAGAGAAATGCGTGTTCACCGTCGAGAGAATCACGAGGGTGAGCACAATGGAAACGGTTGCCACCACCACTTCATCGGCCGTGGCGAGAAAACTGCTGTTTTCATGAAAGATGATCAATCCCATGCCGACAGTCATGGATATGAGCAAACATACCAGGAAGGGCCAGATGCCCAAGATATCCGCAACGTGGATATCAGAGTAACTGTAGGCCATTTCTTTCCATCCGAAGCAGATGCCTATCAACATGATCAATAAGATGGATACTGTCAGCATGGGTGATCAACAATCAGAGTAATAAATAATGTATAGTGTTAGTAGAATATCAGAACCGTTGTTTGACTGCCAGAACCGAGAGCAGGTCGGCTGCTTTCATCGCCTCTTCGGCAATCTGTTCTACATGGAGAGTGAAATAGCGCAGGTGGATCTTCTGACTAAGCTTGAAGTTGTCCATCTCATGGAACACCTTTCGTTTGATGGCTTGTGCCAGCTTGTCTGCCTCTTTCTCGTAATAATAGATACGGTGGATCTTTTCTTGCAACAGCTGAGGCGAGCGGAAGTTGTCTCTGATGGCTTGCGCGGTGGTCTCAACGGATAGTGAGGCCAGCTCCACCAGTTTCAGGAAATCCACGTTCAGTTCAGATGGGAAGAACGGTATTTCTATCTCGTATTGGACGAGGTTCTTGTACAGTTGACCGACTATCATGTCCATGTGTTCCAGCAATTGCAGGATATCCACCCGGTTCTCGGTAACGAGCGTGTAGGAATAGAGACTGTTCTCAATACTACGGCGCAGGTCGGTGGTATTCTCCCTGATGGTCATCACGGCTTGGATGTTATCGGTAAAAGCCTGGGAATTCCCTTCCAAGTAATTCCTTATACCATTCTTATATAGCAAAACACACTCGTCCATTTTGTCAATAAACTGGTCGAGATCTGCTATAATCTGATTCACTTTGTTGCGTCCAAACATATTACAGGTTGTGTTATTGTTTACGACGACAAAGATAGTGATTATTTTTCTAACTTCAAAATTACATATAGAGTTTTTGAGAATGTGGTGTTGGGGTAATTGAAATGTATGTCAATATTGTAAGGTATTGAAAATAAGTGTATAACAATAATAAAAGTAAGGCGAATATAAAGGGACGTTTTATAAAATGTAGAGTTTTTGTATAATTAAATAGATATCTTGTAGAGTCTTATTATACTTCATATAAGTCGCTTTCGTTTAGGCCAAATAAACAAATTCATTCGTTTCTTCTTTGCTTACCCAGATTTTATACCTTTGGCTACGCCGAAAGTACTACCGCTCGGAAATACAAACAAAAATTCGTTTTTGTTTGGTATTTCGCTCACTTAATCGTACCTTTGCACAAAGTTTGAAATACATATATATAATATGCAACAGAAAATTATCATTCTCGATTTCGGAAGTCAGACCACCCAGTTGATCGGACGCCGAGTTCGTGAGTTGGATACGTTTTGCGAGATTCTTCCGTACAATAAATTCCCGAAGGATGATCCATCGGTAATCGGTGTGATCTTGTCAGGTTCACCGTTTTCAGTACACGACCCGGATGCGTTCAAGGTTGATCTCTCCCAGTTTATAGGTAGATTACCCGTCTTGGGCATCTGTTATGGTGCGCAATATATCTCCAATTCTCTTGGAGGTAAGGTAGAGAAGGCCGACTCAAGAGAATACGGCCGTGCCAATTTGGAAACAATCGCTCTCGACAATCCCCTTTTCAAGGGCTTTGAGAAAGGCTCTCAAGTGTGGATGAGTCATGGCGATACCATAACCGCTATTCCTGAGAACTTCAAGGTGATTGGCAGCACCAAGGATGTAACTAATGCTGCATTCTGGTGTGCACCCAACTCTCAACTTGCCAACGGCATTTGGGCAGTTCAGTTCCATCCAGAGGTGTTCCATACCTTACAAGGATCTCAGTTGCTACGCAACTTCGTGGTAGATATCTGTGGTAGTCGTCAGGAATGGAGTGCCGCATCATTCGTGGATTCTACAGTGGCAGAGTTGAAACAGCAACTGGGCAACGATCGTGTCATCTTAGGTCTTTCGGGCGGTGTTGATTCTTCTGTTGCTGCCGTTCTGTTGAACAAGGCCATCGGTCAGAACCTCACCTGTATCTTCGTGGATCATGGCATGCTTCGCAAGAACGAGTTCACACAGGTGATGAACGACTACAAGGTATTGGGTCTTAATGTGATCGGTGTGGATGCCAGTGAGAAGTTCTTTGCTGACCTTGCCGGCGTTTCTGATCCTGAACAGAAGCGTAAGATTATCGGTCGCGACTTCATCGAAGTGTTCAATGCTGAGGCAAAGAAGATCACGGATGCCAAATGGCTGGGACAGGGTACCATCTATCCCGACCGCATCGAATCACTGAATATTACAGGTAAGGTAATCAAGAGTCATCATAATGTGGGCGGACTTCCTAAGGAGATGCATCTGCAACTCTGCGAACCGCTGCAATGGTTGTTCAAGGACGAGGTGCGCCGTGTGGGTCGTCAGTTGGGAATGCCCGAGCATCTCATCACCCGTCATCCGTTCCCTGGTCCTGGTCTTGCCGTCCGTATCTTAGGCGACATCACTCCTGAGAAGGTTCGTATTCTGCAGGATGCGGATGATATCTATATCAGAGGACTCAGAGAGTATAAGGTGAAACTTAGTGGTGAAGAGGCTCGCAAAGTCTTGGCTGCTGGTGTACCTGCCGATATGAAGGACGGAAACATCGAGGTTTCTCTCTACGATCAGATCTGGCAGGCTGGTGTCATCCTTCTCTCTTCCGTCCGCAGTGTCGGTGTAATGGGAGATGAACGCACCTATGAGCATCCTGTAGCGCTGCGTGCTGTTACCTCTACTGATGCTATGACAGCCGACTGGGCTCATCTGCCATACGATTTCATGGCGAAGGTCTCTAATGAGATAATTAATAAGGTAAGGGGTGTCAACCGCGTTTGCTACGACATCTCTTCAAAGCCTCCTTCGACTATAGAGTGGGAGTAAGAGCCACCCCCTGCCCCTCCAAAGGGAGGGGAGTAGGGCTACAGGATTTTACATCAAACAATAATATAATAATTATGACTACAGGTAACGTACGTCCTGCCTCGATGGAGCGCATTACCACTCCAGCCTTGGCACAGAAATTTATTGAAGAACAGATCAGTGAGCTGCGTGCTCAGATTGGTGACAAGAAGGTGCTACTGGCCCTCTCGGGCGGTGTTGACTCATCGGTGGTGGCGGCTCTACTCATCAAGGCCGTAGGTAAGCAACTGGTGTCTGTTCATGTGAATCACGGTCTGCTGCGCAAAGGCGAACCCGAGCAGGTGGTACGAGTCTTCCGTGATGAGTTGGATGCCAATCTAGTGTATGTCGATGCTACCGATCGGTTCCTTGACAAGCTGGCAGGCATCTCCGACCCCGAGCAGAAACGCAAGATTATCGGTGCTGAGTTCATTCGCGTATTTGAGGAGGAGGCCCGTAAGCAGGAGGGTATCAGTTTCCTGGCTCAGGGTACCATTTATCCTGACATTGTCGAGTCAGGACCGGTTAAGTCGCACCACAATGTTGGTGGACTGCCAGAAGACCTGCAGTTCGAACTCGTTGAACCGATTAAGCTGCTCTTCAAGGATGAGGTGCGTGTGGTAGGTAAGGAACTCGGACTGCCCGATAACATGGTGTTCCGTCAGCCCTTCCCAGGTCCTGGTCTAGGTGTTCGTTGCACTGGAGCTATCACCCGCGATCGTTTGGAAGCGCTACGCGAGTCGGATGCTATTCTCCGTGAGGAGTTTGCCAAGAACGGTTTGGAAGGAAAGGTTTGGCAGTACTTCACCATTGTACCCGACTATAAGTCAACAGGTGTCAAGGACAACAAACGCAGCTGGGACTGGCCTGTCATCATTCGTGCCGTGAACACACGTGATGCCATGACCGCTACCATCGAGGAGATTCCTTATTCACTCCTGCATCACATCACTCAGCGTATCATTACTGAGGTTCCTGGCGTGAATCGTGTACTCTACGACCTCACTCCCAAACCAACAGGTACCATCGAGTGGGAATAAACAGAATAGGATGAAAAGGGGGCTTTTATTCATGATAATGGCAATGGTTTGTGCGGTACTGCCTTGTGCTGCACAAACCATCCGAAATACCAACTATTCCGTAGTTGGTAAGATCGATGCTGACGGAACGCTTCGGAACAGTAACAACTCCGTGGTGGCACGCATCAACAGCAATGGCGATATCCGCGATGCCAACAACCATCTCTTAGGGAAAATACAAAGCAATGGCGATGTGCGTAACAGCAACAACTCTTATCTGGGAAAGGTAGAGCATGACGGAACCGTTCGCAACCGCAATAATTCATACGTAGGAAAAGTAAGTAGCAACGGCACAGTTAGAGACAGCAACAACCACGTTATCGGCTATGCCAAGGGTGTACCCACTAGATATGCCGCTGTCTATTTCTTCTTCAACTTCTTTTAATACATAAATGACCAGGGAATGCTGGTCGAAACGATCAGTCTTTATCAATTAAACGAATATAACCAATGAAACACTATCTGAAAAAACTAGAGGAAACCATCCGCGAGCATTGGGATCAGAAGGCTCTTTGCGACTACGAAGGGGAGTCGTTTACCTATGCGGATTTGGCCAAAAACATCGAGATGTTCCGGTTGTTCCTTAACGAATCCGGAATCACCAAGCGTAATAAGATTGCTATCTGCGCTCGTAATTCTGCCCGGTGGGCCATCGCCTTCTGGGAAATCAACGTGAATGGCTGTGTGGCTGTTCCGCTTTTGGCCGATTTCCATCCGAACAGCATTTCCTCGCTGACGAACCATTCAGACAGTGTGATGCTTTTTACCGATGAGGATATCTGGAATAAGCTGAATCCTGCACAGATGCCCGGACTCAAGGCTGCTATCAATGTGAAGGACAGTACTTTGCTGTGGCACCGTGATGAGAAGGTAGCCATGGCATGGAAGAGTCGTGAGAGCATCTTTGCACAGCATCATCCCTCCGGGATACAACCAGGACAAGTGTCATATTCCACGAAGAACTGGGACAAGCTGGCTATCATTAACTATACATCTGGAACAACTGGCAACCCCAAGGGCGTGATGCTTACCTATGGTGCCATCTCCGATACGGATGAATTCAGTAACACCCATTTCCCGAACCAGCCGGGTGAAACCATCGTCTCGATGCTCCCCATGGCCCATATGTACGGATTGGCTATCGAGTTTATCCATCCTAATGTTGATGGTGTTACGGTGTATTTCCTGGGAAAGACGCCTTCTCCCACAACGCTTTTGAAGGCTATGCAGGAGGTGAAACCCTACATGGTGGTTACAGTACCGCTGGTTATGGAAAAGGTGTATGCCAGTTCCATCAAACCGGCATTGGAGAAGATGCGGGTACTGCTGAATATCCCGCGTGTCAACAAATTGGTTTACAGTACTGTTCGCAAGAAACTGATCGCTGCTTTCGGTGGAAAGGTACGCTGCTTCATCATGGGTGGAGCGGCTCTCAAACCAGAAGTGGAGGAGTGTTTCCAGAAGATGAAACTGCCGTTTACGGTGGGTTATGGCATGACAGAGGCTTGTCCGCTGTTAGGCTGGGAGTGGTGGACTGACTTTGTTCCCGGCTCTTGTGGAAAACCTGTCCATGATATCAGGATTGATTCGAAGGATCCGAAGAACATTGCTGGTGAGATTCAGGCACGAGGACGCAATATTACTGTGGGTTATTACAAGAACCCCGAAGCCAATGCGGTGGCGTTTACAGATGATGGTTGGTTCCGTACAGGTGACTTAGGTACGATAGACGATGAGGGAAACATCTTCATCCGTGGTCGTATCAAGTCAATGATCCTCAACTCATCTGGGCAGAACATCTATCCCGAAGAGGTGGAATCAGTGTTGTCGGGCTGTCCATACGTGGTTGAATCCATTGTCGTGGATCGCAACGGTAAGTTAGTTGCCTTAGTCTATGCGGATATCGCAGAGGATATGGATGCAGAAACAAGGAACAGCATACCCGAACAGATTCGTACTGCCGCCAACAAGGCCCTGCCTGTTTATAGTAAGATTAGTAAGGTGGAACTCATGGATCTGCCCTTTGAAAAGACTCCAAAGATGAGTATCAAGCGCTATCTGTATCAGTAGAACGCGATGTAATTAAATATTCCCAACGTGGGAATAAAGTGTTCCCAACGTGGGAACAACTTGTTCCCAGCATGGGAATGAAGAAAAAGGAGCCCACTTTCGAGTGGGCTCCTTTATTGTATTATGGTTCATCCTTGATGCTGTCGCAGCGATCGAGGTAGAACTTGCGGAAGTCAGACCATTTATAATAAGGTGCTAGCTGTGAGGGTAGGGGAAGTGTAGCTTCAATTCCGTTGAGCAGTGCCTTGACGAGGATGTCATCAGAGCCCTTCTTACCACGGTAGAAGATCAGCTGGAGGTTGGATGCCTTACCGGTTTCCCAGTTCTGGTAGCAGTTCTTCACCTCGTTGGGATCAATCGGATCGATATCGGCCCCGTTGATACCCATCAGAACAGTAAGCGGTCCTAAGCAGGTGTCGTGACCGAAACGGAGGTCGGCAATCAGGTCGCTGCTGCCATTGAGTTTAGCATCTGCCTTCTTGATAATATCCCTAAGGATCGGAATCATGTCATACTGTGGCTCAAACACCCATGTATAGGATCCCAGGTTCTCGTTCTCCCATTGGTTAGCAATCTCCACGTCGGTGATGATGTTCCCCATCATGCCCTCATGACCAATGCTGGGCAGCGAGGTGTAGAGGTTGATGAGGTTACTGCCGATGTGACTGATTCTGCCCGGCAGACTATCGGTATTGATGAAGACGCGAGCCACAGCCCTCTTGCGCAAGGTAGTATCACCACTGTTGTGGAACATATCGCGGTGATCCTCGAAGCGCGGTCTTGCCCTGGGATACTTATGCTTCACAGGGTTCTGACGATCATCGGGCTTCACACCGTCGAGCACCTTGCGTGCCGATTCCTGGCGGATCTCGATCTTCGGATTACATTGCGTGAGCTCCGAACAGAACGATGCCATACTCAATACACAACGACCCGTGAGTGAGGAGATGGCGTAAACATTACCACCTTTCTTGAACACTTCGGGGAAGGAGTTGTACATGATACGGGCAATGCGCTGATGCTGCTCCCATCCGAGGTCGCTCAACTCGCTGACACCATTGGCCAGTTCGTCTTTGGCAACCATGAACTTCTGATAGAAAGCCTCACCCTCAGGTGTGAGGTTCTTCTTATTGTGTTGTTCAGTGAGCAGAGTCTCCATCTCGCGATAGAGCTGTGCGTTCCAATAGTAGCGTGAGCCATGTCTGCCGTAATGACTGATGTAGAAAGGCTTGTAGCCACTAGGAGCCTTGGTTACTTTAGTTGTTTCAAACGAATAAGGATAGTCAGTACCATAGGCTTTCCTTGGATCAGCCTTGAGTTGGTCTAATGCGGCACTGCTTTGTGCCCATGCCATCGCGGCAAAGGGCATCATGAGTACGATAGTGATAAATCTTTTCATATAAACCATTATTTAAATTATTCTCGTATCAGTTCGACGATACGCTCCATCTGGTTGGGGATACGTATCTGTTGTGGACATTTCTTCAGACATTCCTCACAGTCCATACACTGACTGGCCCATGCGGATGAGTCGAGTGCCTTCTTGTAACCTTCCAGGAACTTAGCTTTCCTACTGGCATAGTCAGCTGCGGTCTTCTCGGGCAGCGGCAACAGTTTGTTGTTAACGGCATCGTTATAATAAGCGAAGTTCCCGGGGATATCTACATCATACGGACAAGGCATGCAATAGCGGCAGGCTGTACAAGGCACAACGGGATAGCCACTCATGCCGTCGGCAATCTTTGCCAGCAGCTCCTTCTCGTGTTCTGTACATGGATCGAGGGGTGAGAACGTGTTCACATTATCGATCAGGTGATCCATATTGTTCATGCCACTGAGCGCTGTAAGGATATTGGGCAACGTGCCCACCCAGCGGAAGGCCCATGAGGCGATGCTTTGATCCGGTCGTTCTGCCTTCAGTTCCTGGGCAAACTCCTCGGGTACGTTGGCCAAACGACCACCTAACAGAGGCTCCATTACCACTGCCTGAATACCAGTCTTCTCCAGTTTGTTATAGAGATACTCAGCATCAGCATCCTTTTTCCATCCACCAGAGCTCAGTGAAGCATGGCGCCAGTCAACATAGTTCAACTCAATCTGCACGAAGTCCCAGTGGTAGGTATCGTCATGATCGAGGAGCCAGTCGAACACCTCCACGTTTCCGTGGTAGGAGAAGCCGAGGTTACGGATGCGTCCTGCCTTGCGCTCCTCTACGAGGAAGTCGAGCAAGCCATTGTCGATGAATCGTCTGTTGAACTCATCCATACCGCTTCCGCCGATGCTATGCATCAGGTAGTAGTCGATATAGTCGGTCTGCAGACGCTCAAACGAGCGCTGGTACATCATCTTCGCATCCTCTATCCGTTGTGCTCTGCGGTTCTGGTTCGACATCTTCGTGGCGATGTAGTACTTGTCACGAGGATGTCTTTTCAGGGCGATACCCGTCATATCTTCCGACCGACCGTAAGCTGGTGCAGTGTCAAAGTAGTTCACACCATGGGCAATGGCGTAGTCAACCAACTCGTTCACCTTCTCCTGGTCGTTGGGAAGGCGCATCATTCCGAAGCCGAGCAGACTGACAGTGTCGCCGGAACGGCGGTTGATTCGATAGGTCATTTTGTTCTCTCCAGCTTGAGCAGCGCTAGATTTGTCCTGTCCTTTGGCAAATGTGCTGAATGGCTCCATCACCATCAAGGCTGCTGTGGAGGCTGTGCCGATACCAATCTTCTTCAAGAAGTCGCGTCGGCTAATGGATTGGTTTTTCTTCGTTTTCATCGTGGTGTAGTATTTCTTTGGGGACAAAGGTAAGAATTTTTACTGGATTCTGCAACATTTCATTCTTTATAACTTACTGCTTATCCGTTAAAAATTGCTATAATTGTAAGATTCTTCAAAAAAACGACTATCTTTGTCGTGTATAAAAAGAATCAATAGAAGCATTATGAAAATATTAGGAAACATTATCTGGTTGATTTTCGGTGGTTTGGAAACCGCCATCGAGTATTTCGTGGCCAGTCTGGCCATGTTCATCACGATTATCGGCATTCCCTTTGGACTGCAGTCAATCAAGTTAGGTGTGTTTTGCTTGTGGCCTTTCGGCTCAAAGATCAGAACCAAGGAAGGTCAGCCCGGTTGTATCAGTACGGTAATGAATGTGATCTGGTTCTTTGTGGGCGGTGTATGGATATGGCTTACCCATATCTTCTTCGGTGTCCTGCTGTATATCACTATCCTCGGAATCCCCTTTGGCAAGCAACATTTCAAGATGGCGCACCTGGCCCTGACACCGTTTGGCAGGGAGATTGTTTAAGCTACCTCCATCTCCCCAACCAGTTCTCTTGCTCGGGCCAGTGCCAGATCGATGTGATTGCAGATGTTCTCCTCGCCCAGCAGTTGGTTGAATCCATTGTTCTTTAATACGGCCTCCACTTTCGGGTTTACTCCTGAGAGCACGATGATGATACCCTCTTTCTGACTCATCAGACAGAGGTTCTCCAGGTTATGCAGACCTGTAGAGTCGATGAAGGGCACTTTTCTCATACGGATAATACGTACCTTGGGGCGCTGACCATAGCGTGCCATGATATCCTCGAAACGGTTACCGGCTCCGAAGAAATAAGGACCGTTGATCTCATACACCTCCACATGCTTGGGGATGGAGAGATGTTCGAGGTTCCCTTTTGCCATATCAGCATCTTGGTTCAGGTCGATCTCGTCGATAATGGCACGTACCTCTGTGGTCTCTGCCATTCGTCGCATAAAGAGCAGACAGGCACAGATGAGTCCTACCTCAATGGCGATAGTCAGATCGAAGATAATGGTGAGGAAGAAAGTGAGCAGTAATACCGTGATGTCGCTTTTCGGATTGCGCATCATGGCAAGGAAAGAGCGCCATCCGCTCATGCCATAGCTCACCACAACCAATACACCGGCCAGGCATGCCATGGGGATATATTGTGCCAAAGGCATCAGGAAGAGGAAGATGAGCAACAGCACCACAGCATGGATGATACCCGCAATGGGGGTACGACCGCCGTTGTTGATGTTGGTCATGGTACGTGCAATGGCACCGGTTGCAGGGATTCCACCCAAGATAGGTGATACAATGTTGGCAATACCTTGTCCGATGAGTTCCGTATTGGAATCATGATGATCGCCAATAACACCATCGGCCACTGTGGCTGAGAGCAGTGATTCGATGGCTCCCAGAATAGCAATGGTCATGGCCGGAGCTGCTAATCCTTTGATGGTTTCCCACGAGAGTGCCGGCATGGTTGCCTCAGGCAGTGAAGAGTTGATGCTGAATCGGTCGCCAATGGTCTCGATGGTGGTTACTCCGGCAAAGTTTTTCAATAATAGAACAGCTACTGTGATGATGATGATAGCCACCAGAGATCCTGGTATTTTCTTCAACGCAGCGAGAGGAGAAGTACTGGAAATACGATGGGTGATGGAAGGCCATAGTCCTATCAGCACCACACTGCAGATACCACACAAGGCACTCCAGAGGTCTATAGCATCCCAATGATCGATATAAGCAATCCATTTCTCGATGAAATCACTCGGCACCTTATCCATTTGCATGCCTAGCAAATCCTTGATCTGCGTGGTGAAAATGGTGACGGCAATACCGCTGGTGAATCCCACCACGATAGGATAGGGAATATATTTGATGATGGTTCCCAGATGGAGAATGCCCAAGAGAATGAGAAAGACTCCTGCCATCAGAGTGGCAATGGTGAGTCCTTGCATACCATATTGCTGGATGATGCCATAGATGATGACGATGAAGGCACCGGTAGGACCGCCGATCTGTACCTTACTGCCACCGAAAACAGAAATCATCAGTCCTGCAACAATAGCAGTGATGATACCTTTCTCGGGTGATACACCTGAGGCGATACCGAAAGCAATAGCCAAGGGCAGTGCCACGATACCCACAATGATACCGGCCATTAGGTCGGCCATGAATGTTTTCCTGTCGTAATTCTTAATAGCCGATACCATTTTCGGCTTAAAAGTCTGGCGGGCGATTCCCGCGAAACGCTCTGTCGTTGTCAATTTCAAATACAATTAAAAACCTGGTATTCCTAATTTAATTAGGTCGTTATCCTTAAAACGGCAGCAAAGGTACTACAATCTTTTGACATTCGCTGTTGCGGTTCAGTTTTTTTTCTCATAATAGGCAAAGGATTAATCTATATCAAATCAAGGTTTACAACGAACCTTAAATAATTATAATATATGATAGTAAACGAGGATGATTGGTGTTTTTTGTTTATTTTTGCGGCGTTATAAACTCAATGATTATGAAAATAAAGACAATGATTGTGGTTGCTTGCATGACTTTGTGCTGTTCGTTGGTACTGAGTTCATGTGCTACTAAGATGCATGCCATTAACCGTTTGGAGAAGTTCTCCTACGAGCTGCGTGACAATAGTCAGTATTATAGCGTGGATGACTGGCGGGATGCCGGTGAGGAATTCCTGGACATCCGCAGGGAGATTAAGAAGCACGAGTTCGATTATACGGCTGAGCAGAAGAAAAAGATCGGTGTGCTCGAAGGAAAGTGTGCCGGCTATATGGCCAAAGGTGTCAAGAATGGCATTGTTGACAAAGTCAAGGGCTTCGGCAACGAGCTGAATGGTATCCTGCAGGGCATCCTGAATGCAGTAACTGATTTCACGGACGATTGATGATCCGATGAAAAAGAGTATTTGGAAGCGACTAACCCTGTCGCTTCTTTTTGTAGTAGCCGTTGGTCAGTGCGCCTTTTCACAAGGCGAACAACGGTTGAAGGTAGGTCTGGTACTAGGCGGAGGTGGTGCGAAAGGTGCTGCCGAGGTGGGGGTACTGAAGGTGATAGAGGAGGTGGGATTGCCCATCGACTATATCGCCGGAACTAGTATTGGCTCCATAGTGGGTGGCTTGTATGCCCTTGGTTATCGCTCTGCCGAACTGGAAACAATGTTCCGTTCACAAGAGTGGTTGAGTCTGCTGGCCGACCGTGAACAACGTCATGAAGGGAAAGTGATTAGTGAGGAAGACGGGGTGGTGTATGTTCTGGGCTTCCCTGTATCCCGAAAGAACAGCAAGAAGGAAGATCCGAACTTTGGAGCCATCCGCGGTGATCATATCGTGGAACTCTTTGATAGTATCACGGGGTTGAAAGACTCCGTGGATTTCTCCACATTCCCTATCCCGTTCCGTTGTGTGGCGGTGGATATGAAGAACCAACAGGAGGTGGTGCTCAGTAGTGGCTATTTGTCGAAATGCATGCGGGCCAGCATGGCAATCCCGGGTGCTTTCAAACCTGTGGAGATCAACGGAAGGACTCTTGTTGACGGAGGTATGCTGAATAACTTGCCTGTGGATGTGGTGAAGGCGATGGGTGCCGATGTGGTGGTGGCTATCGACCTGACACAAAACAAACATGAAACGCGTGATTTCTCCCTGAAAGAGGTTACGGGCATTGGCGGTATTCTCGACTGGGCCGTATCTCGTCCTGATTGGAAGAAATACAATGATAACATGAAGATGGTGGATGTACATATCAACCCGAACCTTGCCGGCTATGGGGCGACTAGTTTTGGGAAGAAGAGCATCGACGAGATGATAAAGATTGGAGAACAGGTAGGACGGAAAAACCGCGCTCGTCTTGAGGCACTGAAGAAGAGAGTTGAGAGGAAGTGATATTCCTCATTCTACTATATTCCACAAAAAAAGCCGTTCTGATTCAGAACGGCTTTTTATTGGGAGATTTATTTGTTCTTCAGCAAGTCGCGAATCTCAGTGAGCAACTTCTCTTCTGCCGGTGGCTCTGGAGCAGGAGCGGGCTCCTCTTCCTTCTTCCTGGTGAGCTTGTTCATCGCCTTGATCATTAAGAAGATACACAGTGCGATGATCAGGAAGTCAATGATGTTCTGGATGAACGTACCGTACTTTACAGATGCGTCACCTACTTTTGCTGCCAGATTGGTGAAATCTACACCACCTGTGCATACACCGATCAGGGGCATCAACACATCGTCAACCAGTGAGCTGACAATTTTTCCAAAAGCACCGCCGATGATTACACCGACAGCCATGTCCATGACGTTGCCTTTCATGGCAAACTCTTTGAATTCTTTAATAAATCCCATAATCTTAAATGTTTAATGTATAAAATTGTAAACTACATCTTGCAATCTTCTTGATCTCCGTCAGTTTTTTATTCCAACGGGCATAATCTTCAATCTTTTTATATTATTTAAGATAGAAATCTGATGCAAATATAGAAAAATATTCGTAACTTTGCGCTCGAAATAAGAAAAAAATGTGAAGAAAGCACGAAAATTCTTACTTTTCGGCATGTTTTTCTTCGATTTTCGTGTTAAAGTGGATAATAATGAAGGATAATTTTTAACCCTTTTAAATAAAAAACAAAGAAATGACAAAAGTAGCTATTAACGGTTTCGGCCGTATCGGTCGCCTCGCTTTCCGTCAGATGTTCGAGGCTGAAGGTTATGAAGTAATCGCTATCAACGACTTGACAAGTCCCAAAATGCTTGCTCACCTGTTGAAGTATGACACAGCTCAGGGTGGTTTCGCCGGAAAGTTCGGTGAGGGTAAGCACACTGTTGAGGCAACAGACAACTCTATCATCGTCGATGGTAAGGAGATCACCATCTATGCTATTCCTAACGCTGCTGAGCTTCCTTGGGGTGAGCTGAGTGTTGACGTAGTACTCGAGTGCACAGGTTTCTATACATCTAAGGAGAAGGCTTCTGCCCACATCCAGGCTGGTGCCAAGAAGGTTGTTATCTCTGCTCCTGCTGGTAACGATCTGCCCACTATC
>JBGUJY010000005.1:0-14512 GCA_045114185.1 Prevotella sp. | reverse complement strand
GGGGATGACAATGCTTGTCAATTTTGAACAATTCTTGAAAGCTCCCTGTTGGATGTCCTTCACCGAAGGTGGAATCGTAATGGTGCTGATGGCTGTATTATCGAACATCCACATGGGGATATAATCCAATGCATAGCCATCCTCAAAGGATGCCTCCGTCATACCTGTACAGTTATAGAATACATCTTCACCTATGAATGTAACCGTGTTGGGAATGACCACACCTGTCAAGGCAGTGCAACTCTCGAAAGCTTTATTACCGATACTCTTTACATTCCTGCCGATAGTCAGCGAGGTGAAGTTTGTCTTACCTTTGAACGCACCAGCACTAATAGCTGTTACTGCCTTCCCGTTGATTTCATCAGGGATTACAAGTGTATAATTATCTTGCTGAGTGAAGTCAGAGGCAAAACCGGTAATGGTCAGCGTACCATCATTATTCGTTGTATAGGCAAGATCCTCGGCCTTGACAGTTACACTGGCAAGAAGTACTATGCACAGTAGTAAGAATTGCTTTCTTTTCATATTCTATATCTTTTTAGTAATCATACTTGTCACTTATCACTTAATCACCACTCGTTTGCCATTTTTAATATACACTCCTTGCTGCTTTGGCTTGGTATCAAGCTTCATGCCCTCGAGAGTGAACCAGGTGTCGTTATCATCATCGGTGATGACACGCAAACCTGTGGCTATACCATTGTTCTTCTTGAAGAGGGCAAGGATGGGCTGACCTGTACTGTCGTCTTGTACCCAGACCTCTTCGGTGCGTCCAGCCTGCAAGGCGGTGGTGATGGTGCCGTCGGAGAGGGTAGTGGCATTAGCAAGTGTACCTTGTGCATTACCCAATTGATTCAGATAATAGCAGTTGTTAGACACGTTCACTCTTGATGCATAACCATTGCCAAACACTGATGAGAAGGTTCCAGAGCCATTGCTGCCGCTGATAACGTTACTGCAATTGAAGGTACCGATCTGCAGACTATTCTCAATGGTAACCGTACCATCAGGTAAACCTAAGAATCCACCCCATACAACGCCTCGTGTTTCTCCACTGATGGAGCCATCGAAAATACAATCAGTGATGTGCAACTGACCGTAGTAATACAATCTTGCAGCGATTCCACCAGTGAAAGCACCGCCATAGAAGTCTCCAGTGTTTACATAATTGGAGGTGATGTTAACAGAGCTGATACAGTTGGTGATGTAGCTGTGAATCTGCTCGCCATAACATGCTCCTACAATACCACCAGCATGTCGATTTGACGTGGTGATTGTACCTGCTACATGTAAATTCTTAATGGTTGCATTCTGAATATGACGGAAGGGAGCAACTGTGATTTGTGATACATTATAATGGATGGTCAACGTATGACCTTGTCCATCGAAATTTCCCTGGAAGATAACATTACCAACACCATGGTTATCATCATTATCTCCGCTACCAATCATCGTCTGGTCTTCACCCAAGTCAATATCAGCAGTCATACGAGCCTTCGCCTCATACTCACCCTCATCTACCAACATGGCCAACATCTTCCAATCATCCACACTACCGATAAGATAATAGCCTTCAGCATCTTGTGTCAGCACGCCTTCCTCAGGATTATTGGAATATCCCTCCATGGTGCGATAAACGCGTTGGGCATCAGTTAAGAACATTGCCAACATCGGCTGTTCATCCGTTCCGAGTGTTTGTGCCCAAATGAGATTATCACTCTTGCCTTGCAGTTTATAGGTAATTTGTCCTGATGCCAACTGTTCATCGGTTACCTGAGTGATATTATTGGCAGAGCCATTGAACGTTCCCGAGTAGTAACAGTTCGTGACAGTAGTACCACGAGTGAAATCATTGCCACCCCCAGTATAATTAAAGGTACCTGTAGAAAGGCAGTTGGTGAGAATCGCCGAACCATTATCGCGGTAGCCGATGAAACCACCGTTATAGGAACTGCTTGCTGTGATGCTACCTGTAAAGAGACAGTTGGTAATGTTGAGTGTTCCGTTCTTCATACAACCTACGAAAGCACCACACTCATCCCAGCCACTAACTGATGATGTGATATCTGTTGACACCCAAATATTCTCAAGGGTATTCGTACCCCATGAATTAGCAACAAGTCCGCCACCATGGCACCTTGCTGAGTTGATGGTTCCATCTACATGCAGGTTCTTGATGGTAGCACCCTCGATATTGGCAAAGGGTGAGGAATAACTATTTGGAACAAACGGATAGTTGACAGTTAACGTATGACCTTGACCGTCGAAGGTTCCGTTATAGCGCCCGACGTCGCCCGTCGCTTCACCTACAATGGAGTTATCCATCACCTCCACATCGGCTATCATACGGGCATTACTTAATGGGAAGTCTTCCACGACCAAGCAGAACTCCTCCCAGTCGGCAGAACCGCCAATCAGGTAGTAGTCGTCTTCGTCTTTTTGCAGACCTGCATATTCCACATATTCGTTGGTGTAGGTCTGCCCGCGATAAACGAGTGTACCCTCCTCGTTGGTAAGCAGTGGGTAGGGATCTCTTCCAAGAAGCTGTCCCCAATGCTGATCTGTACGACCGCCTTGTAAGCGGTAGGTAACCATTCCTGATGCCAACTGCTCGTCTGTGGTTGCCGTAGCCAGCGTCTCGTTGTTGGTGTTGTTTCCGCTCTTGTAGTAACATACTGCAGCTATACTCTGACCATTGCTTTGGGTAACACCCAAGGCATAGGTGTAGTTCTGATCGGTATTGGTAAATGTACCGTTATTCAGACAGTAGTTATAAGTGATGGTACCCACACTTTCTTTCCATCCGAGGAAGGGAGCGGCATAGCGGAAGCTGGTGTTACCTGTGACGGATCCAGTAAAGAGACAGTCGGTTAATGTGATGGTACCTTGCTTGCCCTGTCCGATGAAACCGGCAATATGCATATTCGTGGTAGTGGGCGTAACCGTGATATCCACGGCCGACTCACAGTCTTGCATAGTAAGGGTTCCTTTCACCAATCCCACGAAGCCACCGATGAGTCTGTTGTTGGCTGTAACGTTACCTTCCACCTTCAAGTTCCTGATGGTGTCATTCTCTACATAGGCGAACAAACCTCCAGAAACATCCTTACCCGTCTTGTAGTCGATAGTAAGTATATGTCCTTGACCATCGAATGTACCTTGATAGGTAATGTAGTTCGACTCGCCATTACCAACACCCAGCTTACCTTTGTGGTTAGTTAAGTCGAGATCAGCTGTCAGACGACCGTTGATGGTTGGGTCGGAACGGCTATAAGCCACGAACTTGTCCCAATCGTCGGCATCATTTATCAGGTAGAAGTCCTCTTCGTCCTTAACAAGGTCGAAGGCAAGTGTTGCCACCTCGTCGTTGGCTCCTAATGTGGCTGTTGCGTATGGAGGAAGAATGATCTTTGTTGTGTTCGGCACACCGTAAGTGATGTTATAGCTACCGCCACGAAGAGATGTATAGGAGTAGAGCTCCCACACGTTGACGCACTTCGACATGTCAAGCACCTCCAACTGATTGCACTGATAGAACAGATTAACTCCAATGGCCTCTATGGTGCTGGGCAATACTACGTTCTTCATGCCACTGTATTGGAACACGTCACGGTTGATATTCGAGATTCCCTCTTCAATGGTCAGGTTCTCCATGCCCGTACAGTTGGCAAACGCCCAGTCCTGAATAGTTACCAGAGAACCTGGCAAAACGACATCGTTCAGTTTTTCACAATAACGGAAGGCTGAGTTGCCAATGGAAGTAACTGTTGCCGGTATCGTCACGCTTTGCAGATTCTTATTCTGATAGAAAGCATTGTTTCCGATACTGGTGATGCCACTGTGCAACGGAGCAGAAACCATGTTTGTACATTCACGGAAAGTACCTTCTGGGATGGTGGTTATCTTGGGCAGATAGATGGCATCCTCACCCAATGTCTGCAAACTGGTATCATAGACGAACATACGAGTACCCATCGTGGTCACTTCTGGCATATAGGCTTTCGTAAGACTTGCACAAGTGCCAAACACCTCGTTGCCAAGTGTGGTGCAGACGGGCAATGAAACCTCCGTCAGACTGGAATTGGTGCCGAAGGCATAATTGTCTATACTTTGAACCTTGGGAAGTGACAATGTCGGGAGTGACGTACAATAATCGAATGCGTTTCTTCCAATGGTCAGCACCTCAGGTAGGTTAAGTGTAGTAAGACTACTGTTCCTATTAAATGCGTTTTCGGGAATCGCTGTTACCAGTGGAGCATTGAGCGACTGGTTGTTAGAACAATTATAGAAAGCATACCCACCCAGTGTCATGTCTGTATTGATTGTTACCGAGGTGATGCCTGTGTCGCCATTGAAGGCATAGGCACCAATGCTCGTGACGAGGGGCATATTGTCGTTAGGAAGTACAACACTGGTGATTCCTGTACAATTTTGGAACGTATAATCGGGTATTCTTGTCATCTTGGACAAGACGACTTGGTCGAGGTCTAAAGACGCACACTTATGGAACACACCCGTTCCCATCGAAGTGACATTGGGCAAGTTGGCAGAAGCCAAAGTGGTGCATCCTTCAAAGACATTATTGCCCAATGATGTCACCGAACTGTTGTTATACGCCGTAAGAGACGAACAGTTCAGGAACGCATAGTGACCGATACTCGTTATGGCAGGGTTGTCGTAAGCAGGGAGTGATGTGCAATTCTGGAAAGCCCGCTCCGGTATGGAGGTAATAAGGGGCAAATCCACTGAGGTGAGTGACGTACAGCCGTCGAACGTGTAGGTTCCGATGGCCGTAACTTTTGGCATGGATACTGTGGTAAGTGCCGTGCAACTGCGGAAAAGATAAGTGCCAATGGTTGTTACGTTTGGTATGTAGAGACCATCCTCGCCAGTATGGGTCAGTGCATAGCCTTTCAGGAATACGCCATTGCCGAGGGTAGTGGCCTCTGGCAACGATACTTTACTCAGGTTTCCACAAGTGCCGAACGCTTCTACACCCAGGGTCTTAGCCTTCGGTAATGACACTTCCGTAAGACTGGAGGCCGTGCCAAACACGATGTCGGCGATGGTCTCTACTTTGGGCATATTGATGGTTGTTAGTGACCCACATTTATCAAAGGCAGCACGCTGAAGCGTCAATACTTCATTCATGGTGATGCTGACGAGCGACGAATTACTATCGAAAGCATTTTGTCCAACGACAGTCACACTGTTAGCTGTTACACTTCTTATTTTCGTATTGGAAATGAAGGCTCTATCGGCAATAGCCACCACAGGGGCTCCGTCTATATCATTAGGGATGACGAGATCATAATTGTCAGGTGGTGTGAAGCCCTGGTCGAAGCCTGTAATAGTAAGGTTATTGTCTGCATCACGGGTGTAGGTCAGTGGTACGAGATCTTGGTTTGCTATGGCTAACTCTGGATCGTTGGTGTAGCCATCAGCAGAACGATATACGCGTTTGCTCTCATCGTTTGTCAAGACAGGATACGGATCCACACCAATCTCTTGACCCCATATGAGATCATTGCGTCCTTCTTGCAGATAGAAGGCTGTACGACCGTTGGCCAACTCGTTAGAAGTGGCCTGAACACCCTGAGCCTCACCCAACGCTGTCTTGTAGAAACAATTACTGATGATGCCTCCACCCAGTCCGTTACGCACAAAAGTGACGCAATCACTAGTACCCAAACCATTGGCATAGGTAGCAAGCAGAAGAGAATTGAAGACGCTTGCCTTACCACCACCACGCATGACAAAGAAGCCAGCAGCTCCTGTCTTGTTGCTGCCAGCAGCGAGGGTACCGTCATAGATGCAATCGCGGATGGTCAGCTCGCCATTACCAAGTGTGTTATAGATAATACCTCCCAAGCCTCGATAGCCATTGGTGATTTCCAAATCCACTGAGCTATGGCAGTTCTCGATGAGCGTCGAGCCTTCGGTCCAGCCCACGATTCCAGCAACACCCTCATGGGTAGAGGTGATAGTACCAGCCGTATTGAGGTTACGAATGGTGCCGCCACAGACATAGCCGAAGGGGGCACAACCAAGATAAGACGGTGCAGTAAAGTCATCATCAAGAAGTTTCTGTTGAATAGCTTCCGTGACAAAATGAATGGTGAGCGTGTGACCTTGACCGTCGAAGATTCCATTGAAGGCTCTTCGGAAAGTGGCATTATTATAATGACCGTTTCCAATCATAGCCTGCTCGTCGCCCAAGTCGATATCTGCGGTCATTTTGGCATTGGCCATGGGTTCGATATTCTCTACCACACGTTTGAACTCTACCCAGTCGGCGGCCGTGCCAATCTTATAAAAGCCATCGGTGTCTTTCACCAAAGTGGTCTCAAAGTTCAAAGTAGGCTGTGAAGGAGTGGTATTCCAAGCATAATCCCCTGCTGTGATGCCGATACCTGTATAATTAGATTTCAAGGTAGGTACCGTACCTGGTGAATAAGCGAGCGTAGTGACATTCTCGAACACATCTTCTACGGATGTTGCGTTAGTACAATCTGTTGTGGTTGCATTTGCTGAACTCACACCAATGAGAACGCAATTCTTCGCCGTACTGTTGGTTGCAAGCGAACAGCTGGCAATGACACTGTTCTCGTAGGTGGCATTGATGAATGCCAACGAATTGTCAAAGCCACTGATTGAACGACAATAGAAAATACTATTCTTAATGGTGATTTCACTATCTGTTGTAAAATGGTTGAAAGAACCGCCGTCTTTCCAACAGTTCTCAATCAACATGTTCGTAGCCTTATAATCACCGGGATAGCTCTTCAAATCACCTTGCATCACGCAGTTCCTTATCGTGGTACCATTGTTATCCATATACAGGAACATACCTGTAATGAAACATTTCTCTATGGTCAGATTGTTCATAGGACTGCGGTTCCCGTCATTAAGCAGGTTCAGATGGTTACTGATGTACAATCCTTCTAGATGGATGTCATCGAGCGAGCCTTCGCCCGTGGAACGGAATTGTAACTTGTTGTTCAGGTAGGTGCGGGTGGATGCATCCTCAAAGCCTTGTCCGTAGATGGAAACAGACTTATTGATCTCACCAGGTACGTTAAATGTACCAGAGCCGAGGATGATCAGATCGCCTGATGCTTCAGCTGCATTCACCGCATTGGTCAGTGCATTGATTCCAGAATAGGCACCTACTGGTTGGTTATTCCGTACAAGAACGGCTGTCTGTGCACAAACGGTAATACTGGCAAGAACTGCCATGCACAATGATATAAAGATTCTTCTTTTCATAAGTTTGAGTTGATCAGTTATATATAGGTGCAAATATACCTTATTTATATATAACCTTCTTTCTCAAAACAGATAAAAGAATTCTCAAAATCACAAAACACCCGCTTTTCCTGGTGTTTTCCCTGTTACTGTTTTATAATTACGGTAGAAAGTGCCGAGATGGGTGTAGCCCGACTGGGTGGCTATTGTTTCGATGTTGTATTCGGGATGGTTCTTCTGTAATTCGATGGCATACTCTATTCGTTTGCGGTTAACATACTTGGTAAAGCTTTCACCAGAGAGTTCCAAGATGGCGCGTTGAATGTAGGTACGGTTCGTGCAAAGCAATGAGGCTACATCACTGATCTTCAAGTCGTGTTGGAGGTACAGGTGTTTCTCGTTCATCAGTTGCTCCAAGCTGACTGTCAGTGAGGAGTCTGTCTGCTCGTTGTCATTGTCATCCATGCTCGGTGTAGAGGGCGTGAACTCATTGTCATTCACATTACTGATAGAGAACACCGTATGACTCCCTACATACCCAATTAAAAAGAGAAGGGCGGAGAAGAAGAGCGATGGGATGGCTAATAAGGACGTATCATCCATGAAACGCCATCTACCGATGATGTTACTGACAAAGGCAAGAAAGACTCCTACGACAAAGAGAATCAAGATTGTTTGTACCTTTTCCAATCTTTTATTTTCCGTGTCAGCATAGGTGTTATCAATGAATATCTTGTATTGCTGAAGATGACGGTACCCCAGGATGAAGATGGTAATTACCTGTATGGCAAAGCATAGCTTGGCGATGTGGTGTACCACAGCCTGTAGGAAAGCCAGTCCACTGAGTCCAGTGAACTGGTTATGATAGAGGTAAGTCTCGATGAAATCGCTTCTTTCTGCCGATAACATCATGAGATAAAGAACACCAATGAAGAGGGCTATCACCAACGGAGGTAGGAACAATAAACATCGGTCGTGCAGTTGTTGCCTACGGTTGTCCAGATAATGAGGCACCGACAATCCTTTGATATAAACATAGTAGAGTGGAAACACCAAAAGGTTGCAGGCACAATACAAGGTATCTGTGAATGGCAGGATGGGCGTGTAGTGATTGAAAAAGACAGCATGTCCCACATAGAGCAACATGGCGACGGTCATGAATTGCCACAGCCAAAGGCGCAGTTTATCATGCACCGCGAACCAGTCGAGTATCAACACGATCGACCAGAACGCGCACACCATCATGGGCAATATGGACAGGACCGTTGTCATCACTATTCACTTTCCTTGTAACCTTCCAGTTTCTTCAAGAAATAGTCCTTGAAATCGTTCCAATGGTAGTAGGGTGCTATATCTGTAGAAATAGGTAGAGTAGCTTCATTCTCGTTTAATAATACTTTGAAGATTACATCCCCACCAAATGATTTACGGTAGAAGATAAACTGAATATTGGCTCCCATGGGGAATATTCTATAGTTATACCATCCGTTTTGAACCAGTTGTTCCAAATCATCTGTCTGCTGTCCGTATCCATTCAGATCAAGCAAACAAGTGAGTGGCAATACCATTGTTTCATGACCGAATCTTAATGTTGCTCCAGGACGTTCCAGCTGAATACAGCTATCAGCTTGATGAATGATGTTACGCAATAGGTTACGCTGTGAAAAAGGTTGTGTACCTCCATTATACTTGCAGTTAGCATAGGTAAGATACCACCACACATTGTTTTTCTCCCAGTTCTGATAAATCTCCTCTGGTGTAAATAGATCATAAAGAGTAATCTCTTTACGTAGTTCTGTGCTCTGCAAATTACTAGCCAGCTTGAACAGATTATCCGTCAGCTTAGTACCATCTACATCGTAGTGAATATAATCCGGATCATTGAATAGAACATTAAGTAGTCGTTCATGAGTAGGACGCTTGTCACAAAACTCCTGAAACAGTACCTTTGAGCGCTGAGGCAGTTTCTTGTTATACAGTTCTTTATCCTGCTGGTTCATGTAATACATATCATGAGCACTGGCATCATGAGTAATACGCAGTTTGGGATTCTTCAAGAGAAACTTGTGCAGTTCGTTTTCCATTGAGAGAATACAACGGATGACAACAGTGCTCTTCGCATCGATACACACATCACCTTTGAACACCTCGGGGAAACGGTCGTACATTCTTTCTGCAATCTGCTGGTGTTGTTCGGCACCTAACTGCGTGAGTTCACCATCACGTTTCTCTGCTTCATCACGAATCATGATCAACCTACGGAGCACATCCTTTCCGAAAGAAGTAAGTTTTCCCTTCTTATCAGCTTCTTGAAGTGTTTCAACAGGATAATTATAATCGTCAGTACCGATTAGGTAACGAGAACCATGTCTGCCATAATGACTGATATAAAATGGTTTGTAACCCTTTGGTGCCTTAGTAAGCTCTTTTGTAGGACCAGGATAGGCAAGATAGTTACTGGCTGAGAAACAAGGATTATTGGCAATGTCCTCTTGGGCCGTTTGGGCATTCACGACGAGTGTCAGACTCGCCATGAAAAAGGTAATCAGTTGTTTTTTCATGTTCATTTGATATATGGTCATATTATTTATATAATCATCAGTTCTTTTTCATCCATACTGCTATTGTCTTTGCCCGCAGATAATTCTCGCTAAGATACATCCATCCACCAAAGGGGTTTTGGGTACCCCATGAGTTCTTGCAGATGAAGTAGCGATTTCCCTTATCTGTATGAGCTATGCCGATGATTTCCATACAATGGTCATCGGTTGTCTGTTGCTGTTCAAACGCTTTTTGTCGCAACTCCTGTGTCACCTTTTGTTGCTCGTTCTCTAATTTTGCCACACCCTTGGCGAACGAGAACTTCGGTTCGCTGATATCTCCTTCCCAGCAAACCGCATGACCGTTTCTCAAAGATGTTTCTATCCTGTTCATCAATGTATCGAGCGGTACGTTTAGAAACGCATCATGAAAGTGGTTATCTGGCGATTCCAAGACAAACGAACTACCAAAAGGATGGTGGGTGAAACTCGTCAAAGTCTCATATTCATCCCCATGACAGACACTATGCGCAAATTCTAATGTGGTGTATTCCGCACCCAACATAAACACATAACGGGGTGAACCATGAAGTTCCTCATCGAGCAATGTGCCAACATCGTTACGGAAGGATGTCAACCCTTTTCGTTGTGCATGGGCTGTCTGGGCCATCTGTTGAACCTTACGGATGAGAACACGGAAATTTGCATCATCACGATGGAAGGCATCATAATGGGTAATTCCATGACGACGAAGCAGATGGAAGAACATAGATGACATACCCCGCATATTGATCTCCTCTTTCCCGTTAGTCAGGTAATAGCGGTCAGCCAATTCTTCGAGGTATTTCCTTCCTATATATTGTGGGGACAGATTCACTGAGTCGCCCTCCATCAATCGATCACTTTCGATGGTAGCCAGCATGGCGTACACCCAACAGAGATTACTCGATCCCTGATTCTTCACGGGTGTAGTCTTTACCAGACAATCCGTATGAGGCTTGAGCAACTGTTGCGATGGTTGTTTCTGGCGCTGACATGCGGTCAACAATAGCAACAGTCCCATAACGATCCATCCTCTTCTTCTCATCTTAAACGTAATAACCTATCGTTGGTGCAAGACGTGTATATTCTTCTCCAGTTGATCCACACTGCTGGCACCCACAATGACCGAGGTAACCCCCTGCTGTGCTAAGATCCAGGCTAGAGCCATCTCTGCGAGTGTTTGATGATTTGCCTTTGCCTGTTCGTTCCATTCGCGCAGTTGCTCCAGTAGTTCTGGAGTGAGCATATCCGACTTTAGGAAATGCTCTTTGGCCATTCTGCTATCCTGAGGAATACCGTTTAGATAACGGTCGGTCAGCAAACCTTGTGCCAACGGAGAGAACGAGATGAAGCCAATGCCATGCTCATGACAATAGTTGAGGATTCCATTGTTCATCGGTTCCTGGTCGAGCATGTTCAACTTGTCTTGGAAGATAAGCAGGGGGACATCACGAGCACGCAGATACTCATCAGCAAACTTCAGGGCTTCGAGCGGCCAGCGTGAGATACCCACATACAAAGCTTTTCCAGCCTTGACAATATCTACCAATGCCTGAAGCGTTTCATCTAGAGGTGTCACAGGGTCATAGCGGTGACTATAGAACAAATCGACATAATCGAGATGCATGCGCTTGAGCGACTGGTCTATGCTGGCCATGAGGTATTTCCTTGAACCCCATTCGCCATACGGACCAGGCCACATATCATAGCCTGCCTTGGTGGAGATGAACAGTTCGTCACGATAAGGAGCAAAGGTGTCATCCATCAGTCGTCCCATCGTTTCTTCTGCACTGCCATATACGGGTCCGTAGTTATTGGCCAGATCAAAATGGGTGATGCCATGATCGAAGGCAAAACGTGTGATATCCCTACTGCGTTCATAGGGATCTACACTACCAAAATTATGCCAGAAGCCCAAACTGATTCTGGGCAGGAGAACACCACTACGTCCGCAACGAGCATATTGCATTCCGTTGTCATAGCGGTCGTTGGCAGGAAGGTACACATCAGGTTTCATAGAATGTTTGTTATTAGGATTTGTCAGGATGGTCTTGTTGTATCAGTTCTAAAAGTTTCTCTACGGCCTCTTCCTCGGGTATGTTCTTCATGATACACTCCTTACCCCTATAGAGCGAGATTTTGCCACGGGCAGCACCCACATAGCCGTAGTCGGCATCAGCCATCTCACCAGGACCGTTTACAATGCATCCCATGATGCCGATCTTCAGTCCTACGAGATGTTTCGTAGCTGCCTTGATGCGAGCAATGGTTTCTTGGAGATTATATAAGGTGCGACCGCAGCCAGGACATGAGATATATTCTGTTTTGGTAAATTTGATGCGAGCTGCCTGAAGGATGCTGTCAGCCAGTTCCACAAGTTTTTCATCGAGATGGGAAACACCCTCAACAGGCACACTGTTTCTTATGATGAGTTGATGTGCTTTTTGATCGATGAACAAGGCACCCACTACCATGGCTGCCTTCAGCTGAAGAGACTCCCAGTCTGTTTCCTGAAGATGAAGCATTACGGTGTCGTTGACAATAGACTGCTCTGCTTCTTCCCTGAGTTGGGCACATGCTTCAATGGAGTCAACCAGCTTCCGTGCAACGGGAATCTCATATTCGGGCTCTTCCGATAAGGAAACCCGGATGGTGTCACCAATACCTTCTGTGAGCAGGGCACCGATACCCACAGCACTTTTGATGCGACCATCCTCTCCTTCTCCAGCTTCTGTCACGCCGAGATGAAGTGGGTAGTGCATGTTCTCCTTGTCCATGGTCTTTACCAACAGACGTACGGTGCGCACCATCACCACAGTATTGCTGGCCTTGATGGAGATGACGACATTGTCGAACTGTTCCCGTTGACATATTCGAAGGAACTCCATACAACTCTCCACAATGCCTTCGGGAGTATCACCATAACGACTCATGATGCGGTCAGAAAGTGAGCCATGGTTCACACCGATACGCACAGCAGTATGATGCTCTTTGCAGATTTGTAGGAATGGTACAAACTGGCGTTCGATCTTCTTCAGTTCCTCAGCATATTCCTCATCGGTATATTCAAGATGCTTGAAGGCACGTCCTGGATCCACATAGTTTCCAGGATTCACGCGAACCTTCTCGCAATAGAGCGCTGCCACGTCAGCCACCTTGGCATTGAAATGCACATCAGCCACCAGCGGTGTTTGATAGCCACGTTTACGCAGTTCATCATGGATATGCTGCATGTTATTGGCTTCACGAGTGCCTTGAGTGGTGAGTCGAACATACTCTCCACCCGCCTCGATGATGCGGATGGCTTGTTCCACACATGCCTCAGTGTCCATCGTATTCGTGGTGGTCATCGACTGAATGCGGATGGGGTTATTACCGCCCATGGGAACATCACCCACAACGGTCACTGAAGAAGGTCGCCTTTGATACGTGTTGCTCATTATTAAGAATCAATCTTGTATTCGTATTTCACTTCCGATAAGGCTTGGTTGGCTTTCTCAATCTTCGCCCCTAGTCCGTTTTTGTACGTGGCCATCTTCCCTGCCAGTTCCTGATCGCATAGGGAGATGATCTGACAAGCCAGGATGGCTGCATTCATAGCACCGTTAATGGCTACAGTAGCTACAGGAATGCCCGGAGGCATCTGCAAAATGCTGTAGAGTGCATCCACACCGTCGAGCACACTCCCCTTGATAGGCACACCAATAACGGGTAGGGTAGTGTTGGCTGCGATAACGCCTGGTAGGGCTGCTGCCATGCCCGCACCGGCAATGATGACCTTGATGCCTCTTTGCTGGGCCGACTTGGCGAATTGCTCCACGGCATCAGGTGTGCGGTGGGCAGACAAGGCATTAACTTCGAACGGTACATGCATGTCATTCAAAAACTGCATGGCTTTTTCCATGATGGGCAGATCACTGGTACTGCCCATGATGATGCTAACAATTGGTGTCATATATATTTTATTCTAATGTTTACAATTTATCACTAAAACTTCAGGATGACCAGGAAGGAGAGGATGAACCCCAACAGAAATCCCGCCACCACTTGTGAGAGTGAGTGTTGTCTGAGAATCATTCTGCTGGTTCCTAAGATACCAGCCACGATGATGATGATGCATAGCCACCATACAGGGTTATAGGAGAATGTACCCGAAAAAGCAATTAGTGCTCCAGCTACTCCTCCGATAGCTGCCGTGTGGGTACTGATCTTCCAGAATAGGTTCACGATGGCACATACCACCTGTATAGCCAATGCCACCACGATGATACTGCTCATGAAATGCGGAATGTGTAGCAAGTTCATGATATAATAACAGAGGAAGTAGCACACGATGGAGATGACATAAGGAATGGCGCGTCTTTCCCTTGATCCGAGCTCGATTAGCGACCACCCCTGATATTTCCTATAAATTCTGATGAGCCATGCGGGAAGGAGAACGGTACAGAGATAGACAAAGCCGAGTACCGACAATTTGTAGTACAACGGCAACACACTCATATAACTGAAAATGAACAGGAATATGAGTCCTACGGTAGCCAGATAAAATGGGTGAAAAATGGCACTGATCACCCTGGCTGCAAATATGATGTCTCTTTCTCTCAATTTTTCTCTCCTTAACCTATATGATATTGTTATGTTTACTTCCTAAGTTGTGCAATTTGTTTCCTCAGTCGTGCAAC
>JBGUJY010000004.1:0-20644 GCA_045114185.1 Prevotella sp. | reverse complement strand
TGGTTTCCCATTTCAGGTTGTCGTTAGCCGCATTGGTTTTCGTATAGTGTACCTGTCCACCCGTTGTCGACGTACTGTAAGTCGTGGTGTAGAGATAGTCACCAATCTCCTGGTTACCCACGGTACCCAACGAGGCGCGCAACTTCAGTCCATCGAGCCATTTGGCATCCTCAGCAAAATGTTCCTTTTCGATGTTCCACGACAAGCCCAGCGAGGGGAAAATTCCCCAGTTGTGACTTTTAGCAAAACGTGACGAACGGTCAGCACGTAGCGTGGCTGTTGCATTGTATTTGTCGTAGAGTGAATAATTCACGCGTCCAATAATGGAGTGAAGGTTGCTTTCACTCTCACCCGATCGCGGTGCCGAATACTGGCTACCGCCCGATAGGTTATTATGCTTCAGCGTTTCATCGGTGTATTGGCTCGATGAGGCCGAAAGGAAAGTGTGGTTTGTACTCTGATAAGTATAGCCTGCAAGGGCATCTACATGATGAACATCACCAAATTGGTGGTCATAGTTCAGCGTAAATTCCGTCTGCCATGTCTCGATGCGTCGTTTTGTAATATTGCCAACACCGCCATTGGCCAGTCCCAATGCTGTATAGTGAGGGGCAAAATAGTTCTGTGTCAGGTTGTCAATGTCGAAGCCGAAGGTTGCTTTGGCTAGCAAGTCGTCGGTCAGACGGTAATTCGCAAAAGCGTTGCCAATGGCATCATCGTCGATGGTCTCAGCCACACTGCTCTCCAGATCCGACACGGGATTGGCTGCAATCTCGCCCATGATAAAGTAGGCGTATTCATAGGGATTTGTGTAGTTGTAACTACCGTCGTTTTTATAGATGGGTACGACTGGAGGCATCAGCAGAGCGTAAGTCAACGAATTGGTGATGCCACCTTGGAAGGGCGAAGAATTGAACGACACACCTGTTGTGGTGGTGAGACCATCCTGACGGCTGCGACTCACGTTTGTCGTTGCTCCGATAGTCAGCCGGTCACTGACATGGCGGTCTATGTTCACACGCAGTCCACTGCGCTGATAACCCGTATTGAGCAAGATACCTTCCTGTCGCACGATGTTACCTGACACGACATAGCGGGTACGGACGTCACCGCCACTGATGCTCAGGTTGTGGGTGTGGCTGACCGTCGAGCGCAATACGGCACTCTGCCAGTCGGTACCCTCACCAAGGGCATCTATCTCTGCATCAGTATAACCGCCTTTATTATAGAAATAGTCCTTCTGATAGCGAGCCCACTGATGAGCGTTCATCACCGCGAGTTTCTTGGCAGGTGCGCCTATGGCGAGTTGATAGCTATAGTGTATCTGCGAGGTTCCCTTCTGGCCTTTCTTTGTGGTGACAATCACCACACCATTGGCACCACGAGAGCCGTAGATAGCTGTGGCCGACACATCTTTCAGTACTTCAATGCTTTCAATATCTTGAGGATTGATCAGGCTTAACGGACTGACACCGCCTTCGATGCCTGTACCGCGTTCGCCCGTGTCGATAGCTCCACCTTCTTTATAATAGATAAAGCCGTCGATGACGTAAAGAGGCTCGTTGTTGGCACTCACCGAATTACCGCCACGGATGCGGATATTTGAAGCAGCTCCTGGCTGACCTGTTCCTGTGACACTCACACCGGCCACGCTTCCTGCCAGCAGACCGTCGGCAGTAGGCAGAACATTGTTTTTGAGTATGGCGCGGTCAACGCTCACCACGCTTCCTGTCAGTTTCTGTCGTCTTTGTGTGCCGTAGCCTACGACCACAACCTCATCCAGATGATGGTTCTCTTCCTGCAGCGCCACGATAATGTTGTTATCGTCTTCTTTCACTCGTATGCTCTTCTGCTGATAGCCCACATAGCTGATGGTCAGTTCAGAGGGGAATGTTGCCACGTCAATACTGAAACGACCTTCTGCATCGGTCACCACACCCACATGACTGCGTGAGTCGTAGATGGTAGCACCGATAATGGCCTCGCCCGTTCCGGCGTCAGCCACCCTGCCACTAATCGGGGTAGCCGACGCTGCGTAATTATAAACAATGGCTAAAGACAATATCAAAAAATGTGTTGTCCGAAAACTCTTCATACCTTACCTTACCTTATTATATAAATAACACCTTTAGATTCTATGCGATTGAATCACAGTGCAAAGGTACGACGATTCGGGAATACCCACAATCGCCCTTTTGTGTCATTCTGCATACCATGTGTTAGGTATTTCGTAAAAAAGAGTCGTTTTACCGATGAATCATTCAGAAAAAAGCCGTATCTTTGTACCACCGAAACAGAAAAAGAACAATGATATGAAACAAGTTATCAGCACCCCTAAGGCACCCGCTGCCATCGGTCCTTACAGTCAGGCCATTCGAGTAGGAAACCTCGTATTCACCTCTGGTCAGATACCCATTGATCCTGCTACAGGCGTATTTGTGGAAGGTGGTATCAAGGAACAAACCCGCCAGTCGCTCAGCAACGTACAGGCCATTCTCGAGGAGGCAGGACTCAGTATGAGTCATGTGATAAAGACCACCGTGTTCCTGGCCGACATGAACGACTTTGCCGATATGAACGCTGTCTATGCCGAGTTCTTCTCAGAGCCTTATCCAGCCCGTTCTGCTGTGGCTGTGAAGACCTTGCCGAAAGGAGCCTTGGTTGAGATTGAAGTGATTGCAGAATAAGGAATAAAAAGCGATGCGCCCACAAAAGAAACTTTAACCGACAACAGTTTCAAAAGGACGCATCGCAAAAATAACTTCAACACTTTAATTCTTACAGGTGTATTTCCTTATCCACCACTTCACCGTTTAATATCTTGAAGGAGTTCAGTTTCGGTTCACCATCAAGGAGTGAGAGGATGGCATAGCGGATGGTGGGATCGTTAGCCAATCGCAGGTCTTCTTGTGAAGGTCTCGAGGGCGAAGCGGGATGACTGTGCCAATTGGCCAGGATCTTCAATCCCTTTTCACGAGCATAACGCAGGGCAGCAAACTGGTCCTTGGGTGCGAAGGAGAAGTGTTCCGACGAGTGGTCGATGTTCTCCATCCAGTAGTTCTCTATGACTTCGTCGCCATTCCCTAACAGGTAGCCGCACGACTCGTCCGGCGCATCTTTCTCCGCCTGCTCAATCAGTTCTTCTATGATATTCTGTGGTATAATCATCTTCAATTCTTCAATTAATGCTTAGTGTTTCAGATCGCACGCCGCCTGTTCATAATCTATCAGGTGGTCGATGGTAGGATTCGAGCCGCAGATGGCGCACGAGTCGCGATGCTTCACGGGTACGGTACGGAACTGCATCGTCTTGGCATCGAAGGTCAGCAGACGGTTTGTCAGCAGTTCACCCACACCTGTAAAGTATTTCAGTGTTTCGGCAGCCTGGATGGTACCTAACATTCCTGCAATGGCACCCAATACACCAGCCTGACTACAAGTAGGCACGGCCCCTACGGGAGGCGGTTCCTTAAACATACAACGGTAGCAAGCAGTGCCAGGCAGGTGGGTAAATGTTTGTCCATTGAAACGCAGGATGCCACCATGCGAGAACGGCTTGCCTGCCATCACACATGCATCATTGATGAGGAACTTCACGGGGAAGTTGTCGGTACCATCCACAATGAAGTCGTATTCCTTAATGATATCTAATGCGTTTGATGAGTCAAGAAACTCATAGTAGGTATCAACCTTCACATCAGGATTGATGGCCTTGATCTTCTCCTCAGCACTCTTCACCTTTGGCACACCTACGTCCTTTGTGAAATGAATCACCTGTCGTTGCAGGTTACTAAGATCCACCACATCAGCATCCACGATACCGATGCGTCCAATGCCAGCAGCCGCCAAGTAGAGACTCACGGGAGCTCCCAAGCCGCCGGCGCCAACCACGAGCACACGTGCGTTCATGATCTTCTCTTGTCCTTCAACCCCCACATCCTGCAGCAGGATATGTCGTGAGTATCGTTGTATCTGTTCTTCAGTAAAATCAATCATGTCTTCAATTCATAATTCATATTTTTCGTGTGCAGTCTATTATGCATTATGCATTGGACTTCCTCCTCCCATAAAGTACAGGAAGTCCACCTTGTCACCTTCTTTCAACTGGATTGTCTCCCAATCATCGCGTTCAGCAAACTCCTCGTTTACCTGTACGCTGACCATTTCGGGTTGCTGTACGTTACTCTGACTGATCAGTTCACTCACGTTGAGCGGCAGGTTCACTTCCTGCGCATCTCCATTTACATAAATCTTTGCCATAAAATTGTCGGTTTAATAATGATTTCAAACTGCGTGCAAAGTTACGATGAAAAACCACTATCGTACAATCGCACAACAGCGGTAAACAATATACCACATGATTGGTATTTTTCTGTTTTCTTTACTAATACCCAACGAAAAACCGAGGAAATACAATAAAATGCGGGACTCTGCGTTTTATTGGATGTATATATACAAATAAACGACTTATGATTGAATACGTAAAGGGTGAACTCATAGAAGTTACCCCTGCTTATGCTGTTGTCGAGACCCACGGAGTGGGTTACGGATTGAATATCTCGCTGAACACTTTTTCTGCCATTCAAGGTAAGAAAGAGGCGCGACTGTGGGCGTATGAGGCCATTCGTGAGGATGCGTATGTGCTGTTCGGCTTTGCCACAAAACAGGAGCGCGACATGTTCCTGCTGCTCATCACAGTGAGCGGAGTAGGCGCGAATACAGCACGGATGATCCTTTCTGAGATGACCGTAGCAGAGATCTGTAACGTGATTTCCACAGGGAACGAACGGATCCTGAAGAGCGTGAAGGGTATCGGATTGCGTACGGCTCAGCGTATCATCGTGGATCTGAAGGACAAGATCATCAGCAGCGGTATTGCACAGGAACTGCCTTCGAATGCAGGCAACGAGACTGTATTGGTGAACAGCAGTGTGAAGGATGAGGCCGTAGGCGCGCTGACCATGCTCGGCTTCTCGCCTGCACCATCAGCCAAGGTGGTGATCGCCATCTTGAAGGAACAGCCTGACCTGCCTGTGGAACAGGTGGTGAAGATGGCGTTAAAGCAAATTAAGTAGATTAAACATTGAACATTGAACATTAAACATTAAAGATTAGAGATTAAACATTAGAGGATGAAGCGACTGAAGCAGATGATATGGATGTTGCTGGTGGGCATTAGCGTGCTCGCCTGGAGCGACGTGCCCATGCTTCAGCAGGAATTCGCCCGCTTCTCGCCTCAGGAACCTCAGAATCCGGTACGACGACAAAACACACAGAATAATCGCGGACAGAACAACCAGCAGAACAGGACACGCAAGGATACCGCTAAGATAACGGCACAACCTATCCTGATGGAAGAGGAAGAGATTCCCGACTCGTTGCTGCATCCCCGCTGGCGGATTCAACGCACCCAGCCCATCACGGAAGAGGATCTGCAAAGAAGGACAACCGACCTGTCGATGCCTGAGAATATCGAGCAGAAGGTGGTCTATAACGATACGCTGGAACGCTATGTGATCGGTTCGATGATGGGTACTTCCTATCTGGGTACGCCCATCATGATGACTGCCGAGGAATACGGCAAATGGAGCGAACGACAGATGCGCAACAGCTTCTTCCGCTCGAAGAACGAAGAGGTGTTCGAATCGAACGGTAAGGAGAAGTTCTCGTTCAGCGATATGCACTTCGACCTGGGTCCGGCAGAGAAGATCTTCGGTCCTGGCGGTGTACGCATCAAGACACAAGGTACGGCGGAACTGAAGTTCGGTGCTACCATGAAGAACATCGACAACCCGTCGTTGCCCATCCGCAACCGTAAGACCACCAACATGAACTTCGACGAGAAGATCAACCTGAGCGTGAACGGTAAGGTGGGTGATAAGGTGAACATGAACCTGAACTACAACACGGATGCCACGTTCGACTTCGACTCGCAGAACCTGAAGCTGAAATACGACGGTAAGGAGGATGAGACCATCAAACTCGTGGAGGCAGGTAACGTGTCGTTCCCGGGTAACTCATCCCTGGTGCGCGGTGCCTCATCTCTCTTCGGTATCCGCAGCGACTGGCAGTTCGGTAGGTTGAAACTGCAGACGGTGGTATCGCAGAAGAAATCCAACTCACGGAGCGTGTCCAGCAAGGGTGGTGTGCAGACAACAGCCTTCGAGCTCAATGCCGCCAACTATGAGGAGAACAGACACTTCTTCCTCTCGCTGTATTTCCGCGACCGTTACGATGGTGCCATGAAGACGCTGCCGAACCTCACCACGGGTGTAACCATCAACCGTGTGGAGATTTGGATGACGAACAAGACGGGTACGACAACGAATACCCGTAATATCGTGGCGCTGACGGATCTGGGTGAGAACACCAGGGTGTCGAACTCCAACTGGACAATCACGGGTCAGCCCGTGCCTAACAATGCCGCCAATACGGAGTATGCTACATTGGTACAGCAGCATGCTGCCGCAAGAGATATCGACCAGACATCTACGGAACTGGATGCCATTCCGGGCTTCGTGGGTGGTACCGACTACGAGAAGCTGGAGAGCGCACGACTGCTCAATCCTTCGGAATACACGCTGAACAACGCGTTGGGTTATGTGTCGTTGAACACCTCGCTGCAGACCGATCAGGTGCTGGCCGTGGCCTATGAATATACCTACGGCGGTACGACCTATCAGGTGGGTGAGTTCGCCAGCGACATTACCGATGTGAGTCAGGCACTCTTCGTCAAGTCATTGAAGAACACCAGTAACAACCCCCAGCAGGGTAACTGGGACCTGATGATGAAGAACGTGTATTACTTGGCATCGTCGGTGGAAAAGGATAAGTTCCGTCTGGACGTGAAGTTCCAGAGCGACACGGCAGGTGTCTATCTCTCGTATATCCCCGAATCGCAGGTAAAGGACCAGACCATCATCAAACTGTTGGGAGCCGACCGTCTGGATAATAACAACAAGGCGCACTCGAACGGTTATTTCGACTATGTGCAAGGCTATACCGTGAGCAACGGTCGTGTATTCCTTCCTGAGGCAGAACCGTTTGGCGACTATCTCTACAAGGCGCTGACAGATAAGGGCGTGGCTCCTGAGATTGCCGAGAAATACTGCTTCCATGAGTTGTACGACTCTACCAAGACCATCGCCAAGCAGATTGCCGAGAAGGATAAGTACCAGCTGGTAGGACAATACCGCGGTACCTCTGCCAACGTGATCTCGTTAGGTGCCAGCTATGTGCCGCAGGGTAGTGTGGTGGTAACAGCAGGTGGTGTGACGCTGACAGAGGGTTCCGACTATAGTGTTGACTACAACGCGGGTGAGGTGACCATCCTCAACCAGAGCATCATCGATGCAGGAACACCGGTGAATGTGAGTTCAGAGAGTAATACCGACTACGGACAGCAACGAAAGACGATGTATGGTGTGAACTGGGAGTATGACTTCAGTAAGAACTTCCAGCTGAGCGGTACGTTCCAGCACCTGTCGGAGCAGGCCCTCACCACGAAGGTGAGCATGGGTAGCGAACCGCTGAACAATACCATCTGGGGTGTAAATATCAACTGGAAGAAGGAGAGTCAGTGGCTCACCAATATGCTCGACTTGCTGCCGGGATTGCATTGTACGGCTCCTTCACAGATCTCGTTCACGGGTGAGTTCGCCCAGTTGATTGCAGGAAACTCACATGGCATTCAGGACAATGCCTCGTATCTGGATGACTTCGAGAATACGAAGAACACCATTGATGTGTCGACACCTACCTCATGGGTACTCTCCAGTGTGCCTTCGATGTTCCCTGAGAGTGCTGACAAGACGGGTGTAAGCAGTGGTTATAACCGCGCACTCTTGTCGTGGTACCATATCGACCCGCTGTTCACGCGCCGTAGTTCATCCCTCACACCGAGTCATATCAAGAGCGACCTGAACCAACTCTCTAATCATTATGTACGCGAGATCTATGTCAAGGAGCTCTATCCAGCCCGCGACCAGAGCAGTTATAACGGTGCTACGGCCACGCTGCCCATCCTGAACCTCGCCTTCTATCCCAATGAACGCGGTCCGTATAACCTCGATACCGAACTGAATAGAGATGGTACATTGCCGATTCCTGAGAAACGTTGGGGTGGTATGATGCGAAAGCTCGACACGAACGATTTCGAGACAGCCAACGTGGAGTATATCGAGTTCTGGCTGATGGATCCTTTCATCTATTCACGCGAGAAGGAGGATGCTTCGCAATATGGTGGTGACTTCTATATCAACCTGGGTGAGATGAGCGAGGATGTGCTGCGCGACGGAAAGAAATTCTACGAGAGCGGTATGCCGGTGGATGGCTCACAGAGCTTCACCACCACCCAGTGGGGAAAGATTCCTACGCAATCCACGGTGACCTACGCTTTTGCCACCACATCAGGATCACGTAACCTGCAGGATGTGGGTTATAACGGATTGAACGACGATGAGGAGCGTAACTACGGTGTTTATCGTGATTACCTCGCTGCCATCAATGGTAGGGTGAGTCCGGAGGTGTACGACTCGATCCAGGCTGACCCCGCTAATGATGACTACCATTATTTCCGCGGCTCTGATTTCGACCGCATCGAGGCGCCTGTGCTGCGTCGTTACAAGCGCATCAACAACCCGCAGGGTAACTCACCCGATAACGAGAACAGTCCTGAGAGTTACAGCACCGCGTATAAGTCAACCCCCGACGTGGAGGATATCAACCAGGACTACACCTTGAACGAGTACGAGAAGTATTTCCAGTACCATGTCAGCATCCGTCCTGAGGACATGAAGATCGGTACGAACTTCATCGTTGACAAGCGTGAAGGGGAGGTGGCCCTGCGCAACGGAGCCAGGGAGACCGTGACGTGGTATCAGTTCCGTATTCCGCTGGATGACTATGAAGAGAAGTTCGGATCAATCAACGACTTCACCTCTGTACGTTTCATGCGTATGTTCTGCACGAACTTCAAACGTCCCATCGTGATGCGATTCGGTAGTCTAGACCTGGTACGCGGTGAATGGCGCGTCTATGAGCAGTCGCTGAACCCAGGTGCCGCCGAGAGCGGAAAGATGGCGGTGAGTGCCGTGAACATCGAGGAGAATATCGACAAGGAGCCTGTGAACTACGTACTGCCTCCAGGCATCCGTCGTGAACAGGATCCTACACAGCCACAGCTGGTGGAGAGTAACGAGCAGGCTCTCGATATTGAGGTGACCAACCTCTCTTCAGGGGAGTCGAAGGCGGTGTATAAGAATACCAGCGTGGATCTGCGTCAGTATAAGCGCATCCAGATGTTCGTACATGCCAATGCCATGCAGGAGAATACCACAAACCTGCAGGATCATCAGTTGGCCGTGTTTGTTCGTTTGGGTTCCGACTACAAGAGTAATTACTATGAGTATGAGATTCCGCTGAAGCTCACCCCGCATCGCGATCCCGCCTATAACCGCTATTCTGTTTCCGACCAGCGCGCTGTATGGCCCGAGGAGAACATGCTGGATGTGCCACTCTCTGTGTTCACCGACCTGAAGAAAGAGCGTAACAAGGCCAAGGCCGAAGGACGGGCTTCGTATAACCGTGTGTATAGTACCTATACCGATGATAAACCCAATAACAAGATCAGTATCGTGGGTAACCCGACATTGGGCGACGTGAAGACCATGATCATTGGTGTGCGTAACCTGTCGGCTGATCTGAAGTCGGGTGAGGTATGGGTGAACGAGCTTCGTCTGAAGGAATACAACAACGAGGGTGGTTGGGCTGCACAGGGCGCCCTGAACATGCAACTGTCGGATGTGGGTAATGTGAACATGACCGGTCGTTATACCTCTGAGGGCTTCGGCGGACTGGAGCAGGGTGTGAACGAACGGAGCACGGATAACTTCGGTGCATACAGTGCTACGGCCAGCATCGAGCTGGGTAAGTTCTTCCCGGACAAGGCCAAGGTGTCTGCACCGCTGTACTACTCGATTTCGAAAGAGAAATCCAGTCCTAAGTACAATCCTCTGGATACGGATATGGAACTGAAGGATGCCTTGGATGCTACGGGCAGTAGGTTTGAGCGTGACTCCATCGAGAGCATTGCCGTGACCAAGACCACCAATACCAACTTCTCGTTGTCGAACGTGCGCGTGGGCATCAAGACCAAACGGCACCCTATGCCTTATGATCCGGGTAACTTCTCGTTCTCGTACAGTCATTCCCACCGTCATACCAGCGGTGAGACCACCGTCTATGAGAATGAGGATGACTGGCGAGGCTCGATGAACTATTCGTATTCGCCGGTTTATAAGACCTTCGAGCCGTTCAAGAAGGTGTTCGCCAAGAGTAAGAGCAAATGGGTGGAAATCTTCAAGCGCTTCGGACTGAACTACCTGCCGCAGAGCGTTACCTTCAACTCGGATATCGTGAGGAACTACTATGAGCTGCAGGAGCGCGACATGGAGAGTCTGGAGAACTCGCAGCTGCCGCTGACCTTCAATGAGCAGTTCCTGTGGAATCGTAACTTCTCTCTTCGTTGGGACCTTACCCGTAACCTCCACATGAATTTCAACTCCGCCACACATGCTCAGGTGGAGGAGCCTTATACGCCGATCAACAAGAATCTCTATCCTACGGAGTATGAGGCATGGAAAGACTCGGTATGGACCAGTATCAAACATCTGGGAGCACCGCTGGATTACAGTCAGAATTTCAGTGCCTCCTACCAGGTGCCGCTGAACCTGATACCGATCTTCGACTGGATCAATACGGATGCAAGCTACAGTGCTACCTACAACTGGCAACGTGGAACGGATCTGGAGGATGGTACCTCATTGGGTAACAATATCTCGAATAACCGTCAGTTCAGTCTGAACGGTACGTTCAACATGGAGAAACTGTATGCGCATATCCCGTTCCTGAAGAAGACCAATGAACGGTTCAACAGGGCACCGAAGAAGAATACGACGAGTACGAACAAGAACGCAAAGGATACGAAGGACCAGAACAAACAGAACGATAAGGAACAGGCGGCCCTGCCCAAGAACAAGAAGGGATTCGAGAAGGAGATCACCCTGATTCCTGACTCTACGATTACGGTGAATCATGGTAAGAACAGTAAGAAGCTGGTTGTGACGGCCAAGACCGAGAAGGGTAGGACCTTCCCGATTAAATATAAGGTGGAGGATGCCAACAAGATTCGCATCACGACGAAGGTGGATACTTCCACTACGCTCAAACTGACGGTGACACCTAAGGAGCCACACGATGATGAGACTTGGTACAAGACCGCACAGGTGGTGGCCCGCGGACTGATGATGGTGAGGAACATCAGCTTCTCTTACCGTAATACGTATAGCATGGCCTTGCCGGGATTCCTTCCCACCATTGGAAATATGCTGGGACAGCGACGCGATGGTCTGATGTCACCAGGATTGGATTTCGCCTTCGGCTTCATCGATGACAGCTATATCGACAAGGCGGCAGAGAACAACTGGTTGCTCATGGCCGACGGTGTCTCTACTCCTGCTGCCACGAATCTGTCGGAGGATGTGCAAATCAGAATGACACTGGAGCCTGTGAGGAACTTCAAGATCGACCTGAATGCCAGCAGAACGGAATCGAAGACGAAGAACATCCATTATATGTACGTGGGAATGCCCACGAACCTCGGGGGATCACTGACGATGACGACGATCAGTCTGCGCAGCGCCCTCGAAGGAATGGGTAATGCGAACAACGGCTATAAGTCGAAGTCGTTCGAGGACTTCTGTCAGTCATTGGAGGGCTTCCGTCAGCGTGTGGAGGGTCAATACAGGGATGCCGTCTATCCAAGGGGCTCCACGTTGGCTGGTCAACCCTACAACCCGGAGAACGGTAGTGTGAATCCCTATAGTGCAGATGTGATGGTGCCTGCCTTCCTCAATACCTATACCTCGATGGGTGGCAGTGGCTTGAAGATCTTCCCAGCCTTGACGCAACTCCTGCCTAACTGGACCATCCGATACAGCGGACTGGGTCAGCTGCCTTGGTTCCAGGATCATTTCAAGAGTGTGAACATCAACCACTCGTACAAGAGCATCTATGCCGTGGGTGGATATAGTTCGTACAGCACGTTCATGGAGTATATGAACGGTACGGGCTTCGTGGTTGACGCCACCACGGGTAACCCTATCCCCAGCTCGATGTACAATGTCTCTACGGTCAGCATCAACGAGTCGTTCTCACCGTTGCTGGGTGTGGATATGACGTTCCTGAATAATATGACCGCCAAGGTGGAATATCGTACGACAAGGAATATGACACTGTCGATGACCAGTGTGCAGATCAATGAGGCGATCAGTCGTGACTGGGTAGTGGGCATGGGCTATAAGATCAATGATTTCAACTTCTTCGGTCTGGGTGGCGCACGTAAGGTGAAGTCGAACAAGGGTAAGGGGAATGATTCTTCCGACTCCCAGCGGACACAGTCAACACAGTCGTCATCCAGGAAGAAGGGTATCAACCACGACCTGAATATCCGTCTTGACGTGAGCTACCGCAGTCAGGCTGCCATCGTGCGCGACATCGCTTCGATGACCAGCTCTGCCAGCAGCGGTAACAAGGCCTTTAAGTTGGCGTTCAATGCCGACTACACCTTGTCACGCCTGCTCACCATGAGCTTCTACTACGACCGTCAGGTAAATACACCGTTGCTGTCGAGCAACTCGTATCCGACAACCACGCAGGATTTCGGTCTGAGCATGAAATTCTCGTTAACAAGATAATTATTACATTAAACATTAAACATTAAATATTAAACTTTGAGCTTTGAACTTTGAATTTTAAATTTTGAGCTTTGAACTTTAAATATTGAACTTTGAACTATATGAAAAAACTAATTTTATCTTTTCTGATGCTGCTGGTAAGTGTGGCGGCATTCTCGCAAGATCGTCCGAAACTGGTGGTGGGCATTGCCGTTGATCAGATGCGGTGGGACTACCTCTATCGTTTCTACGATGAATATGGTGATGGCGGATTCAAACGGTTGATGAACGAAGGATTCAACTGCGAGAACTGTCAGATCAACTACATTCCCTCAGTGACAGCTATTGGTCATACGAGTATCTTCACGGGTAGTGTCCCCAGCATTCATGGTATCGCTGGTAATAACTTCATGATTGAAGGTAAGATGACTTATTGCTGCGAGGATGGTTCGGTACAGACTGTGGGCAGTGATACGAAAGCCGGACAGATGTCACCCAGGAATATGCTGGCAACAACCATCGGTGATGAACTGAAGACTGCCACGAACTGGGAGGCGAAGGTGATTGGTGTCAGCTTCAAGGATCGTGCCGCCATCCTGCCTGCCGGTCATAGCGCCGATGCCGCCTACTGGTTCGACAAGAAAGCGTTCTGCTTCATCTCCAGTACCTATTACATGCAGGAATTGCCTAAGTGGGTGAAGACCTACAATGAACGTATCGGTAGGGAGATCAAGCAACTGGAGAAGAAAAACAAAGATGCTGATCTGATCGACCTCATTCAGTTTGAGCCCTACGGTAACGAGATTACGGTGGGAATGGCCAAGGTGGCTGTCAGGAATGAACGACTGGGACAGGGTAAGAAGACCGATATGCTCACGCTGAGTTTCTCATGCCCCGACATCACCGGTCATAGCTTCGGTACCCACCACGAGAAGACACATGCACAGTATGTGGAACTGGATAAGCAGTTGGCCGATTTCTTCAGCTTCCTTGACAGTGAGGTAGGGAAGGGTAACTACCTCGTGTTCCTCACGGCCGACCATGGTGCCGCCAACGGTATCCTGCAGAACCAGCAACATAAAATACCTTCTGGTCCTTTCTATGAAAAACAGGAGGTGAAGAACCTGAATGCGATGTTGGAAGAAATCACAGGCAAGTCAGATCTGGTGACTCGTATCATGGACTACAAGGTGGTGCTCAACCACGAGAAGATCGCCAATGAAAGACTGGATATCAACAATATAAAGACGGCCGTGATCAACTATCTCAAACCCAAGAAGGAGGTTGCCTACTGTTTTGATCTGGAGAAGATCAATGATGCCAGCGTTCCTGCCATCATTCGCGAGAAGGCTGTCAATGGCTACAACCAGCAGCGGAGCGGCGACATCCAGATTATCCTGAAGCCTGCCTATTACGGTGTGGGAGATACGATTGGTGAGGGTACTACCCATGGCTGCTGGAACCCGTACGACTGTCATATCCCCTTCCTGCTGATGGGATGGGGCGTACAGCATGGTAGTACGCAGGCGGAATGTCATATCACCGATATTGCCGCTACGGTCTGCGCATTGATTCATGTGCAGATGCCGAACGGTTGTATCGGAAAGGCCGTGACACAGGTCACGAAGTAACAAAACAATGTCTATGGAGCTGCGGGCCGCTGGTAGATGCTTAAGCCGAACAGCGGTGCCGTGGCATAGATATATTCCATGATGTCGGCAAGGAGGTGTTCATAAGGAATCCACTCCTTGTTTTTCAGGAAGAAATAGAACTCAAGAGGGAGTCCGTTTCCATATTGGTTCGTTTCCAGCTGTCGTACCATCAGCGTCATCTTGGCATTGACATCCGAGCGTTTCTTCAGGTACGCTTCAATATAGTATCTGAAGAGGGTCAGGTTCACGGAGTCTGCCTTGATATCCTCTTCCTTTACCAATTTCTTATCGATGAGCTGCTGACGAAGTGGTTCATCGACGACATGAATACTTCTGAAATCGAAATAGACCACGCGTTTCACCCTTCGTCCGTCACCTTCCTGCATGCCTGTCCAGTTCTGGAAGGAGTCATCTACTAAGGTCTGTGGTGTAACGGTGATGATGGTATTGTCGAAGTTACGGATCTTCACGGTGGTGAGCGTCATCTCTTCTACTGTTCCGTTGGCCCCTGCCTTGGGAACGGTAATCCAATCACCTTTATGTAACATGTCGTTACTGGTCAGTCGAATACCAGCAACGAGTCCTTTGATGGTATCCTGGAATACCAGCATCAGGATGGCAGAGGTAGCACCCAGTCCTGCAAACAGCTTCATCGGATCTTTGTCGATGATGATGGACACCACGATAATCGCTGCCACGAAGATCATTACCAGTCGTAAAACCCCAATGAACGAATAGAGGTATTGCTGTTTGTTGCTGCGCTGTTCCCCTTCCAGATCCTTGATGGCGGAAAGGAACACGAGGACGGTCTTGACCAACATCACCACGATATAGATGGCGGTGATGCGGGTCAGCAGTTCCCTGACAACGGGGAACTGGAAGAACACCAAGGGTAGCAACCACCAGATGACGATGGCAGGTACGATATGACTGGCGGAAACCAGCACTTTCTTGTTGAAGAGCACATCATCCCATTTGGCCTCTGTCTTGGCCGTGATCCGCATGATGATGGGCACGAAGATCTTCCGACAAAGTAATCCGGCAATGGCGGCCAGCAAGATAGCCACCAGTACCAACAGGATATGACGGGTAATGGGAATCATGTCACCCTTGACACCCATCATGCTGATGAGGTTCTCCACCCAGATCTTGATATTTTCCATACGATTGTTTTTTTATGGCATACAGAGTGCTTCGCAGAAATGGTCCTGGAAGTTCCTTCCGATGGCGGCCTTGCGAATACCCATGTTGATGATCGAGAAACATAACTGATGACCGTTGGCGGCCGTACAATAACCTGTCAGGGCGCTCACACCTGTTACCGTACCTGTCTTGGCCTTCACATTTGTGTGGGCATATCCGCTACGCATACGTTTCTCCAAGGTGCCGTCAACACCGGCAATCGGCATGGCATCAATCAGGTGCTGGTAGATGTCTTCGTTGGCATAGGCATAGCGGAGGAACGCCACTTCCAGTTCTGGCGACACATAATTGTATAAGGAGAGTCCGCTGCCGTCGGCAATGTAGTAGTCGCTGGGGCGGAATCCCAACTTGTTGATCAGTCGGTTCACCATATTCCTGCCCGCCTTGGCGGAAACACCCTTGGTGCCCGTGCTGGCTGCCAGTTGGTAGAACATACACTCAGCGAAGAGGTTATCACTGTTCTTCATCATACGCATCAACACCTCATCCATGCTATGGATGCGGGTACAGAGATGGTTGGCATTGGCAGGCGTCATGCCATAGAGGGTGTCACCAACGAGGACAATCCCTTCTTCCTTCATCACCTGACAGAATCGTTTCATGAAGTTGTTCTTCTTACCGATGAGTAGCGGACTGAGCACGGGGTTGTCATCATCCCAACACCAGCCCTCGCCTAACAAGTCACGGTCTTTCATGGACACGTCCGCATAGACTCTTCCGCGGATGGTGTCGATACCTTTCTTCAGCAGGGCATCCACGAAGGCATGCATGTCATCAATGTTGAACAGCGGATCCATACCACCTTTGCAATAGATATTCCCACGGAGCGTACAGCTGTCGATCTTTCCCGTATAGCGCAGTTCCGTCTTGAACAGGTGCGAGCCACCCAACTTGTCAAGTGAGGTGACGGCATTGATCATCTTCATGGTTGAGGCTGGTCGCATACACTGTTTCTCGTTATACTGGTACAGGATGGAGTCGGCCGTGAGATCATAGACCTGCAGTCCTACCATGGAGGTCTTGAACATACTACTCTTGAGCAAGTTGTCCAGACGGGCACACACATTGTTGGGCCAAACCAGTGATGAGTCGATGGCCAGCGTGTCTGACAGGATGGTGTCGTTCATCACCGCCAGGGTTTCGTCTAGGATGGATTCGTCGTCGGATTCCTCTTCTGTAGTGATCTGTGCCCAACCAGTCAGGGGCATGAACGACAAGAGGATCCACAATAGCCAGTGTTTATTGAATATCTTCATTGTTATCTTGTCTTTTTTGTATCTCTTGGATGAAACTGTCTTCGTTCTGTGGCTGCACAGATGTCTCGTTCCTTCCGCCATATTCTATCAGGATATATGATGCAAGCCATTTGCGTTTGATCTTTGTGATCCGCTTGATGTCTTGGAGGGGTATCGTCTGTTTCTGGTCAAGTCGACCCCTGTCAATAATCAGCTGGTCGGCAGTGACGATATAACAAGTGTGCAGGAGTCGTTCCAGCATCAAGACCACAAGAACTATCAGACCGAAGCCAATGATCAAATGAATGGCGGTTCGGTGCCAGAGGAAATACATAGCCATGACTGCCATGATGATAGGAACAATGATGCCGGCTATGGTTACCCGATGCTGAAAAGTACGGTTTGTTTCCATATACATCCGCAAAGATACGAATAAACGAGAGAAATGCAAAAGGAAAACTTGTTTTTCTTTTCATTTCCGAGTGAAAGTATCTTCGGCGAAGCCAAAGTACGATTATGTAAGTGAAAAAGGACCTGATACTATCTCAGCATCAGGTCCTCGTGCAAACTTGAACAAGAGTTCCAGTTTGCTCGCGCTCGGCAGAATCCAAGCATGTGTGGTTCTGCTCTCGCATTACGCAAACTTCAAACAACCAAAAAAGAAATCGACGAAGAAACATAGCTCGTCGAAGAATTGTTTGATGTGAACCGCCATATCCCCCCCAAACGAGGGGGATAGGCGTGTGTTTATCGGATAAACAGTAACTCTCTGTATTTCGGCAGTGGCCAGAGGGCGTCGTCCACGATCAGCTCCAGCTTGTCAATTTGGTAGCGGATCTCGTCGAGCTTCGGCTCCACGCTATCGTGGTAGGCGATGGCCTTGTCGTGCTCATCCTCGATCTTGTTGGCGAGCTTGCGGGCAGCAACCAGTTCATCCACACCTTTCTCGATGGCTGAGGTGCGCTCGGCAATCTCCTCAATGATCTTGATGTTTCGTGCGTTCAGCTTCTCGGCCTTGTCGATGGGGAAGATGTCTGTCATGTTCTCCACATTCTTCAACAGGGCGCTCTGGTAGTGAGTAGCCACGGGGATGATGTGGTTCATGGAGAGATCACCCAGTACACGAGCCTCAATCTGGATCTTCTTCGTGTAGGTTTCCCATTTCACCTCGTTGCGGGCCTCCAGCTCCTTCTTGTTCATCACACCCAAACTCTCGAACATCTCAATGCTCTCCTTGTCGAGGTAGCGCTCGAAGATCTTCGGACATGACTTCTCCACATCCAGTCCTCTCTTCTCAGCTTCAATCACCCATTCGTCACTGTAGCCGTTACCGTCGAAGCGGATGGGCTTACAGGTCTTGATATCTTCGCGCAGCACGTCGATGATGGCATGATACTTAGCACTGTGTTCTGTGCCAGCGAGCTTCTTCTCGAACTCAGGAATCTTAGCATCCACACGTTTCTTGAAGTCAACCAATGCCTCGGCCACAGCACTGTTCAGGGCGATCATGGCGCTGGCGCAGTTAGCCTCAGAACCTACGGCACGGAACTCGAAGCGGTTACCGGTGAAGGCGAAAGGTGAGGTACGGTTACGGTCGGTATTGTCGATGAGCAGTTCAGGAATCTCGGGGATATCCATCTTCAGTCCCTGCTTGCCAGTCATAGATAGGAAGTCCTTATCGGCTGTTTCGATATGATCGAGCAGTTCGCTTACCTGCTTACCGAGGAAGCTGGATACGATGGCTGGCGGAGCCTCGTTAGCACCCAGACGGTGGGCATTGGTGGCTGACATGATGCTGGCCTTCAGCAGTCCGTTGTGCTTGTAAACACCCATCAGTGTCTCTACGATGAATGTAGCGAAACGCAGGTTCTGCTCGGGTGTCTTACCAGGAGCATGCAGCAGGATGCCGTTGTCGGTAGAGAGTGACCAGTTGTTATGCTTACCAGAACCGTTGATGCCGGCAAAAGGCTTCTCATGCAACAGTACGCGGAATCCGTGCTTGCGGGCTACCTTCTTCATCAACGACATCAACATCATGTTGTGATCCACTGCGAGGTTGGTCTCTTCGAAGATCGGTGCCAACTCAAACTGGTTCGGTGCTACCTCGTTATGACGGGTCTTGCAAGGCACGCCAAGTTCCAGTGCCTGAATCTCCAAGTCGCGCATAAAGGCTGCCACACGCTCAGGAATCGATCCAAAGTAGTGGTCATCCATCTGCTGGTTCTTGGCAGAATCGTGTCCCATCAAGGTACGACCAGTCAGCAGCAGGTCGGGACGAGCGGCATAGAGTCCTTCATCCACCAGGAAATACTCCTGTTCCCAACCGAGGTTGGAAGTTACTTTCTTGACACTGGGGTCGAAGTAATGACATACTTCCGTTGCGGCTACGTTCACTGCATGGAGGGCGCGCAGCAGCGGAGCTTTATAGTCGAGTGCCTCACCGCTATAAGAGATAAATACGGTGGGGATACAGAGTGTATCTTCAATGATAAAGACAGGGGATGTGGGATCCCAGGCTGAGTAGCCACGAGCCTCGAAGGTAGAACGGATACCACCGCTGGGGAATGATGAGGCGTCAGGCTCCTGCTGTACGAGCAGCTTACCTGTGAACTCCTCTACCATACCGCCCTTGCCGTCATGTTCGATAAATGAGTCGTGCTTTTCAGCGGTTCCTTCTGTCAACGGCTGGAACCAGTGTGTATAGTGTGTCACGCCATTCTCTGTGGCCCACTGCTTCATACCTGCTGCTACTGCGTCAGCCACGTCGCGATCGAGTCGTGCGCCGTTGTCAATCACATCGACCATCTTCTCGTACACGTCCTTGGGCAGGTACTTATACATCTTTTCGCGGTTGAAGACCTTCTTACCGAAATACTCATAAGGTCTCTCTGCGGGTGCTTTTACGTCGAGTGGCTTCTTCTTGAAGGCCTCACCGACAACCTGAAATCTTAATACTTCCATAATCTTTTTGGTGTTTGTGGTTATTTGAATACTTACACTTTGTCTTAATTCTGCGACAAAGATACGACATTTTGCAAGCAAACGCACAAAAGTATCGACAATAATTTTCTTCATTTTGTCGATAAATATCAAATTGAAAGTAATGCATCTTGGTTTACTTACAATCTGAAAGCATAAATAAGTGGCGGTGTGTCTTCGTTTATTGTTTACGTTTCTTCTTGGAAACGAACTCCTTCATACGGGTATTAAGATCACGACTGTCTGTCAACACATTCCAGATACCGTCCTCGCTGAGCACCCCTCGTTTCAGGTCCTTGGGGAGCAGTCCTTGCTCATCGTCGGAAAAGTCTTGTTTCCAATCATCACTACCATAATAGTTCTCCAACTCACGGATAGATTCCTGCACCTCGGCATAGTCATCTAGGGCTGCTGACAACTTCATCACAGCCTGCGAAGCACGGTCGAGATGTTGCTCCATCATCTTGATTCTTTCAATTTGTTCCATCGTATGTTTCCTTTTGTTCTTCTTTTATTATAGTAATAATGTGGGCTCCCAGAGATGTTTCTGCATGTCCACATGTCCATTGGGTTTGAAACAGACACCTTCTTCTTCCAAGAGTAACCGTTGGCGACTCCACCCAGGAGCGGTTCTTCCTACTTGATTCACCACCCGATGACAAGGAAGTGACCTGGCTTCAGGGGTATAGCGCAGAGTGCGTCCCACCATTCTTGAATGACTCGGCCATCCAGCCAATGCGGCAATATGACCGTAGGTCGTCACCTTCCCATAAGGAATCTGACTGACGATATTCAGCACATCATCGCGAAAAGTCCGTGCCTGCTCTGCGGTCATCTTGTC
>JBGUJY010000003.1:0-17206 GCA_045114185.1 Prevotella sp. | reverse complement strand
GGTATATGTTTTTATAACTATATATATATTCGCGCACGAGACTTTTATATATTATTCTATAATGTTTATAAAACTACTGCCACATCTACCACATCTGCCACCCTTTTTGCTCCCACATTTGTCTTATCTATTATCTATTATCTATTCACTAAGCAACAAGCCTACTTTCACCCCGTTATCTGCCTTCTAACATGCCCCAACCAGCCTAGTTTCTATGTGTAACTAGCCTAATTACACTCTTCGCATGGGCGGGTAGTTTTCGTTTATTGGAGAGAAAAACTATCATTGGAACATCATTACGCAAATTGCGTTAACGCAAATTGCGTAATGAACAGGATTAAGATCACAAGTGCAAAAGACGGAAAAGATCGCCCAATGTGAACTTTCTAAGGATAGATATTACTCCTTTTCCTTGTAGATAACGTTATTCGCACCGCTGGTAATCTTCAGGGCATCGGGATGCTCCCTGATAAAGCTGTCGATGTGACGAACGCGCTTTTGTTCAAGAATTTCATCAACAGCGATAAGAATACCTGTTTCTTCTACATCACCAAAGCCGTAGTTGATGGCGGTACCGAAGAGTTTCATCGTGGGAGACAATCCCATATAGGCGTTTACCAATGGTGGGATATTGTAACCCATTTTGCGAACCTCAGAGTTCAGAATACGATAGTCCTCCTTGAAGTTATTGCCACTGAAAAGGCGCTCGAGTTCATCTGGATCAGATTCCAAAATGAGCGGTTTCATCGGGGTAATCAAGTTCTCTTTATCGTCGAAATGCTTCTTCAGGAAGTAGAGAATCATGTCACGACCCTTACGCACATACGAGGGGTACATGGTCATCTTTCCAAAGAAATATTTCAGATTGGGGAAGAGCACCGTGAGGGCACCAAGTCCGTCCCAGAGGTTATCCAAGGCGAAGATGCTCTTGGTGTTCTTCTGTACGTTCTGGTATTCAAGTGCAACGAAAGAACGGCCCAACTCAACGGTGTAGGGCATATAGTCGCGTAAGAATTTTTCAGAAAAATGGAACATATGACTGGTAGCAAGGATAGGCTGTCCGTTGTCATCCAGTTCCCAGTCGGTACCCATCAGGTAACGGTAGCCGCCGATGATCTCCTCCTCGTCGGGATTCCACACGATAAGCTGCTTGTAGCAGTTTTCGCAGGTATCGAACTCATCGATGTCCACCTCCTTGCCCGTACCGCCGCCAGCCTCGCGGAAGGCGATCTCACGCAATCGACCGATCTCGCGCATGACATTGGGTGCCTGGTGAGCTGTCACCACATAGATCTCATTATTGCTTTTGTTGGTCATTCGGAGCTGTCGCTCACGGGTGAGTTCGCTCTTCAGCAGCTCTTTGCTGACAGGACTGATAATCTCTTGTTCCATGATTGTTTGAAGTTCTATAGTTGATAGACAATGTCCTGCACATACTGTGCCCATTGTGCTGGTGTTTTCGATTTGTCGAAGGTCTGCCAAGGTATTGGCTTACCGATGCTCACGCGGAAGGTCTTGTGCACGTTCTTGTACATCTCATCTACGAGGAACAGCATGGCGATATTCACCTTCTTGATATGCTTGTCGCAAAAGCCACTGAGACGGTAGAAGAAGTTCGAGTTCTGTCCGCCGAAGTGGATTGGCACCACATCGCGCTGATACTCCACGCTCTTGGTAATGAAGGTCTTCTTCCAAGGCAGATCGTGTACTTCACCTTTTATGCGCCGCGAACAGAGTCCTGCGGGATACATCAGCATGTGGTTATCGCTCTGGAAGCCAGCTTCCACCATGGCGGGGAAGTTACGGCTCTGCTTACCTGTTTTATTGATGGGGATGCAGAGGGGTGCAAGACCAGGAAGGTTCATCAGAATATCGTTCACAAGATAGCGGAAACGACTGTCGTAGTGGCGACCGATAATACTGCCCAGTGCCACGCCGTCGGCACCGCCGAGGGGATGATTGCTGACAAAGGTGTATAACTTGCCGTCATCTTTGTCAGGAAGGTTCTCCTCTCCCTCCAATTCGAGGGTCATATCGAGGTAGCGCACGCACTCTTCGAGCCACTCCGTACCCGTGAGATGACGACTCTCCCATAGGTATCTGTTTACTTCATCCTGATGCAAGATACGCTTGAGCCAGCTGACCAGCGGGGATGGTACCCATTTGGCCTTACTGCCCATCTTAGCTTTCAGGATGCTCTCTACATCGACTGTTTTTTCAGTTATTTGATCCATGATGTTAGAAACAGTATGCAAAAATACACAATAATTTGGAAATATGTGTCTTTTTGAAGAAAAAAATAAGAAAAATGTTATGTCTTCATAGTAAACAAACATTTCCTTCTTTTTCTTTGATGCAAAGAAACAATCTTTTTACCCTCTTTTTCTTTGGCGCAAAGAAAAGAGGCAAAAGAAACATCCACCTACCCCCATCCCCTCCCTATATGGAGGGGCTCAACCGCTCCTCCTCGTCGCTCGTTCATTAAGGTACGCTCAGGGCATCAAAGCCCTGGCGTGATTTTATAATTCCCTCCCTATTGGGGAGGGTTAGGGAGAGGCTCCTTCCTCGACCTCTCGTTTTGCCCCTTCGGGGTGAGCCATGATTTCCTTTCGGCTGATGTATGTAATTCCGAAAATCTTATAATATTTTTGGATTTAATTCCAAAAATCTTAAAGAATATTTGGATTATCTCAAATTTATAGTTACTTTTGTCAACGAAAACAAATTAATGATGTCATGATACATAGAACACTTGAGAATAAACTGAGGCAGTTGCTAGGTTCTCCCAAAGCTATCATAGTGATGGGAGCGCGTCAGGTTGGTAAATCCACGTTGTTACATACTCTGTTCGATTCATTAGATGATGTGATATGGATGAATGGAGATGATCCCGATGTTCAGGAACTGTTTAATCAGATGACCTCTACTCGATTGAAGGCTATTATAGGGAACAAACGTTATCTAGTAATCGACGAGGCACAACGAATACAAGATGTTGGCATGAAACTTAAATTGGTGACCGATCAAATACCTGGTGTACAAGCCATAGCCACAGGGAGTAGTTCGTTTGAACTGGCCAGCAAAGTTAATGAGCCCTTGACAGGACGGAAGCGTGAATTCCGCATGTTCCCACTTACTTTCAGTGAGATGGTTGCCCATACAAATCTACTTGAAGAGATGCGGATGATACCTCATCGGATGGTTTTCGGCTACTATCCAGAAGTGGTGTGTAATCAAGGTAATGAACATATCGTATTGAAGGAACTGACAAATAGTTATCTTTACCGTGATATTCTTTCGCTCGATGGTATTGGCAAACCAGAAAAGTTATCAAAACTGTTACAAGCCTTAGCATATCAAATTGGAAATCAAGTGAGTTACAATGAGATTGGTAAACTGATTGGTCTTGATTCCAAAACAGTAGAGCGCTATATTGATATTCTTGAGAAGTCATACATTATTTTTCGTCTTGGTAGCTTTAGTCGGAATCTTCGTAATGAACTGAAAACTAGTCGAAAGATATTCTTTTGGGATTTGGGCATACGTAATGCCGTCATTGGGAATCTCTCACAGGTTGAAAGTCGTACGGACGTTGGAGCATTATGGGAGAATTATTGCATTGCCGAGCGCGTAAAACGAATTTATTATAACGACAGTATCTCGTTGTCATGGTTTTGGCGTACACAACAGCAAAAGGAAATTGACTATCTGGAAGACGAAAACGGACAAATTCATGCCTATGAGTTCAAGTGGAACGCCCATAAAAGTACCACTAAGTGTCCTACTGCATTCTCTGCCGCTTATCCATCTGCGTCATATCAAGTTATTACTCCACAAAGTATCGAAGAATTCCTTTTGTAAAAATGAAAATGGGATGCGTTGTGCATCCCATTTCTGCGATTTGACAAGACTGCATCAGAGCCGGGCGGAGAATAAAACTTTAAAATAGTAGGAACTAGTAGTACTGGATTGACTAGTGTTACTGGTTTTTTCATGCGCAGGAGCCCTGGCGTAGTTTTATATCATATTTCTTTTATAAAAGATATAAGATGTCTCCTACAAAAAATAGTTTATATGTCCAAACGGTTAATATAATTCTGCCAAATGACGGATTATATATTATTTTTTGTATCTTTGCAATTGAAATCAGTAAAAGATTGTATATGAGTAAGAAGTATCGCAACATAGAGAATGAGCCGGATATGGCATCAGAACCATTCTTGACTCCAGAACAACATATAACTCATCATGAGGGGGGCTATCGTTGTTACACTCAGGAGGAGAAGGATAGTTCTACAAGAGAACGCGTGATGGCAAGTACAGTGTCTGTTGATGAGTATTTTGACGAGTTAATCTCACTTGTGCATGAGGATTATGCAAATCTATGTTTATAGGTGTTAGACACTCGGCGTAAGCGAAAAATAAATCACGCTAGAGCAGAACACCCCACCCCCGCTTCGCTTACCCCTCCCTCGTAGGGAGGAAATGAGCCTCTCCCTAACCCTCCCCCGTAGGGAGGGGAGTAGGACTAGATAGTTGTACTAGTGTTACTAGGGGTACTAGTTTCGGAGCAGTCACCTGCGCCGAAATGACAAAAGACAAGCTTAGAGCCTGGCGCAAGCCGAAAGAAAACGCATGGCTCACCCCGAAGGGGGAAGGAGCCTCTCCCTGACCCTCCCCCGTAGGGAGGGGAGTAGGACTAGATAGTTGTACTAGTGTTACTAGGGGTACTAGTTTCGGCGCAGTCACCTGCGCCGAAATGACAAAATACAAGCCTAGAGCCTGGCGCAAGCCGAAAATTAAATGCTGTGGGGAACCCCTTCTACTTTCTTGATAAAATGATTAATGATGGCATGGAGACCGATCCAGAGGGCGAAATCAATGATAAGAATGTACGTGACATTCATGTACCGGTTGATCAGGTAGTTGAACACCATGTAGAACAGGGATAGACTGACGATGGTGATCACCACATAACGCTTATGCATACCAGCCCTTAGTAACTTATGATGGATATGGTTGCGATCAGGCATGAACGGATTACGCCCTTTGCGGATACGATGGATCGCCACACGCAGCACATCGAACAACGGTACGATGAGGGCACTGATCGCCACGATGACATGATTCGTGGTGTTCGCTTCCTGCGCACCCGTCAGACAGATGCGGAGGGCGAGGAAGCTGATGATGAAACCCAGGGTGAGACTGCCCGTGTCGCCCATGAACAGCTTATGTCCCCGTTTCTGATTCCCGAACACATTATAGAACCAGAAGGGAACCACCACACCCAGGGTGGAGAACGCCACGAGGGCATAGATGAGCTGTCGCTCCTTGATAAAGATGAGTCCGAAGGCCGAGAGAGCCAGGATGACCAGTCCGGAGGCCAGTCCGTCCACACCATCGATCAGGTTGAATGCGTTGGTGATATACACCACGATGAAGATGGTGAGGGGATAGCTGTAGCGAGCTTGGAGCGTATTGATGCCTAAGAACCCGTCAAGGTCGTGCAACCATAAACCAGATATAGCCAGCAGCAGTCCGCAGATGATCTGTGCAACGAACTTGGAACGGTAGGTGATACCAATCAGGTCGTCACCTACACCCACCACATACAAGATGGTGGCACCCGCCAGCAGGAAGAGGAACTCCACCAGTACAATTCGCTCGGGGATAAAGATCACATCGTAACCCAGGAGGTAACGTACTGCCATCATCAGGGAGATGGAGATGACTACCACGGGGAAGAACGACAATCCCCCCAACCGCGGCACGGGTGTGTCGTGTATCTTCCGCTCATCGGGGAGGTCGTACAACTGGTGCTTGTGCGAGATCAGCAGTATGCGGGGAATGATGACACAGGCCATGATGGCGGACATCAGGAATGAGGCGATGATGAATATGTATGCTGCGGGCACGATATATTATAGTTTATAGTTTAAAGATAATAGTTTATAGTTAAGTACGTTGACTTATAACTTAAAACTGCCACCACTTTTTCTTGGGTGGTTCGGGATTACTCTCGGGCTGGCGCTCACGGATGATGTCGCGCCAGGTTTTGTTCTCGGAGATCATGCGGTAGATGGTGCCCCAGTCGGGCAGACCACCGATGTTACGGTCATCAATGAAGAGATCGACCTTGAGCTTGCGGGAGAAATGGATGTTCTTCTCCACATCCTCCTCAGGGAAGTCGCGGTTGATGGCGTAGAAATCCACCCCGCGCTCGTGACACCAGTCGATCGCCTCCTGCAGGAGGTCACCCTCGCGTACCGACCATAAGATCAGCTGGTGCCGGTCGTTGATCAGCATGCGAAGGGTCTCTGTAGCGAACGGGATCTCCCGTCCTATCCGTGGATATTCATGCTCCACGATGGTTCCGTCGAAATCTACTGCGATTAACATCAATTGAAAATTGAAAATTAACGTTTCACGGAGTCATCTTCCTTATTACTATATCGGCTCTTCGAGTAGTTGCCGTAGGTGCCATAGGTACCGTAGCTGCCATAACTACCATATGAGCCGTAGCGTCCATATCTTCCATAACGGCCATACGAACCGTAGCGACTGTACTTGCCGTAACGACCGTAGCCGTAGTAGTAGCCGTATTTCTTCTTCGACATGTCGATACCGTTGATGACGATGGCCATGTTCGGTAACTTTTTATCGGCACTCAGACCGTTGATCAGCTCGAAACTGGTCTTCGGGGTATAGTCGGCACGGCACATATAGACGGTGACATCGCAGACACGACCGATCTGCAGGGTATCTGACACCAGACCCACAGGCGCGGTATCTACGATGATATAGTCGTATTGGTTGCGGAGAATCTGGAAAATCTCATCCAAAGACTGTCGTGACACGATTTCGGTGGGGTTGGGCGGAATCGGACCGGCCAATAGCAGGTCGAGGTCGTCGTGAACGCCTGAAGGTAGGATCTGAGCCCGTACATCCTCCACGGTAGGATGATCGATGGTGAGGATGGGGGTGATACCATGCACCTCGTCTTCAATGTCGAACTGCTCGGCCAAACGGGGCTTACGGATATCCAAACCGACAAGGATGACCTTCTTGTGCAGCAGGGCGAAGCTCACCGCGAGGTTGGCCGCGTTGAAGGTCTTACCCTCGCCCGAGGTGGTGGAGGTGAACATGATGACCTTGTCGTTCTCCTTCATCATGAACTGCAGGTTGGTACGCATGGCGCGGAACACCTCTTCCATCTGGTTGTTCTGGTTCTCGTGTACCACGATGTCGGCCTTGCTCTTGGCCGATTCGTTGGCCACAGCAACATCGGCCAGGATGGGCAGGTCTGTGAGTTTGACCACATCCTCGTGTCCTTCGATGCGGTAGCGGAAAAAATAGAGGAGGAAGAATATCAGGCTCGGGATTGCCAGACCAGTAGCTAAAGCAATAAGATATTCTTTCTTGGGATTAGGTGATACCTGGCTACCTACCTTTGGTGTGTCGATCAGCTTACCCTTGTCGGCCGTAGATGAGAGGGAGATGGAGTTCTCCTCACGTTTCTGGAGGAGCATCAGGTAGAGGCCGGATTTCACCTCCTGCTGGCGTCCGATCTGCGAGAGCATACGCTCGTGCTCGGGCGACTGGTTGGCGGCGCTGACATACTGTCCGTGTTGCTGCATGAGCATGTTGCGACGGAACTCGGCATTGTGACGGGCCTGATCGAGCGTCATCGTGATGCTGTTGTAGAGCTCGTCCAACTGTTGGGTGAGGGGCTCCACCGCAGGACTGTTCTCAGCCGCTGTGCGGAGCAAGCGGTTACGCTGGCCCACGATGGTGTTGTATTGGGCAATGAGCTGCGATACGGCAGCATCAGTCACGTTGGCCGGCATCATCTGGTATTTGGCGCTCGGATTGCTGATGGCGTTGCTCAGGTCGTTGATGAACATCAGCTGCATGTTCACCTCGTTCATAGCCCGCTCGGTTTGGTTCGCATTCTCGGAAGCTTTCTGCACGGTGGCCTTCATCTCGCTGAGGGCCTGACGGTTGCGATAACTCTCAATGGTGCTCTCCGTGCTGCTCAGCTCGCCGCTGATTTTGGCGATACGGTCGTTGATGAACTCCTCAGTGCGTACGGCCACCTCGTTCTTGTCCTCGTTGGCCTGACGGTTGTAACTGGTGGCAATCTGGCGGAGGTAGTCGATGGCTCGCTGGGGAAGATCATCCACAATCGATAAAGTGAGAATGGAGGATTCTTCCAGATCGGCTACATTCAAGCGTGCGGCATACGATCCGGCGACACGGGCCGGGGAGTTGATGCTCACGAGCTCCGTATCCCCATTACCCAATACATTATTGGTGGTATAGAACGTCAGGTAGCCTGCCTTGGTGCGAATGGTGCAGGGGAACTTTGACAGCATACGGTCGATGCCGTACGGACCCTTGGAAGAGACCTCATCTATGGGAATATAATAGGTACCCTCTACATGGTATTCATCGCCCTTGCGGGTGATCCTCAGGTTGATGGGGCGGTTCAGTTTCTCTACGCTTACGGGGTCGATTTCTACGGTGATGGGCTGGTCTTTGTATAGACTTCTGTTTCGGATCAAACCATCCGTCGTATAGCGGGTGTAGAGTTTCAGGTCACGAATGGTCTCCTCGGCGATGCCTGTGGATTTGAGAATCAATTTCTCGTTCTCCATACCGTAGCTCTGTACCACTCGTCCCAATTCGTTCGTGGTGCGCAGACTGGTGGTACTGTTGGTCTTGACGAACATCTTGGCATAGGCGCTGTAATACGGGGTGGTATAGCGCAGATGCAACCAGGCAATGCCCAGACAGATGATGAGCGACAGCAGAAACCATTTCCAGTTCAGCACGAGTACATCGATAATGGCTCTCAGATCGAAAAAGGAACCACCTTTTTCTTCTTCAACTTCTAAGGGGTTTTTTACAATTTCTTCAGACATATACTTTATTATTTTTTGTTTCTAGATTTGCTAGTTGTACTAGGGGTACTAGTTGAACTAGGGGTTGGTTTATTGGTTTTCTGCCAGGTTGAGCAGATATTTGCCGTAGTCGTTCTTGGCCATAGGCTGCGCCACCTTGATGAGTTGTTCCTTGGTGATCCAGCCTTTCTTGAAGGCGATTTCTTCGAGGCAGGCTATCTTCAAACCCTGGCGCTTCTCGATGACCTCGATGAAGGTGGAGGCCTCCGAGAGACTGTCGTGCGTGCCGGTATCGAGCCAAGCAAAGCCGCGTAGGAAGGGTTTCACCAGCAGGGCATCCTGCTTGAGGTATTCCTGGTTCACGGTGGTGATCTCCAGCTCGCCACGGGCGCTGGGCTTGATGTGCTTGGCAATCTCCACCACACTGTTGGGGTAGAAATACAGGCCCACCACGGCATAGTTGCTCTTGGGATGCTGGGGTTTCTCCTCGATGGAGAGGCAACGGCCGTCGGCATCGAACTCAGCCACGCCATAACGCTCGGGATCATTGACATAATAGCCGAACACCGTGGCCTTGCCGTGCTGCTCGGCATCGATCACGCTCTGTTTCAAGAGCGAGGTGAAGCCGGCACCATGGAAGATGTTGTCGCCCAAGACCAGACAGGCACAGTCGTCGCCAATGAACTCCTCACCGATGATGAAGGCCTGGGCCAGACCGTCGGGAGAGGGCTGCTCGGCATACTCGAAGCGCACACCGAGGTCGGAGCCGTCGCCTAACAGGCGCTTGAAGCCTGGCAGATCATGGGGCGTGGAGATGATCAGGATCTCCCTGATACCTGCCAACATCAATACCGAAATGGGATAGTAAATCATCGGCTTATCGAATATCGGGATAAGCTGCTTGCTGATTCCTTTTGTGATGGGGTAGAGACGGGTGCCGCTACCGCCCGCTAAAACGATTCCTTTCATATCGTTTCGAAAACTTAAGTCCAATCTTTATAAAAACTGTGCAAAGATAATAATTTTCAACCATAGATAGCGAAGAATCCACGGATTTTTTGTACTTTTGCATCGATTTTTCTGATTTATTGAATTAAAATAATAATAAATATGGGTATATTTGACAAAATCTTCGGAAAGAAGAACCAAGACGAGAAGAAGACCGGTGGCATGGAAGACTACATGACACTCATCCGGGTGTATTTCCAGGCCGCCATCGCAGAGACTGCCGGCATCACCAACCTGGCCATGTTGCCCGACCTCCGCGTGTTCAAGAATACATTGAAGGTGCCGACGATGAAGAACAAGCTGGGCATCGCCGAGAAGATCCAGTGCAAGAAGATGCTGAAGGACTTTTACAAGACCGATGATGACTTCTTCAAGGAGATTGACAACAGCGTGAAGAAGAACTGTCGGAAGTTGCAGGATGTGCAGACTTATCTGATCCAGTTCCAGAATTTCTCACAGGATCTGATGATGCTCACGGGCAACCTGATGAAGTTCAAATTGCGTGTTCCTTCTATCTTCAAGAAAACCATTTACGCTGCCACGGAAAAGACTGTAAATGACATCTTTACGAAGAATGATTTCTCTGATGCTGGTGCCCGCAAAGCCGTTGGTGCCCTCCGCACTTACAACAAGCGCCTGGGCTTCAGTGAGAAGTGGGTCACTGACTTTGTGTACCAGATTGTGATGCTGGCGAAGAAGGAGAAGAAACCGAAGGAAGAGTAAAAAGCCCCTCCCTGACCCTCCCCCGTAGGGAGGGATTATTTCCCGCAGAAATAGCGGAAATAACAGAAATTTTAGTTTCTTACAGATATAGTTATTTATCCCCACAGCATATACAGACCCAACGGCTGGCGCCTATAGGGAAGCCCATTTTTCAGATCATAACCACGAGTGGTTATGTATATTCTAAAGAATATATAATAGAGGTTGCATGAAGTGTTTATGAAAATTCATTTTCAATAGACTTCACGCAACCTCTATAAATCTGAAAAATGTATCATCCCGCATGGTCTTTCCGCCATTTCTGCGATTTCTGCGGGACATAAAGAAACGGCGTAAGCCGACAAAAAAACACGCCAGGGCTTTGATGCCCTGAGCGTACCTTAATGAACGAGCGACGAGTAGGAGCGGTTGAGCCTCCCCATATAGGGGGAGGATGGAAGGGGGTGGATGTCTCTTTTGTATCTTTTCTCTGCGCCAGAGAAAAGAGGAAAAGAAATAGATTATTAGTATTTTACAAAATTTTGTTTGAGAAATTTTGCAGAATACGGAAAAAGTTTTATCTTTGTAGGCAAATTCAATCCTATGGCTGAGGAAAGTAGTATCTTGAAGTTGTTTACAACCCGCATGCGGCAGCTGATTCTCCAGTACCAAGCTACGAAAAAGGAGAATGAAGAACTGTGTGCGCAGGTGGCACAACGCGACAGCGAAATCCAACAACTCCAAGCACAGCTTGATCAGGCAAGGAACGACTATCAGAGCCTTCAGATGGCCAAGATGATCGAAATCACAGACGGCGATATGGAAGCCGCCAAGAAACGAATCGCAGGGCTCATCAGGGAGGTGAATAAATGTATCACACTGCTAAGTGATCAATAGCGATGGCTGAAGATAGACTACACATAAGATTGCATCTTTACGATACAGACATGGCGGTCGTGGTGAACCGCGATGAGGAGATTCATTATCGTAACGCTGCGAAACTTATCAACGATACAGTGAATACCTACTCGAATATCCTCAAAGGAAGGAAAAGCGAGAAGGAAATCCTGTATGCCGCTATGCTCGTGATTGCCTTGGAATATGAGAAGAACAAGGACAATAACGACACCAGCGAGTATGATGGTATTCTGGAAAAGCTGACGCAGGAGATTGAGGCAGCGCTGAAATGATTTACTGTGCCTGCGGGCATGGAACGGACAGAATACGTATCATACATTAATAATATTAAAGAACAGAAATGGTTTTAACGATTATCGCTGCCGCGGTCGCACTCATCGTGGGTGGAATCTGCGGATATCTTATCTTTCGTTACGTTGCTAAAGGCAAATTCAACGAAATGATGGAAACGGCCAATAAGCAGGCTGAGGTACTAAAAGAAAAGAAACTGTTGGAAGTGAAGGACAAGTTCCTGAACAAAAAAGCCGAACTGGAGAAGGAGGTGCAAGCCCGCAACCAGAAGATCCAACAGAACGAAAACCGACTGAAACAGCGTGAGATTAGCCTGAACCAGCGACAGGAGGAACTGGGAAGAAGGAAACAGGAAGTGGAACAACAGCAGCAGCGCGTGGATAACGAGAAGAAACTGCTGCAGGTGAAGCAGGACGAACTGGAGAAGATGCGCCTGCAGGAACGTGAGAAACTGGAGGAGCTGAGCGGACTCAGTGCTGAGGAAGCAAAGACCCGACTGGTGGAAAGTCTGAAGGACGAGGCGCGCACCGATGCAGCCAGCTATATCAACGAGATCATGGACGAGGCAAAGCTGAATGCGAATGCACAGGCCAAGAAGATCGTCATCCAGACCATCCAGCGCGTAGCTACGGAAACAGCCGTGGAGAACTCCGTGAGCGTGTTCCATATTGAGAATGATGAGGTGAAAGGACGTATCATCGGTAGGGAAGGACGAAACATCCGTGCCCTGGAGGCTGCCACCGGCGTGGAAATCGTGGTGGACGACACCCCAGAGGCCATCGTGATCTCTGCCTTTGACCCGATCCGTCGTGAGGTCTGCCGTCTGGCCCTGCACCAACTGGTGGCCGACGGTCGTATCCACCCCGCCCGTATCGAGGAGGTGGTTGCCAAGGTGAAGAAACAGCTGGAGAACGAGGTGATCGAGACCGGTAAGCGCACCGCTATCGACTTAGGTATCCACGGTCTGCATCCCGAACTGATCCGTATCATCGGTAAGATGAAATACCGTTCTTCTTATGGTCAGAACCTGCTGCAGCATGCCCGCGAGACCGCTAACCTCTGTGCCGTCATGGCATCGGAGCTCGGACTGAACCCGAAGAAGGCAAAACGTGCCGGATTGTTGCATGATATCGGTAAGGTGCCCGATGAGGAGAGCGAGTTGCCGCACGCACTCTACGGTGCCAAGATTGCCGAGAAGTTCAAGGAGAAACCCGATATCTGCAATGCCATCGGTGCTCACCACGACGAGATGGAGATGAACACCTTGCTGGCTCCGATCGTACAGGTGTGCGACGCGATCTCTGGTGCCCGTCCAGGTGCCCGTCGTGAGATCGTAGAGGCTTACATCAAGCGTCTGAACGACCTTGAGGCCATTGCCATGAGCTATCCGGGTGTGACCAAGACATACGCCATCCAGGCGGGTCGTGAACTGCGTGTCATTGTCGGTGCCGATAAGATGGACGACAAGGAGACGGAGGCACTCTCCGGCGAGATCGCAACAAAGATACAGAATGAGATGACGTATCCGGGACAGGTGAAGATTACCGTGATCCGCGAGACCCGAAGCGTCGCTTACGCCAAATAAATACTGACCAAGCCACGCCGATACATAGTAGAAGCGTGGCGGCCAGACTGATGCCACCCTTCGGGATGGGATTGGGGTGTGGGGGTTCACTGCTGAACGTACACTGATACTGAATCATCTTGTCGATGAAGAGGTCAACGTTCTGCCAATGACCGGCCTGCACCTCGTTGTTTAGATGCGAGAACACATCGTGGATGTACTTCTGATGCTCGCTGTCCATCGAGGCTGGTAATGAGTCGGTGGGGGCATACCAGATTACATCCTTCCCATTACGATGCGGAAAGAGACGCAAGGTCTGTCCGCTATGTAATTCCACAATCAGCATGTGCCCTTGACCGTTTCGGATGGTCAGGGGCATTTGTTTCCAGTCGTCATAGTAAAAGATCAAGCCGGTGAGCACCTGCTCGGCGGTAAAACCCTCGTAGGTGGTTTCTCCGCAGAGCAGCATGGTGAGATGGTTGGCATACATGCTCAACGGATAAAGACCGCCCTCTCCGTCACTGACAAACAGCTGACAGAAATGGGCGGCCTGTTCTTGGGGAAATGTTCTTGGACTTTGAGCGTTGAACATTAAACATTAAACATTAAACATTGAACGTTGAACATTAAACATTAAACATTAAACTTTTGGAGCAGTGAGAGCCATCGTGCTAGCACGTTTGGCCGAGTCGTGACAAAAGTCAACGGAGTTAACATTAAAAAACCTAGATGGCCCTTAAGAATTTGACGATGGCATCGCGGTCAGCCTTCGGAAGCTTATAGAACTTTAGCGTACTGGCATAGCCATCGGATTTCTTGGAATAGCCATGCCAGAGGATGGCCTCAATCTCGTTGCGGGCACGACAGTCGTGCAGACGGTCCTCAGCACCTGTATTAATGAGCGACAGTCCGCGTCCCCACAGCGGGGTGGTGCGGCACCATGAGCCATGGATACCGTTCTTCATATACAGACGGTGCTGAATCATGTCGGTATAGGGCCAGATGGTCTGTCCCTGATAACGGGGCAACTGCAGGTTCTGCGCGGTGATGATCTGCGGTGACCAGTAGTCATCGTTGGTGGTCTTCCATGAAGGACGGTGGCAGTTGGCGCAACCGATCTCCATAAACATCTGCTTACCACGCTGCACCTCGGGATCCTGCAGGTTACGGGCACGGGGAATAGCTAGTCCGCGGTGCCAAACCTGGAAGGCCCAGAAGTTATTATCCGACATCTCCGGTTCGAAGTTATGCCAGGGGTTGTCGAACTGGTTCGTGGTGGGCAACAGCAGGTTATACACCGCCTCTTTGATCCCTTCTTCGGTACCGTCAGCATAATAGGGTGAGGCAGGATCGGCCTTGATGGCGGCAATCACCTTCGGGTTCTCCGACATGGCCTTGGCCCATGCAGCCGTCGTGTAGAGCTTCGGACGGTCGGAACGACTCACATTCGTGATGTTCCAGATGGCATTGGCTCCGGCACCATCCTGCAAGGAACCGCGGGTCATGGCATAGGTGAATTTCTTGATGCGGTTCACCTGCTCCACGCCACTGGAGGCATTGACATACATGGCAGATGCAGCCCAGTCGTTGGCTTCCTTGTCCCAGAACGCAGGGTTCAGCTCCACATAGGGTGCCTCCCGCTGGTACTGTGCCTTGATGGAATCGTCGGGGATGGCATCGAGGAGTCCTGTACCGATGATGCCGATGGTGCTCTCCAGACGGAAGGCCACGGCACCATTACCTGTCTCCCACGGGGTGGGGTCGGTGTTGAAGGCGGAGCGGTCGATGCTCAACTCGGGATAGATGAGCTGGTAGGTCTCGCCATCTGGGAACTGGGTGGGAGAGATCTCACTGCCGTCAGCCATGGCGGTGACAGGCAGCCAGCTCAGGTGGATACCACTCTCATCGATCGGGGGCAGGAACGGACTCACAGCGCGGGTCTGCGGCATACCGGTTACCTCAGCCACATAAGGACCGTCATCGCTGTTCATGCCATCGTTGGGATGATAGATCACCAGCAGGTAACCGTTACCCCATTCGGCGGTGTACTTGGTGACTCGCTTGCCATGACCATAGGCCGGGTGACAGTCGAGACAGGATTTACGGACATACGCAGGTCCCAGTCCGTTGAACGGGTTCTGGAACTCGGTCACGTTGCGCTCAAAGAACTGCTCGCCACGGTTGAAGGCATCCGTGAGACCCATCTCGGTGACGGCAGGTGTCTCATCTTCGTAACAGCCCTGGGTAACGTTCATCGTCGTTCCCTTCAGACCGCCAACATACCATTCCTCGGCGGTGAAGTTACCCACTGACTTACCCACATAACTCGTGTCGTCTGACGGGTTCACATCGTCTGTGTCGTCATCGTCAGAACACGCAGTCATGGCGCACCCCACGAAGAGGCACGCCATGACCAAGAAGTTCAGTTTCTTGTTCAACATATTCATAAGTATATGGTTTAGTTTGCTGCAATCCATGACGCCACCTCGTTGAGGGTGTCGTCGAGGTCGTTGATGGCATCCATGGCTGCCTTGGCGGCGGCACTGTGGGAGTCAACAACGAAGGGTGTACCTGCCTTGGCGGTGCTCAGTGCTGCGAAGGCGGTATCCAGTTTCGACTTCAGCTGGGCTGCCATCGAGGCATTGTACTTCTGGAGGTAGGCCATGATGCTGTTCGACTGCACTGTGGTGCCCACCTGGCCATAGAGGCTGTACTGAATGCTGCTGATGTTGTCGAAGAAGTCGTAGTAGGAACGCTGACTGTAGGGCGACTCGATATAGTCGGGATCGGTACCTAAGTAGGCCTGTCCGATCTTCTGTCCGGCTACCTCTGCACAGATACCGCTACATCCGGCAACGAGGATGGTGGACATCACGCCACGCCAGGTGGCCAGGGTGCTTCCTGCCTTGGTGGCATTGAGCATGTTCTCACCATAGGATGCGTCGCCACCGGCTACAGTGGTGGGGAACTCACACTCCTCTACACGGTCCTGATGACTCTTCGGGGCCTTGTCACCCAGCCAGCTCACTTCCAGTTGGAAGCACTTGTCGCGCAGGTCACCTGCCACGGCTGCGGCGAAGATCAGCTCCTGCTCACCGGTGATGTTACGACCGGCGAAGGCTTCGTCATCTTCTGTTCCCTGCAGGGCTGCGAGGGTGCGGTTCTTACCGTTGCGGAAGATGATGAACTCGATGCCGTGGAAGCCGAGCTGCTGCTCACCCACAAGGGCACGGGCATTGTCGATACCGCCCTCATCGAGGTCATCCAGATCCTCAATGATCTCTGCACTGCTCAGTGCCTTGGCCAATGCGGTACGGTCGAGTGGCCATGTGTCGATATGGGGGTCGATACCGAAGTCGGTAGCGGCACCATAGAGGAACGACTCACTGCTCTCCCATGCCGAGCGGGCATTGATGAAGGTGGTGCAGATCTTGTCGATGTCTGTCTGGGTAAGGGTTCCGGCGCGGAACTTGCTCTTGGCGCTCACCAGCTGATCGAAGAGATCGGAGGTCTGGGAGGCCAATGACTGGTACGTAGGGAAGACCACGTTGTTGACGTACTGGGTGGTTATAGCGGACATCGCGGCTTCTTTTTCACTCAGTTTGTTGTCGTCGTTGTTGTCGTCGTCACTGGAGCATGAGGCGAGGCTCATGCTGCATGCTATCAAAAGCATGAAAACAATTCTTTTTTTCATAATTCTTTTTTTATTTATTTACTAATATATTCTTTTTTCTTCCTCTTTTTCTCTGGCGCAGAGAAAAGAGGCAAAAGAGACATCCACCTACCCCCATCCCCTCCCTATATGGAGGGGCTCAACCGC
>JBGUJY010000002.1:0-3067 GCA_045114185.1 Prevotella sp. | reverse complement strand
GAGGATGCCGAAGGACTGAACCTGATTGTTCCTGCCTACCGTGTGGATGTTCAGCGTCCTTGTGATGTGGTGGAGGATATCCTTCGTGTATATGGATATAATAATGTGGAGATCCCCACACAGTTGAAGTCATCTCTTGTCAACAAGGGTGATGAGGATCAGAAGCATCTCTTGGAGAACCTGATCGGTGAGCAACTGGTTGGTTGTGGCTTCAATGAGATTCTGAATAACTCGCTGACCAAGGCTGCCTACTATGACGGACTGGAGAACAGCTTCAAACCAGAGAATCTGGTAAGGATTATGAATCCGCTGAGTTCCGATCTGAACGTGATGCGCTTGAGCATCCTGTTTGGCGGTCTGGAGAGTATCGCACATAACGTGAACCGCAAGAACCCGAACCTGAAGTTCTTCGAGTTCGGCAACACCTATTTCTATTCTCCTGAACGTGCAGATGTGGAGAATCCGATGAATGCCTACAAGGAGGAGACACATTTGGGTATGTGGGTAACTGGTAAGCGTGTGGAAGGTTCATGGGCTCATCCTGATGAGCAAAGCTCGTTCTATGAACTGAAGGCCTATGTGCTGAACGTTCTCCGTCGTATCGGTCTGCCCATCGGTGCTGTTGTCTTCAAGGAGAGCACGGGTGACATCTTCTCAAAGGGTATGGTCATCGAGAACCGTGGCGGTAAGCTGCTGGCTGAGATGGGTATCGTATCCAAGAAGGTGGCCAAGCGTTGTGATGTAGAGACAGAGGTATATTTCGCCGACTTGAACTGGACTGCCCTGATGAAGGCTGTTCGTAAGAATAGCGTGTCTTACACAGAGATCAGTAAGTATCCTGCTGTTAGTCGTGACCTGGCATTGCTCATCGATAAGGATGTGGAGTTCTCTCGCATTGAGCAGATTGCTTACCAGACTGAGAAGAAACTGCTGAAGAAGGTAGAGCTCTTTGATGTCTATGAGGGCAAGAACCTTCCTGCTGGCAAGAAGAGCTATGCCGTGAACTTCATCCTCCAGGATGAGGAGAAGACTATGGGTGACAAGCAGATTGATGCAATCATGCAGAAGCTGATCACCAATATCAAGAAACAGCTCAACGCTGAGCTGCGTTAATTATGAATTATGAATTACTAATAATGCATTAGAATATGGGAAGAGCATTTGAATATCGCAAAGCAGCGAAACTTAAGAGATGGGGCCACATGGCCAAGACTTTCACAAAGATTGGAAAGCAGATTGCTATCGCAGTAAAGGCAGGCGGTCCTGATCCTGACATGAACCCGACTCTTCGTGCCATCATCGCGAATGCCAAGCGCGAGAATATGCCGAAGGACAATATCGAGCGTGCCATCAAGAATGCGATGGGTAAGGATCAGAGCGACTACAAGGAAGTGACTTATGAGGGATATGGTCCTCACGGAATCGCTATCTTTGTGGAGACACTGACTGATAACACCACTCGTACAGTGGGTGATGTGCGTTCAGTATTCAACAAGTTCAATGGTAACCTGGGCACACAGGGCAGTCTGGCATTCCTCTTCGACCACAAGGCTGTGTTCACCTTCAAGAAGAAGGATGACCTGGATATGGATGAGCTGATTCTCGACCTGATTGACTATGGCGTAGAGGATGAGTTCGACGAGGATGAGGAGGAGAACAGCATCACCATCTACGGTGACCCGCAGAGCTTCAGCGCTATCCAGAAGCATCTGGAGGAGAATGGCTTTGAGGTGACCGGTGCTGAGTTTACTCGCATCCCCAACGACCTGAAGGATGTGACTGCCGAGCAGCGTGAGACCATCGATAAGATGGTGGAGCGTCTGGAGGACTTCGACGATGTGCAGACGGTTTACACGAACATGAAGCCGGAGGAGGTATAATGAAGCATATCGTCTATCAGACTTCTGGTACATGCTCCCAGCAGATCGATCTCGATATCGACGAGGACGGTCGTGTATGGAATGTACAGTTCTTAGGCGGCTGTAACGGAAACCTGCAGGGTATCGGACGACTGGTAAACGGCATGAAGGTGGAAGATATTAAGGAACGACTTGCTGGTATCCGTTGTGGATACAAGAACACAAGTTGTCCTGACCAGCTGACAAGAGCACTGGAACAGGCTGAATAAGTACAAGGACATGGGGCTTGGCTTCGTGTCCTTTTTCTTTGGTATGGTAAAAACGATTGTTAGATTTCTGAAAAACTGGACGTTACCTGTCTCTATGGGACTGGGAACGTTGTTGTATTTCCTCTTCGCCTTTACACCAGAACTGGAAGGGGCGAGTGAGTTCTTTGAGCCTATCTTCGACGAGATCCTGCCACTCTTCATGTTCCTCATCTTGTTCGTCACGTTCTGCAAGGTGGATTTCCATCAGATGCGACTGGAACCGTGGCATTTCTGGATCTCACTGTTTCAGATTCTCTTCGTTCTCATCATCGTTTACATCATCTTGTTTGCCACTGATCCGAATGATGTTCACACGAAGATCATGTGGGAGGGAATCCTGTGTTGTGTGATTGGTCCTACCGCTGCCGCGGCCGCAGTGGTCACGACCAAGTTGGGTGGAAACCTGAACTCGATGACCACCTATACCTTCCTGTCGAACTTCGTGACGGCACTGATGATCCCCATCGTCTTTCCTTTGGTGGAGAAGAGTGCGCACATCACTTTCCTTACTGCGTTCTGGATCATTCTTCAACGCGTGGTGCTCATCCTTGTTGTGCCACTGATCATGGGATGGTTTGTTAAACACCACATGCATAAGCTCCATCAGCGCATCATCAGTATTCCTGACTTGGGTTTCTACCTCTGGGGAATCTCTTTGGCCATCGTAACAGGTACGACAGTGAAGAATATCGTGAACAGTCATTCACCTGCCACCTTACTGCTGATGATTGCCGTTGTATCTCTTACTCTCTGTATCGTACAGTTCATGGTGGGAAAGTATGTCGGTCATTTCTTCAACTCGACAATCAATGCCGGACAGGCGTTAGGACAGAAGAATACGGCCTTCGCCATCTGGATTGCCTATACTTACTTGAATCCTGTTGCCTCAGTAGGACCGGG
>JBGUJY010000001.1:0-99826 GCA_045114185.1 Prevotella sp. | reverse complement strand
TGTATGGTAATGCTTGGCTGTGGTCAGGTAGTTGGAACCACCGTTGTCAAGAAGGTTCAGATCTACGAGGTAAATAATAGCAATTCCGAGGAAACTGGCATTGAGGATGTGAAGACTGTGAATAGGAAAAAAGCCGATGGTGCTATCTACAACCTTGCTGGTCAGAAAGTGAACACTTCTTACAAAGGTATCGTTATTAGGAATGGCAAGAAGGTTTTAAGTCGATAATCACCTAAAGAATATGTTTGGAAACAACAAAGTGCGCATATTGATAGACTTCTGCATATTGTTGGCAATAGGAGTGCTGACCAGTTGTCAGTTCATCAAACCTCTTGACGGACCAGGTATGGAGCGAGAGGTGAATGATTCATCGAGTTCGGGAACACAAGACTCAGTGGTGGCCGAGCCTGTTGCTGGTGCGGTAGAATAGAATACTTTTCGCTCACTTATTTTTGTACCTCTGGCTACGCCGAAGGTACTCCCGTTAACTACGTTTTCCTCTTTCGCGACTCAGCCATCCAAACTCGTTTGATGGCATTCGCTGCTCAATCGGTTCGGAAGTAAAAATAAACGAGTTTTATTTTGTACTTCTCTCACTTATTTGTACCTTTGCAGCGTTTTATTAATAATCTTAGGTATTAAAACAGTAAAAAGATGAAAGCATTTGTATTTCCCGGACAGGGAGCACAGTTCGTAGGAATGGGTAAGGATCTGTATGATAACAACCCCAAAGCGAAAGAACTTTTTGAGAAAGCCAATGAGATTCTGGGCTACAGAATCACGGACATCATGTTCGAAGGTACAGACGAAGATTTACGTCAGACCAAGGTGACACAGCCTGCTGTGTTCCTGCATAGCGTGATCTCAGCCTTCTGCATGGGCGAGGATTTCAAGCCCGAGATGACTGCCGGTCACTCTCTTGGTGAGTTCTCTGCACTGGTGGCTGCCGGAGCTCTGAGTTTTGAGGATGGTTTGAAGTTGGTTTATGCCCGTGCCATGGCCATGCAGAAGGCCTGTGAGGCCGCACCGTCAACCATGGCTGCCATCATCGGACTGCCTGACGAGAAAGTGGAAGAGATCTGTGCTGGGATCAACAAGGAAGGATATGTGGTGATCCCCGCTAACTATAACAACCCTGGACAGCTGGTAATCAGCGGAAACATCGAGGCCATCAACGAGGCTTGTGAGAAGATGAAGGAAGCTGGTGCTAAGCGTGCCCTGCCGCTGAAGGTGGGTGGTGCTTTCCATTCACCGTTGATGCAACCGGCTAAGGATGAGCTGCAGGCCGCCATCGAGAAGACAGAGGTGAAGAACCCGAACTGTCCTGTATATCAGAATGTTGACGGTAAACCGCATACAGATGCTGCAGAGATCAAGGCGAACCTGATTGCCCAGCTGACCAGTCCGGTACGTTGGACACAGTGTGTGCAGAACATGATCGCTGATGGTGCTGACGACTTCACAGAATGCGGTCCTGGTAAGGCTCTGCAGGGAATGATCGCCAAGATCAATAAAGAAGTATCCGTACACGGAATCCTTTAATTATATGCTCCAGACACAACCATCAAAGGTTATCATCTATCAGGTTTTCACGAGGTTATTCGGGAACCAGAACCAGGCCAATAAACGGAATGGGTCGATAGAGGAGAACGGATGTGGGAAGATGAATGATTTTGATGTTGCCACGTTAAGGCGCATCAAAGAATCCGGCATCACCCACATCTGGTTCACAGGTGTGCTCCGCCACGCTACTCAGACCGACTATTCTGCCTATGGTATTCCCACTCAGCACCCTGAGGTGGTGAAGGGAAAGGCCGGTTCTCCGTATGCTGTAGTCGACTACTATGATATCGATCCTGACCTTGCGGTGGATGTACCTGGACGCATGAAAGAGTTTGAAGCGCTTGTTGATCGTGTACATCAGGCGGGAATGAAGGTGATTATCGATTTCGTTCCGAACCATGTGGCACGTGAATACAAGAGCGTCTGCAAGCCTGAGGGGGTAAAAGACCTAGGTGAGGAGGATGATACCAACATGCATTTCTCTACCCGTAACAATTTCTATTATTGTTGGGGACAACCGTTATACATCTCTGAAGTTCAAAGATACACAGAGGTTCCTGCTAAGGCTACAGGAAACGACCAGTTCTCTAACCGTCCTTCGTCCAACGACTGGTACGAGACGGTGAAACTGAACTACGGTATCGACTATTGTGATGCAGGAGGACGGTCGGAGCATTTCAATCCTATTCCCAACACATGGGGGAAGATGACGGATATCTTGCTTTTCTGGGCAGGGAAGGGGATAGACGGATTCCGTTGCGATATGGCGGAGATGGTGCCAGCAGCCTTCTGGACCTGGGCAACCGACAAGGTGAAGTTCCAGTATCCTGATATCTTATTTATCGGTGAGGTGTATGATCCGAATCAGTACCGTACCTATATCGGTGCGGGGTTCGACTACCTGTATGACAAGGTGGGGATGTACGACTGTATTCGTGATGTGATCTGCGGCAGGCGTCGTGCGACAGATATCACAGCGCAGTGGCAGGCAACGGATGATATCCGCGACCATATGCTGTATTTCCTGGAGAACCATGATGAGCAGCGTATCGCCTCTGATTTCTTTGCCGGTAAGGCAGAGAAGGGAATCCCCGGAATGGTAGTCAGCGCACTTCTGCAGAAGAATCCGTTCATGCTCTATGCAGGACAGGAATATGGCGAGCGGGGCATGGATGAAGAGGGATTCAGCGGTTGCGACGGACGTACCACGATCTTCGACTATTGGAGCGTGGATACGCTGACGAGGGCTGAGCAACAGAAGCTCACGGAGGAGGAAAAGGCATTGAAGGCGATGTATGACAAGGTGCTGAACATCGCACGTTCAGAGAAAAGCGTTGCCGAGGGAGAGTCGTTCGATTTGATGTATGTGAATCAACTGTATCAACGACAGTATGCTTTCTTGCGTAAGGCAGACTCCGAGGTGTTGCTGGTCGTGGCGAACTTCGACGAAGAGTCAATTGACATGAATGTGACGATTCCTTCGCATGCTTTCGATTATCTGCAGATCAAGGAGAAGAACGCTATCTCTACCGACTTGCTCTCGAGCAAGAAAAAGAGAATCGTACTGAGACGTGATGAGACTGTTAGTCTGCAGCTTCCACCACTTGGAGCTGTCGTTATGAAATTCAAGGCATAAGAAAAGGGCGATCACAACGATCGCCCTTTTCGTTTGATGATTGTTTTATAACTCAGAAATACTTCCGATTCCAGTTCGACTCGTGTTCTTCTGTTTGGGATGTCCATGGTATTTCAGGGATCCTACACCTGATACACCACCGTCAATCTCTTCTGTTGCGTAGCATTCAATACTGCCAACACCTGATACATTTGCTTTTACTTTCAATGCTTTCAGCTGACCAGCGTGAATGCTACCCACACCGCTGCAGATCAGTTCGGCCTCGTCGGCTATTCCACCTATCCTGATGTCGCCTACGCCACTGTTTTCTATCTCTATCCGGTCAGTATCCAGACTGTCCATTCTTATCGTTGCTGCACCGCTGTTTTCTAACATGATCAGGTCTGTGGTATAAATCTTGATCTTTATTTTCTTACTAGTGATGTTGATGCCTCTTCTTGCAAAGTCGATATCCAGCTTCTTCCCATCACTATCGAACTTAAACAGATCCATGTAATTATCGGGTGCGGTCAGCTCTACCACGCCGTCTTTAGTTTCGCTCTGTATCAGCTCCACGGCACCCACACAGCTCAGTTCTACCTCTTCAAACGGAGTAAGTTTATACTCCTTGGTAACAATGTTTTTACTGGGTTTGATCACCTCATTCTTCCAGTCGTGCAAATCCACTCGACATGCTGTCAGAGCTATCACACAAGAAACTACAAACAAAACCTTTTTCATATTCTTTTCAATTTGTTTCTTGTTTGACGGGTATGGTTAACGAAAAGTTGCAAAATACTTGTTTTATTTGGATTATATTTGTATTTTTGTGCCCATATTTCAAAAATCATGGAAGATTATCTATTAAACGAACACAACAAAGAGGAATTTCCCCCTGCACATACAGCGGAACATCTGCTCAATCAGCTGATGGTCAGAATGTTCGGATGCGAACGTTCAAGGAATGCTCATATTGAACGCAAGAAGAGCAAGATCAGTTATATCCTGGAACGGAAGCCTGACAAGAAGGTGGAGCGTGAGATTGAGCGACAGATGAACGAGCTTATCGAAGAGGATATGCCTGTAACGTTCCAGTATGTCACACGAGCTGAACTAGACGGAATCATCATGGATGCTGAAGAGGGATCACCAGAATCTCTGCTTTCGTTGGAGCGTTTGCCCGAGAATGCCAGTGAAACCATCCGTCTGGTACGCATCGGTGATTATGATGTTTGTCCTTGTATCGGCAAGCATGTGCGTTCTACAGCACAAATCGGTCGCTTCGAGATGCTCGGCACCAATTGGGACGAGGCATCACGCAGCTTCCGTATCCGTTTCAAGATTATGCTGTAATCTGATTACCTGTATAGAGCTGGTAGTACTTGCCCTTCATGGCAAGTAGTTGTTCGTGGTTACCCCGCTCGATAATCCTTCCATGATCCATCACCATGATCCAGTCGGCATTGCGGATGGTACTGAGTCGGTGGGCAATGACAAAGGTTGTTCTTCCCTGCATCAGGGAATCCATACCCTGCTGAACAAGCTGTTCTGTACGGGTATCAATACTACTGGTTGCCTCATCGAGAATCAGGGCAGGCGGGTTGGCAACGGCTGCACGGGCAATGGCAATGAGCTGGCGCTCACCTTGTGAGAGGTTACCACCGTCGCCGGATAAGTGCGTCTGGTAACCGTTTGGTAAACGACAGATAAAGTCATCTGCATGTACCAGTTTAGCGGCAGCTATACAATCCTCGTCGGTTGCGTCCAACCTACCGTAACGGATATTCTCCATCACTGTTCCTGTAAACAGGTGTGTCTCCTGAAGCACCATACCCAATGAGCGGCGCAGTTCCTTCCTTCCGATCTTGCCGATATTGATACCGTCGTAGAGAATCCTTCCGTCCTGAATATCATAGAAGCGGTTGATGAGGTTTGTGATGGTGGTCTTACCCGCACCTGTACCACCTACTAGTGCAATCTTCTGACCAGCATCGGTGTCCATCTCAATATCAAAGAGTACCTGTCGTCCCAGTCCTTCCTTTCCGTCCTCTTGAATAACGGGGTAACTGAAGTCCACATCAAAGAAGTCCACCTCACCACGCTGGCGCACCAATTCTCCGTCATTTGTCTTCCAAGCCCAGATACCTGTCTGTTCCTTGGATTCCGTGAGTGTGCCGTCGCTTTGCTCCTGGGCATTGACCAACGTGACATCTGCGTTCTCCTCTTTCTCGGGTTCTGCATCCAGCACATCGAATACACGGATGGCACCAGCCACGGCATTGATGATGGAGTTGATCTGGTTCGACACCTCTGATATAGGACGGGTGAAGTTCTTGATCAGCGTGAGGAAGCTGACGAGTGTTCCTACGGTGAGGGCGGAACTGAGCGGCATATACTGGGATGCAAGGGGGGAGAGCTGTGAAGCGAGTGGGGTGGCGTTAGCAGTGTAACGCAGGGCAAGCATGGCACCGAAGATAGCCGTCATCACGTAGATGAGGTTCGAAAGGTTACCATTGACTGGCATCACGATGTTGGCCACGCGGTTTGCGTTATAGGTACTGCTTCGCAGGTTCTCGTTCAGCTGTTGGAACTGGTCGATGGCCTCGTCCTCATGACAGAAGATCTTCACTACCTTCTGTCCGGTTAGCATCTCTTCCACAAAACCGTTCATGTTACCAAGGTTGGTCTGCTGTGCGTAGAAGAACTTTGAGGAACGACTTCCCAACTTCCTGGTTGTGTAGACCATCACCATCGACATGAGGATGGTGAGGATGGTGAGTGGCAGACTCAACACGATCATGCTCGTAAGGGTAAGGATGATGGTAACGAGCGATGAGAAGAGGTTCGGCATCGAACTGATCATCTGCCGAAGCGTGTCGATGTCGTTGGTATATACCGACATGGTGTTTCCATGGGCATGGGTATCGAAGTACTTGATGGGCAACTGCTGCATATGACTGAACACGTCGATGCGCAGTCGTTTGAGTGTTCCCTGACTCACGTTGATCATCAACCGACTATGGATATAGGCACACAAGGCACCAACGATGAGCACAGCAGCGAGCTTCATCAAGGCATGGGCCAATGGGGTGAAATCGGGATTCTCCACCTGTGTGAGTGGCAGGATATAGTCGTCGATGAGCGTACGAGTGAAGAGGGTAGAGGTAAGGGTGGTAGCAGAGGTAATCAGGATACACACAAGCACAGCCAGCAGTGACCATTTGTAGTTCACTGCCACATAGCGGATTAGGCGCATGATGATCTTCATTCCGCCTTTAGGCATCTTGGCGATTCCCATGTTCCTTCCACCATGACCGCCTCTTCCGCCGGGTCCCATTCCCATTCTTGGTTGTGCCATATCTTAACGTTTAACTATCAAAGTCACCTTTGTCCTTTGTCTGTATATGATAGATCTCCTGATAGAGGGCGTTGTTCTTCAGGAGGTTCTCATGTGTATCGAAACCAGTGATGATTCCGCTCTCCATCACAATGATGCGGTCGGCATACTGCACGCTCTGGATACGTTGGGCAATGATGAGCTTGGTTACCTCGGGCAGCTCCTCCCTGAACGCTTTCTGGATCTTGGCATCCGTAGCTGTGTCGCAAGCACTGGTGGAGTCGTCGAGGATCAGGATTTTCGGTTTCTTCAAGAGGGCGCGGGCAATACAGAGACGCTGCTTCTGACCGCCTGACACGTTACTGCCGTTCTGCTCCAAGTAGGTGTTATAGCCATCTGCCATCTGTTCGATGAACTCATCTGCACAAGCCAGTCGACAGGCTGTCTCGCACTCTTCCTGAGTGGCATCTTCTTTTCCCCAGCGCAGGTTGTCGAGAATGGTACCAGAGAACAGGATGTTGTTCTGTAAGACCATCGATACTTCGTCGCGCAAGGTGGTGAGGTCGTATTGTCTGACATCTATTCCACCCACCTTCACGGTACCCTTGGTGGCATCGTAGAGACGACTTACCAGGGTGGCCAAAGATGACTTACCGCAACCTGTTCCACCAATCACGCCGATGGTCTCCCCGCTATCGATGTGCAGGTTGATATCGCGGATGGCATATGGAGCTGGGGCTTGTGACTCATCATTAGTATTCTTCTTGCCGTAGCTGAAACTCACGTTCTCGAAGTCGATACTACCGTCTTTTACCTCCATGACGGCATCTTTCTCAGGATTGGTGATATCGGCCTTCTCGTCAATGATCTCAATCACACGTTTGGCACTGGCGGCACTCATGGTGAGGTTCACGAAGATCATGGTGAGCATCATCAGTGAGGAGAGGATGGTCATCACGTAGGTGAACAAAGAGGTAAGCTGACCAGTGGTCAGGTCGCCAATGACAATGAATTGTGCACCGAACCACGAAAGGGCGATGATACATCCATATACCACCAGCATCATGATAGGATGGTTCAGGGCCTGCAGACTCTCGGTCTTCACAAACAGCTTATACAGAGCCTCTGCAGCCTTACTGAATTTCTTGTTCTCAAAGTCCTCTCGCACAAAGGCCTTTACCACACGGATAGCCGCGATATTCTCCTGTACAGAACTGTTCAGATCGTCGTAACGCAGGAACACCTGTGCGAAGAGTTTTACCGTACGGGAGATAATCAGATACAGGGCGGTACCCAGGATGATCAGTGCGATGACGAAGATCAGACTCATCCTCAGGTTGATGAAGATACACATGAACACACTGAACACCAGGTTCAGCGGAGCACGCACAGAGATACGCATCAACATCTGAAATGCCTGTTGCAGACTCTGCACATCGGTAGTCATGCGGGTAATCAGTCCACCGCTGGAATACTTGTCGATATTCGAGAATGAGAATGTCTGTATATTCTTGAACATCGCATTGCGCAGGTTGGAAGCGAAGCCAGAAGAGGCGTATGCCGAGAAGCGTCCTGACATGATGCCGAACAGCGTACTGAAGAAAGCCATCACCAGCATCAGTCCGCCATAGTAAGCCACCTTACTCAGGTCACCGGCCATGATGCCACGGTCGATGATCCAAGAGGTGACATACGGGATCAATACCCCCATCACCACTTCCAAGGCGGTGAAGATCGGGGTGAGGATCGCAGCGGTGCGAAACCTGCCCACTTGCTGTATGAGTTTCTTGATCAATGTTTTGTTCTTGAATTCGGCATCAAAGATAATAATTATTTCCGAGAATGCATCGTCCCAAGCAGATTTCTTTCCATTTTGTTCATTATTTTTCTTAAAACGGATGAACGGCAGGATAACAAAAAAGTCCTGAGAGTGAAAGCACTCCCAGGACTCATGTCTAGCAATATATACTTATCTTATTTGAAGATCAGCTGTGCAAACTGGTACAGACTGCGACGCCATGTGTGCCACTCGTGGGCTGTGCCCGGTGACTCATAACCTACAGCATTCATACCGAGTTGGTCCTTGATATTCTTGGCTGCCTCAACACAACCCATGTTCTCCTTGCCGCCACCGCTCATGAAGAGCAACTTGACGTTCTTGGTGAAGCCATTAGCCTCTTTTACCTGGTCAACACTCCATGCGCCACTGCTGAATGAACCAACATAAGCGAACTTCTCAGGATTAGCAAGTGTGATTTCACGTGCCTGCATACCACCCATTGACAGACCGGCATAAGCACGGTGATTAGCATCGGCAATCACGCGATAGTTCTTCTCAACCATTGGGATGATATCATTGAAGAGCACATTCTTGAAGCCTTCAGAGAAACCGCCGAAGCCACCGAAACCGCCACGACGCTGACCACCCTGTCCAGGAGCACCCTGCGGACGCTGGCCACCCTGACCGAAGCCTCCCTGCGGAGCACCTTGCGGACGCTGTCCAGGACCTGCACCAGGAGCACCCTGCGGACGCTGTCCCTGCGGACGGGGACCGCCAAAGCCGAAGCCACCCTGCTCACCAGGACGACTTGTGTTCAGACCATTGTCCATCACGATGATGCAAGGAACGGCCTTACCCTCGGCAATCAGGTTGTCCATGATCTGAGCGGTGTGACCCTGCTCAGCCCATCCGTACTCGTTCTCACCCATACCGTGCTGCAGATAGAACACTGGGAATTTCTTGGTGGGGTTGGTAAAGTACTCTGCGGGCAGATAGATATGACAACGACGCATCTTCTCGGTGTAGGTTGACCAATAGAAAACCTCGCACATAGAACCCTGCGGAACATTCTTCACCTGCCAGAAATCCTGGTCGTCTGAAGGAACTTCGATACCGCTGCCCCAACGACTGGCGCCATAGTAGTAAAGGCTACCTGGATCGGGTACAGAAGCACCGTCGATGTTGAGCTGATAGTAGTGGAAACCTTCGTCCTGAGGTTCAGATGTACCTGTCCAAACACCATTCTCGTCCTTGGTCATGGTATAGATCTTACCAGCGATGTCGAGTCCTACGAATTTGGCATCAGGAGCGGAGATCTGAGCGCGGACCATGCGCTGTGAGTTAACCATCGGATACTGCTTGCTGTCCTGATTGGAGATAGCAGGCTTAAAGTCTTCAGTGACGTTTTCTGTTACAGAAGCAACGATGGGGTTTTGTCTGGGGGCACCAAACTGAGCTGACGCTGTCAAGCATGAGAGTGTCAACAATGAAAGAAAAACTTTTTTCATAAAATAATTAATAATTAGGTTTATAGTTTCTCTATTAGACGTTCTATATATAGAAAGGTAAAAATAGCGCGTTGAATTGTTATCAATTATTAACATTTTTGAGTGCCTTCACGGGGAATAGAATTATTTCATTATATTTGCGCTATCAAAGAAATTTATAAACATAATTGATATGAAAACTAGAAGTTTATTTCGTACAGCAATGACTGTCGTAGGACTGATGACTTTCAGTTTCATCAGTATGAGTTTTACAACCGAAGAGAAATCACGTATCGTAGAAGAGGGTGGTACTGGTCCTTACAAGGCCATCATGAAAGAAGAAGCATCGCTTCAGGCACATACCGTATTTGTGCCGCAGGATCTTTCTGCCTTCAACGCCAAGAAGCAGTTACCAGTGTTGGTATGGGGCAACGGTGCCTGCAACAACTCTCCTTTTGAGCACTATAAGTTCCTCAACGAGATTGCTTCCTATGGTTTCATCGTTGTTGCCACAGGTTATATCCCCATGGACGATCAGCACTATCGCGGTCCGATGTCAACCACAGAACAGCAGATTGAGTCGATCGACTGGGTGTTTGCACAGAATGCCGATCCCAACTCTCCGTATTATCAGAAGATTGATGTGAAGAATATCGCCGTAGCTGGTATGTCATGCGGTGGTTTGCAGACGCTCTATAACTGTGCCGACCCGCGCATCAAAACCCTGATGGTTTGTAACAGCGGATTGTTCAACAGCGAGAATGCCAGCAGTGCAGTAGGTGGAATGCCCATGCCGCCGAAGTCGAAACTGAAGGAGATCCATTCATCCATTATCTATATCTTGGGTGGTGAGACGGATATCGCCTACGGAAATGGTATGGATGACTTCCATCGCATCGACCATGTGCCGGCTTGTGCCACAAACTTCCCTGTGGGACATGGTGGTACTTACGGACAGCCTCATGGCGGTGAGTTCTCTGTAGTGGCCTTGGCTTGGTTGCAGTGGCAGCTGAAAGGTGACGCCAAAGCCGCCAAGATGTTCAAAGGCGATGATTGCGACCTTTCCAAGCGTGAGGGTTGGACCATCGAGAAGAATGCCGTATTCAATACGTTGAAATAATACTATTTAGAAATCTTCACCGTCTTGTCGCCCACTTTCAGGAGATAGGTCTGGTGATTGTTCTCAAGAGGAAGGCTGATGGTAGATCCATCGGCCTTCACCTTATTTAATAGGATTCCCTGAAGGTTATACAACGCGACGGATGTCTGTGCAGGCACATCGGTCAGCACCAGTTGTTGCTGATCTATCCGCCATTGCCAGTTTTGTTGATTCACCTGGGTAATACCGCTTGGATCTCCCAATACCGCATTGATGATTAGTTGATGACACGATGGAATATTGAACGAATAGGTGCTGCCACTGGGATTCTCTGTAGTCAACACGCCGTTACTGCTAACCCATTTCACCGTCCATCCCGTAACGCCCCAATTGTCAGTTCCCACGCCTTCCAAGGTAATCCTGCGGTTCCCGAATAGCTTTCCGTTGAAGACTCCCTTACTGAGGGGAATGCCATTGATTAGGTATTGCACCGACTGCTGTTCCTCTACTGACAGTTGTGTGTTAACGGTTGCAGGGATGGGATTGCCTAACTGGTAGTAATCACCAAGTTGCTTGTAGAAAATATCGGTACGTTGCGACAGCCAGTTACGGGCACTATTCAGTTCGTCGTTGTAGTTGGGCCACCATTTATTGATGAGCTCACGATGGTAGGGATATTCGTTCTGGATCATCTCGTACATCGGATCCCACACCTCACGCGTTCCCTTTTCGTTCAGGAAGTCACCCATATAGATTGCGCAGCGATCGAGGAACTGACGACTCAAATCTGCGTCTTCCATCATGCGGCGGAACAGACGGGTGCCTGACCATTCATTTCCCCAACCATTGTGGTCATTGTCATAACCGTCTTCGTTTACCCATGCAATGGTGTTATAGTCGGATCGGGTTCCATAGAGTCCGAGTCCGAAATCGGTATCCTTGGCCACGAAGCGCCACCTACCATCCGCTGTTCGTGGTCGCCACATCACGATGTTGTTGCAGGGGAAGTCCTCGTTGTCAAAGTAGAGGTTCATGATCATCAAATTGAAGAACTCTTCCCAGTCCATCCATTGTTCATACTCTTTCAAGGTGTGGTTGTGCTCAGCATAGAAGTCCTTGAATTGGTTCCAGTGGTTCAGATCACCTTCCTTCAGTTCATTCCAGTTCTCAATCATGTCAATGTCTTCCAACCCGTCGTAGTTGGTATAGATATTATCCTCGTTACTACGTTCGCGGATGTTGAGCATACCTTTGTATTCACCGTTGATATAGATGATGGCAGGGCTCCATGCCTGCCAGTCGAGATCCACATGCTGCGCCATGGTACGTTGGATGATGGCATCCCGCATATACAGGTAGTCGAAGTCGTTACCCGCATTGCGCAGGCAGATACTCTTGAAATCGGTCAGTCCTGGCTTCTGATCAGGAAAGAACTCATATTCAAGACGCTTGGTACCGAAGCGTTTGTTGGCATAGATAGCGAGTGACTTGAACTTACTGCTCCTTGTGGCACCACCCATGATACGTGTTTCGCAAAGCTGGTTAAGACTGCTCGTCTTGTTCTCGCCTTCGAAATACTCAAACTGGATGGGTCTGCGCCAGTCGTATTCATAGTTCTTCTTCCCGCTCTTGTAAGTACCATCTACGTAAATGCCAATCTTGGAATCATTCAGGTATTTGTCGTTGGTACTGATAGCAATGACAGGGAGGGTCACCTCTCTCGGATGGAGAATATAGGTATGGGTGGTGGAGCGTGGTGACAGCCATCCGTTACAGAAGATTTTAGCCCTAATAACCCGTGTCTTGTTGATAGTGATAGGGTTCATGTAAGGGGCACTGTTGATGGTGGGCTCGCTACCATCAGTAGTATAACGGATGGTAGCTCCTTCGGGTGTTCCCGCAGGCAATGAAAGGGTCAGCGAGATATTCATGGAACCCGTCACCACCTTTCCTTTCTCGCTGAACACCGGTTCACCGAGAATCTGGTCATGGTCGCATATCTGACCGCAGTTTGCTGCATTGGGGGTGGGAGAGAGCATATAGCCCCACTCGTTGCTTCCATCATTTTTCCGTCCGTAAGCGATATTGGGAGCCGGTTGCTTTTTCAGTTTCTCCACCTTATCGATAACAACACCATTATTGAAGAGATAGACGGAACCACCTTTACCTGAGTCAAGGCGGTAGTCGGTATGCATCTTGCTTCCCTCCTTGTCGCAATACACCAATACATACTGTTTTGGCCCGATGGTCTGATTGGGTAGTTGCCATGCTTCCGAAGCCACGTCGGTAAGTCCTAACTTGTATGTCTGGAGGTTGACGGCAGTGGAGCCCGTATTATACAGTTCCACCCATGAGTCGGGAAACTCATTGAGATCGTCCATGATACAGTCGATATTCGACTGCATCAACTCGTTGATCACTACCTGTGCCTTGGCATAGTAAGTTGTTATGACACACAAGACAGCAGATAGTATGTATTTATTGAAGCTCATTTAGTTAGTTATAATAATTCTGCTGCAAAGATACAAAAAGTCGAGAGCAATACAAAAAAACTCGGCATAAAAAACGAATAACGTTCTTTATGCCGAGTAATATCCAGATATCTAATCTTCTAAGAGAATTACTTCACCTTGATGGTTTCCTTACCCACCTTCAGGATATAAACTTGATTCTTCATGAGCGGCAACTGGATGGTTGAGCCGTCAGCCTTGAGCTGCTTGAGCTGCATACCTTGCAGGTTATACAGGGTTACAAGAGTGCCAGCGGGAACATCCTTCAGATAGAGCTCGTTGTTAGCTACGCTCCATTTCCAGTTCCTAGCATCAACATTGGCGATACCTGTTTGATTACCAAGGACGGCATTGATGGCCAGACTCTTGCATGCAGGCATATTAAATGAATAGATAGCTCCATCTACATGTTCTTTTGTAACAGATCCATTAGAGGCTGTCTTCTCAATGTCCCATCCTGTCACAAACGGTTCACCTTCGGTCTTACCCTCTAAGGTAATCTGACGGTTGGGGAACAACTTACCGTCGAACACACCCTTTGAGAGTTTGATGTCGTTGATCAACATTTCATCAGGCAGATTCTCAATACCCTTGTTGATGGTCACGGGAATAGCATCAACGCCATTCAGATACTTTGCACTAAGATACTGGAGGAAGTAATCAGTACGAGGGAGGTGCACGATGGTGGTCTCTTGGCCACCGCCGCCTCCCCACCAGCCGCCCCAGCCGCCGCCTCCCCAGCCTTGCTGCTTTTCTTCGTAGCCGGCGAGCCATTTCTTGGCGTTCTCGAACTTGTTCAGAATATCGTTATAGTTGTCACCCCATGAATTGTACTTGTCGCGGTGAGCCACAAATTCATCCAATGCTTCATCTAAGATAGCATCCATGACGGCACCAGTACCCTCAGCATTCATAAAGTCACCCATATAGACGCAGCTCTTGTCGATGAACAAATTTAACAGTTCCGGGTTTTCCATCATGTTCTTGAACAGACGGGTAGCTGGTTCTGTGAAAGCCCAAGCATTACCATAATTCTTGGGATTGTAAATCATGTCAATGGTGTTGGAGGAACTGCTGGTTTCATTAAATCCGTAGAGTCCAAGTCCGAAGTCAGTATCCTTGACAATCACGCGGAATCGCTTAGGCAGATCCTCTTTTGCATCTTCGTTGGGACGCCAGAACACAATGTTGTTGCCCGGGAAGTCTATATTGCAGTAGAAGAGGTTCATAATCATCACGTTCAGATACTCGCTGACATCCAACCACTGCTCGTACTCAGCCCTGGTATGTCCCTTTTCGCTGTAGAAAGTCTTGAAAGCATTGTAGAAATCATCGCTACCTTCCTTCAACTCCTCAATGAACATATCCTTATTATTCTGCTGCTCATGTGAGATCTCAATCATATCGAGATCCTCAAGACCATCGTAATTGCTGTAGATATTGTCTTCGTTGGAGCGCTCGCGGATATTCAGCATACCCATATATACACCGTTGATGTAGAGAACTGCTGAGTGACCAGCCTGCCAGTCGAGGTCAACATGCTGACCCATGGTACGCTGGATAATGAGATCACGGAAGTACATGTCACTGAAGTCGTTACCACCGTCACGGAGAGAGAACGACTTGAACTGGTTGATACCTGGTTTCTGATCGGGGAAGAACTCATAATCGAAACGCTTATGATCGGGGTCGAAACGCTTGTTGGCATAGAAGACCATCGACTTAAGGGCATTCGAACGCGACTGTCCACCTTGGATACGGGTCTCACCAGGCTGGTTGAAAGCGCTTGCCTGACCCTCAGCGGGGAAGAACTCCACGTTGACAGGACGACGCCAGTCGTGTGTTTTCTTATCTTCCTTACTGTTGTTGTTTGCGAACAAACCAATCTTCCTGTCGTTCAGATACTTGTCATTGGTCTGGATAGAGAAGATGGGAATGGTGAACTCTCTCGGATGGAAGATATACGACTGGGCAGTGCTCATCGGTGAGAGCCAGCCGTCGCAGAACACCTTGGCGCGAATCACCTTTGTCTTGGTGATATTGATAGGTTGCGTATATTTCGTGTCTTGGGTTGTCGGCTCGTTACCATTCGTGGTGTAGGTGATATAAGCACCTTCAGGAGCACCATCGGGCAGACTCAGCTCGAGGTTGATAGGGGTATTGCCGGAAGTAACGCGTCCCAGTTCACTGAATACAGGAGCACCTAAGATATGCTTTGCATTACAGATCTCGCCTGTATTGGCAGTTCCCGGTGATGGTGTCAGCTGATAGCCCCACTCGTCAGCACCGTCGGTTTTACGACCGAATGCCACATCGGGTGCAGGCATCTTGACCATGGGCTTGTTATCAATATAGGGAAGACTATCGACAACTTCCTTATCCTTGAAGAGATAAACCACACAACCTTTGCCCGACTCCAGACGGAAATCAGCATGGAGGCGATTATCCTCTTTTCCTTCCTTGTCGCAGTAGATAATGACATGGCCTTTAGAGGCTATGGTCTTGTCTGGCAACTGCCAGGCCTTCTTTTCCTTATTCTTATTACTAATCTTGTAGTCTTTGAGATTAACAGCCTCGTTGCCACTGTTGTACAATTCTACCCATGAGTCAGGAAACTCATTGATGTCGTCCATGTAGCACTCGACATTCGACTGCATAAGCTCGTTGATAATAAGTTGCGCATTTGCGCCGCAAGTACCGGCAGTTAATAATAATGCCGAAATAATAATCTTCTTACCTTTCATGATGTTGTTGAACAATAGATTTTGGGTGCAAAATTACAATAATTATTTCTATCTGCAAAAACTATTATCTTTTTTTATATTTCTTGCGATTTTGTCATACCTCTGGCTTCGCCGAAAGTACTTCCGCTCGAAAATAAAAAATTTATTCACATTTATTTTGTATTTTGCTCACTTAATCGTACCTTTGGCTTTGCCGAAAGTACTTCCGCTCGAAAATAAAAAATATATTCACATTTATTTTGTATTTTGCTCACTTAATCGTACCTTTGTCGTCATATTTGTTAAATTCCTAAACAGGATAAAATTAAATGATGATACTTAATACTTATTACAAGCAGATCGCCATGCGATCCATGTTGCTCCTTGTGACAGCAATTATCACTCTTTCCGTAAACGCTATCCCTGCCAAGCCGGGACAGAAGCGCTTGCTAACTCTTACTGATGGTACTACCGTGGAGGCACGCCTTGTTGGTGACGAGCACGGACATTATTGGTTGGGTACCGATGGAAATGCTTACCAGGAAACCAGCGATGGTAAGACCTTTCAACTGGTGGATGCAGAGCAGGTGAAACAGCAGGCTCAGGTAAGACGTTCTCAGGCAAATGAACGACGTGCCCAGAGGATGCCGGGGGCAAAACGTGCAGCTGGTACAAGTGGTTTTACAGGAGAGAAAAAGGGTATCATCATTTTGGTGAACTTCGCAGATGAAGTCAAATTCCAAAAGGAGAACAACAATGCCTATTTCCAGCGAGTGGCTAATGAGAATGGTTTCCATGATGGTGACTTCGTTGGATCTATTCGCGACTATTTCTCAAAGCAGAGCGAAGGGAAGTTCCTCCTCGATTTCGATGTGGCAGGGCCCTACAATTTATCGCAAAAAATGTCACACTATGGCCAGAATGATTCTGGAGGCAATGATAAGCATCCTGGGGAAATGGTCATCGAAGCATGCCAAATGGCTGATGAGGATGTGGATTTCTCCGACTACGACTGGGATGGCGACGGTGAAGTGGATCAGGTGTATGTGATCTATGCAGGAAAGGGTGAGAATGACCACGGTAGTGCTAATTCCATCTGGCCTCATGAGTGGAACTTATCCAGTGCCCATTATTATGGTGACGGTGACGGTCCTCAGACACTTGACGGTGTGACGATTGACACTTATGCCTGCGGTTCAGAATTGAATGGACGAGGAGCGATCTGCGGTATCGGAACTATCTGTCATGAGTTTAGTCACTGCTTAGGCTATCCCGATTATTACGACACTGACTACAGCGGTGGACAAGGTATGGGCTGTTGGGATCTGATGGACAGTGGCTCATACAATGGCGATGGCTATCAGCCTGCCGGCTATACCAGTTATGAGCGTTGGGTGGCAGGATGGATAGAACCTATCGAACTGACAAGCACCACATCTGTGGAGAACATGAAGGCTTTGCAGGATGAGGCTAGCGCGTACATTATTTATAATGAGGGGAACCGCAACGAGTTCTTCCTGTTTGAGAACCGTCAGTTCATAGGATGGGATGAAAGCCTGCCCGGAAGTGGATTGCTGATTCTGCACTGTGATTACGATAAGACCGTTTGGGGCAACAATAAACCTAACGATAATCCTAGTCGTCAACGCATGACTTGGATTCCTGCAGACAATGAATATCAATATGTAACAGGTTTCTCAAACGGTCAGATGTATAAGGAATATACGTGGGAAGGTATGATGACTGATACCTATCCCTATACCTATTGGACTAATACGGGTCAGGTCACTATTAATGCGTTCAGTGCCACCACCACACCAGCGGCAAAGTTCTATAACAAGAACTCTGACGGCACTAATTTCATGACGGGTGCCATAACTGATATTACCCAGAATGCTGACGGTACTGTATCTTTCCGCTACAAAGGTCTCAGCAATGTACCAACGCCGACATTCTCTCCTGCTGCCGGAACCTATACCGAACCACAAGAGGTTACAATCAGCTGTAGTGATGCTGAGGCAACCATCTATTATACAACTGATGGTAAAGAACCTTCAGTGAGCAGTGCTGTATATGCAGAGCCGATCTTTGTTGAGGCTACAACTACACTGAAAGCTATAGCCGTGTCAACAGAAGGGGAGGAGAGTAATGTGGCAACGGCCAAATATACTATCCGCATCCCTGGTGCCGAAGTCAATACCTACCGTCGTGTGACTTCCGCCAGTGATCTCGCCCCTGGTCAACGATGCATCATTGCCCGAGGTGACAAGGGTGTGGCTGCAGGCGCATTGTCGTCCAAAAACTATTTGCAAAAGGTGAATGTGGATATTGATGAAGAGGGTATCATCACAATTAACGACGATGTGCTTGTCTTCACCTTGAACGGTAGTGATAATAACTTCTCGTTCCAGACGGATGACGGTGATTATCTGTATTCAACCAAAACAAAGGAGTTGGGTTTCAGTAACGAAGAGAAAACATGGACGCTTGGTACAGAGAGCAATGAACTGATCATGAAATATGGATCATACGGACGGATGCTCTACAATTCTATTAACCCACGTTTCACCACATATACTAGCAGCACCAGCAATACCATGCTCTTGGCTCAGATTTATGTGGAGTATAAGCCTACACCAACACCACCTCCAACTCCTGTTGAGGGGTCGGGAGTATATGAACTGGTTACAAGCAGTGACATGATTGAAGCTGAGCGTAACTATTTGATGGTGTCTCTTTACAACGATCAGTACTACGCCTATAACGGATTTGATACGAACAAGGGTGTGACAAATATCGTGACTTTGGATGATGCAGATTGCATCAGTTTGAACGACGGCGTAAACAGTGCGGTTCCTGTGATACTGTCTTCTATAGCTGATGGATGGCTCTTCTACGATACAAATAAGAAGGCTTATATCGGAACTACAACCTCAACGAGTTTGCTAAACAACTCGAGAGCCTACTTAACTACATCGGTATCAGCCAACTCCGACTACTACAAATGGATGATTGATATCAGCGAAAATATAGCCACTGTAGGAAATAAGGGTAAGGAATTCTACCTCAAGTTCAATTTTAACAATGGCAATTCTATGTTCCGTGTCTATGCATCTGGCCAGAACGACATCATGCTCTACAAGGAGATTCCTGTTAAGGAGGAAAAGGGTATCACAACAGGCGTTATAGCAATTGATAAAGCTCAAAGTGAATCGTGGTTCACCATTGATGGCCGACGTCTGAACGGGAAGCCTACGCAGAAGGGAATCTACATTCACAACGGCAAAGCTGTTATAAGATGAGAGATGAACTTTTGGAACAGCGAGAGCCAAAGATGCTTGCATAATTGGCCGAGTCGTGACAAAAGTCAACGAAGTTAAAGAAGAGAGATGAAAAATGGGAGGATGCATTTCGCAACCTCCCATTTTTATTTGTTCTCCATCTCCTCGCGCATGTCGATGAGTTGCTTCTTGTCATCATAGAACTCGTATTGCAAGAAGCCCATCTTCTGCGAAGGGATCACATGTACACCCAGTCCGTAACTCATCTGCCACTTACGCTTCATACTGATGAAGCCCTGATTGATGTAGGCAGCCACATACGGGTGGACGTGCAGGTAGAATCGTTTGACGCCAATCTTGTTGACCAGGTTGTCAATCTTCCTTTCGAGCTGGTCAGTGAACAAGATACTCGACTTGATCTTTCCACTGCCGAAACACGTTGGGCAATCCTCTTCAACATTCACGTCCATTGCTGGACGAACCCGCTGACGGGTAATCTGCATCAAGCCGAACTTGCTTAGTGGCAGGATATTATGACGGGCACGGTCTTTTTGCATGTTCTTGCACATGCGCTCATAGAGCATCTGCCGGTCCTCTGCCAGATTCATATCGATGAAGTCAACGATGATGATACCGCCCATGTCGCGCAGACGCAGCTGGCGGGCCAGTTCATCTGCGGCACCGAGATTCACTTCCAGGGCATTTCCCTCCTGTCCTTTCTCTGCCCGGGTACGGTTACCGCTGTTTACATCAACCACGTGCATGGCCTCTGTGTGCTCGATGATGAGGTAGGCTCCGTGCTTGTAGTTGACAGTCTTGCCAAAGCTCGACTTGATCTGCTTGGTGATGTTGAAGTTGTCAAAGATAGGCACATTACCTTTGTATAACTTGACGATGCCCGCCTTTTCAGGGGCGATAAGAGTGACATAGTCTTTTACCTCATTGAATACCTGCTCGTCGTTGACGTAGATGTTCTCGTATGATGGATTGAATAGGTCGCGCAACATGGCAACGACTCTACTGGTCTCCTCATAGACGAGCTGTGGTCGCGAGGTAGTTTTCTGTACTTTGGTAATGGCTTCCTCCCAACGCTTTAGAAGGATTTTAAGTTCGGTATCGAGCTCGGCTACACGCTTGCCCTCAGCTACTGTGCGTACGATGACGCCTACGTTCTTGGGCTTGATGCTCTGGATGAGCTGTTTGAGGCGTGCCCGCTCTTCACCGCTTTTGATTTTTGAGGATACAGAGACTTTGTCATTGAAAGGTACCAATACGAGGTAACGGCCTGCAAAACTCAGTTCCGCCGTTAGTCGCGGTCCTTTTGTGGAAATAGGTTCTTTGACAATCTGCACCAGTACCTCCTGATCTTTCTGCAGGGTGGTTGCCACACTGCCATCTTTCTTCAGATCGGGTAGGCGTGATGCCTTGGCAAATGGATACAGTCTCTTTCTATCGCTCTGTACCTGCTTGAGGTACTTCTCGTAGGAATTGAATTGATTTCCTAAGTCAAGATAATGCAGAAAAGCGTCCCGTTCATAACCTACATCCACAAAACTGGCATTCAGTCCCGCCATCAGTTTTTTTACTTTGGCGATGTAGATGTTTCCGACAGCGAAAGATGCTGAGCGAGGCTCAGTCTGGTACTCTACCAGGTTTTTATCTTCCAGCAGGGCAATTGAGATATCTTTCTGTCGGACGTCAATTACAACTTCGCTGGTCATTTCTGCTTTTCTTGTTTACCATAAGAGCAAGTATGGTTACTTGCTCTTATGACGATTCTTTCTTAATCTCTTCTTACGCTTGTGCGTGGCCATCTTGTGACCCTTTTTCTTTTTTCCGTTTGGCATAATTAAATGAATTAATAATGATTATTACGTATGTCTTGATTGCAGGCAATAACTACATGATTTACTCACCCTTCATCTTAGCCACGAAACTCTTAGCGGGCTTGAAGCTGGGGAAGTCATGCGCTGCAATGACAATTGTCGTGTTCTTGGAGATGTTACGGGCGGTCTTCTCAGCACGATGCTTCACGATGAAGCTGCCGAAGCCGCGCAGATAAACGTTTTCCTTCTTCTCCAGAAGACTGTCTTTAATGATCTCCATGAAAGCTTCCACGGATGCAGAGGCATCCTTGCGGGCGATACCCGTTTTTGAAACAATCTCTTCAATAATTTCTGCTTTTGTCATATCTTTTGAATGATTAAAAGTTGTTCTTATTCATTTCGGACTGCAAAGATACAAGTTTTCTGTGTGATACGAAAATTTATTTGTGTTTTTTTGCAAATTTACTTCGAATATTTATCAATCAGGCCATCTGCTTGCGGATTTCCTAACTCTTTTGCTTTCTGCAAGTTAGACATTCCCGCTTCTTTCAATCCCTTTTTGATCTGTGCTAGTCCTAACAATAGGTAGCCATCACTGTAATCCGGTGCGACCTTTATACACTGCTCTGCAGACAGTAGTGCCTGGTCAACAAGATTCACGCGAAGTTGCAATGAAGCCATCTCTGCAATGTAGGTAGGTTCTTCGGGATCAAGGATAATAGCGCGGGCAATATCTGTGAGTGCCTGCTGGTACAGATGTCCCTTTACCTCGGCTTGTTCGCGGATGTAATAGAAATTGGCATTCACCCTTCCTTGTACAAGATATTCATATCTTGAGTAGTCGAATACGGCTTGACGGAAACTGTCCACTTGCTCATAAGCCGTGGCACGGGCCAGGAAATAGGGTGCCGCACTGATGATGTTCAGGGAGTCGGTGGTGTTGATGGCACTGTCGAGCAAGGCTATTACCTCTGTTGCCGGAGCCTCGAGCATCTGCTTGCAACGTGCTGCCTCATAGAGCAACTCAGGATTCTTGTAGTCCTTATCCTGATAGAGCGACATGAACATGTCGTAGGCTTCTTGATAGGCTGCCTTCGAGAAGGTCATCTGTGCCATCAAATGACGGTAATGTGCCTGTGGTGAAAGGGAATAGGCCGCATTCAGTTCTTCCATGGCCTTGTCAAGAGTCCATTTCTCGTAGGCGGGATTGGGTTGGCTGACCAGCTTGTCGTAGATGAGCTTTCCGTAATAATAATGGGCCTCGTCTTTCTTCTCAGCCTGTTTGATGGCATTCTCCATGGTCTTGGCCGCCTCGTCGAATCGGTTCTGACGCATCAGCAGTCGTGCCCGTGCATCATATCCATCGAGTTGGGTGGGGAAGAGTTGACAGAAATCGTCGATGGCTGCCACGTATTTAAGAGAGTCACCACTTTGTCCTGCCATCATCAACGTTACCTGAGCCTGCGTCAGATCAGTAGGCATGGCAATGGGAATACCTATCTGTCGGATGTCAGCATTGCTAAGCGAAAGACCGTTAAGCGTCAAACTATTGATGTAACGGGCATCGGTGGCATGAGTGTCGAAGGTGGTGTTGCTCACTTGCAGGATACCAATCACCTCACCGTTGTCATTTACATAGGGACAGGCGATGGCATTGTCAGGTGCATTCATGCCGAAGATATAATAGGCATATTTGTCCATGAAGGTCTCTACACTCTTCACGGTAGTTCCTATAATTTCAGGATTCTTCACGGCATAGCCAACCAGCCAGGCATGGGCTCCTGTAGTAAGGGAAGAGGAGGCCATGGGGGCGGGAGTGGTTTTTCCGCTTACACGGAAACGCGCCACATTATAGATGTCATTGATACCCAGCATGCGGGTCACATCCATCTTATTTCCTTTCTGATCGATAACAACGGCCTTGGCAGCACCACGGAAAGGGGTGAGGTCGCTGATAGCTTCTCCGTCATTGCCGACGAAGACACCATGGGATGAGGCTAATAGAGAACCGTCAGCACGGAACGTGGTCAGCGAGAACACGCTCTTGGCAACGTTCTTTACGGCAGCTGATTGGGCCTGTGCTATGGTGTTACAAAAGATAATGGCCGAAGCCAATAGTATTCCAAACTTTTTCATGTCTTCTTTTATGATTGTTTCAAGAGTTCCTTGGCATGGGTAACAGCAGCATCTGTAACATTGCTACCGCTCAGCATCTGGGCAATCTCCTGCACGCGTTCCTCTTCCTGGAGGAGTTGCATGCGCGAGATGGTTCCCTGCGGACTCTCTTCTTTATATACTTTATAATGTGTAGTTCCCAATGCGGCAATCTGCGGCAGATGGGTGATACTGATAACCTGTCGGTCGGATGCGCCCATCTCCTGCATAATCTTCGCCATCATCTCCGCTGTCTTCCCGCTCACACCTGTATCGATCTCATCGAAGATGATGGTGGGCAGTTTGACGGCACCGCTGATCATGGCTTTCAGGGAAAGCATCACGCGGGCAATCTCACCACCAGAGGCCACCTCGCTGACAGGTAGTAGCGGAGTACTGGTATTGGCACTGAAGAGGAAGGTGATGCGGTCGGCGCCGTCGGATGACAGTTCCTTGGCCGTTTGTTGCACCTCGAAGCGCACATGAGGAATGCCTAAGGGAACGAGTCGTTTCAGCATCTCCTTCTCAATCTTTCGCGCTGCCTTCTCACGCAGCTGACTCAACTTCTCGGCAGTCACCATGCATTGGTTGAGCAAGGCTGATTCTTTCTCTTCGAGAAGTCTCAGTTCATCCTCACTGTTGTCGATCCTGTCAAGTTGTCGGGAAAGATCATCCCTGATGCCAATAAGCTGTTCCACGGAATCCACATGGTGTTTCTTCTCCAGAGAGTAGATCTGGTCGAGGGTGGTATGGATGATCTCCAATCGTTGCGGGTCGAAATCGAAATTCTCAGCACGACTACTGATTTCTCCGGCAATGTCTTTCAGTTCAATGTAGCAACTCTCGCTACGTTCCGCTATATCTTGGATATCAGGAAAGACCTTCTTGATGGCATCCAGTGTTTTCGACGTCTCCTTGAGTCGTTCGATGATGCCGCCTTCACCGCTGCTCAGCAGTTGGTCGGCCGCGAAGAGTCCGCTCTTGATTTCTTCCGCATGACTGAGGGTTTCGCGTTCCTGTTCCAACTCCTCCTGAATACCCTCATAAAGGTTAGCTTCGTTGAGCTCTGTCAGTTGGAAGCGAAGGAAATCCAGATTATCGTTGGCTTTGTCAATCGCCTCCTGCATCTCCCTGACAGCTTTCTTGGTAGACAGGTATTCCTGGTACAACTGACGATATTGCTCCAACGATTTCTGATTGTTAGCAATGATATCCACCACATTCAGTTGGAAATCCTCTTCCTGAAGAAGCAGGTTCTGGTGTTGAGAGTGGATATCCACCAGTTGCTGACCCAGCAATCGCATCAACGACAGCTGTACAGGGGTATCGTTGATAAAGGCACGACTCTTCCCCGAGGCAGTCAGCTCACGACGAAGGATGCAGTCATCAGCATCATAGTCAATCTCATGCTCGTTGAAGAATTCTTTCAATGGGTAGCGACTGAGGTCGAAGTGTGCCTCGATGACACAGCGATCGGCACCACTCTTGATGGTTTTCTGATCAGCCCGCTGTCCTAACAACAGGGCAATGGCGCCAAGAATGATACTCTTTCCTGCACCCGTCTCGCCTGTAATCACAGAGAATCCCGGCTGGAAGGTGATATCCAGCGTGTCGATCAGTGTGAAATTCTTGATGTACAGTTGCTTGATCATGAGGCCCTGGTCTATTCTTTGATTCGCTCCCAGTAGTTGTTCTGCGAGGCATTGATGGAGAACAGGATGTCATATACAGCCTCTTTCTCCTTCTGTGTTCCTTTACCTTTGTAGATATTCGCCAGCTCCTCTTTCTTATAGTCGGTCCAGATCTGCGGGAGCAGACTCAGTGGACGGTCATCATGACTCTTTTTCAGTCCGTTTTCCAAGGCGGTACTGATGTTCGTCCTACCGCGCTCCACATTATTGGCCATTTCGTCAAGACCGGTACGGTAATAATCGTACTGCAGTTGGCGGAATGGTTTCATCGCCCCTTCCATGTAGTCATTAATGATGGCAAAGCGGTTCCGGCTATTATCGAATGCTTTCCATCCAGGGAAGTTCAGGTTCTGCGCATTATTGGCCAGGTTCAAACACCGTTGCAGGATATCCTCTCCGCCCATGGGGGAGAAAGAGTCGAGATCCATACCAATGATCAGATAGGCATAATAGGCGATGAGGGCTGTCAGCTGGTTGTCGATCTGCTCTTCGTTGAAATTCAGTTGATCGAACTGCGCAAACTGGAAATTGAAATCAGCATCCCTATTATTATATAAGGTGGTGGTATAGGAAGCGTTATAGACGGGTCTGTTAGCCAGGATCAATGCCGTACAGGTGAACAGGTTCTCGCTCTGGTCGTATTTCGTCACCGTGATATTGAAGTTGCAGTTGATCCGCTCATTCTTCTGGAAATGCAGGTTGGTCCACTGTCTGTCGTTGATGAACTGTTCGAGTGTCTGCTGCAGGTTGTCGAAGACGCTGGCATCAGTTCCCTGAATCTGGTTGTGGTTGATAGTAACCCTGGCCAGCAACTCCTGTCCTTGGGTGGGTAGGGAGCTGAGGGCGATGAGGGCAAACAGCCAAGTCAGTATCTTCTTTTCCATCATCTTGTTCCTATCGGTTATTAAACTCACGCAGGCGAATTCTGGTCAGCACCTGCTTGGTATCGTAAGTGAAATCACTTGACAGCATCCAGCTGTAGTAGCCAGGATCGCGGTGCAGCACGTCGGCCACGCCCCATCCTTTGTACTTTCCAAAATTGAACACCTCGTATTTACGGGGACGACCGTCCTTGTCGGTCATCACGTTTCCCTGAGCATCCGTCATGTCTTTCCAGACAATCCTTCCAGCGAAATCCACATTGTCGTTCGTCTTGGAGAACTGTGCCAGCTCTTCCATGTCGTTATTCAGCTGACGATCTGGTTCTTCCTGTTTTCCCGGTGCATACATGTCGAGTTCCGCCATTAGCACGCGGTAGGTGGCCTCAGTATCTTCATCCGCCTTATGGGCAGTGAAGTCATCTTCCATCTTCCTTCCACAGTAGAACTTGTAGGCAGCAGCTAAGTTGCGACGCTCCATCTTGTGGAAGATGGTCTGCGCATCAATCAGTCGGCATTTTGAGAAATCGAAATCCACACCGGCTCTGAGGAATTCTTCAGCCAGCATCGGTACATCGAAGTGGTTGGAGTTGAATCCAGCAAAGTCACAACCCGTAAACTGCTGAGCAAGTTTCGAGGAGAGCTGCTTGAAAGTGGGTTGATCTTTTACCTGTTCGTTTGTGATACCCGTCAGCTGCATTACCTCATTGGGAATAGGCTGCTCGGGGTTCACAAACAGATTCTCCCGTTGTTCTGTACCATCGGGATAAACTTTAATGTAGGATATCTGAATGATCCTGTCCTTAACAAGATCAAGCCCCGTTGTCTCCAAATCGAAGACAATAAGGGGCTTAGTAAGATTCAATTTCATGTCGTTTCAGATCAGTCGTTCAGGAGCATGGGCATGATGAGCATCAGGATGTCCTCGTTCTCGGGCTGCTCGCTAGGAACGATCAGACAGGGACGACTGGGATCGGCCAGCTGCAGTTCCACCTCGTTGCTTGCCAGGTTGTTGAGGATGTCACTCAGTGACGTACCCTTGAAACCGATACTCATGACGCTACCATTGTAGTCGCAAGGAATCTCTTCCTTTGCACTGGTAGAGAAGTCAATATCTTCTGATGAGATTTCCATTTTCCCTGCTTCCAGATGTAATCTAACCAGCTGACTGCTCTCACTGGCGAAAGGCAGTACACGACGGAGGGCACCGATGAGCACCTTGCGGTCGATGGTCAGTTGGTTGGGGTTGTCCTGAGGAATTACACTGTTGTAGTTGGGGTAGCGACCCTCGATCAGACGGCACAGCAGTACGGTGTCGCCGAAGGTAATCTCTGCATTTCTGTCATCAAAGCGCACGATAACCTCACTCTCGTCTTTTGCCAGCACGTTCTTCAGCAGGTTAGCCGGCTTCTTAGGCAGGATAAATGAGGTGGGATTCTCTGTCTTGATATTGAAGTTACGGTTGCGAACCAACTTATGACCATCGCTGGCAACGATAGCCAGTGCATCAGGAGTCAGGTCGAAGTAGATACCGTTCATCACCGGGCGCAACTCCTCTGTAGCCGTGGCAAAGACAGAACGTGTGATATTGTCAGACAACACGTTTGATGAGAGTGTCAGGGTAAACGCTCCGTCCGGCATCGTCTGTGCCATGGGGTATTCCTCAGCATTCTGTCCGGTAAAATTATACAGACCGTTCTGATAAAGCACCTTGATGACAAAGCTTTGAATATCCACATCGATGGTCAGCGGCTGCTCTGGCAGTTCTTTTACGGCGTCAAGGATAGTACGGTTGTTTACGGCAAACCTTCCCTCACCGTCACTGTCGTCGAGTGGCATGCTTGTCTTCATCACGTTTTCGCTGTCGGAAGCGGTGATGGTCAGTGTGTTGTTCACAACTTCAAAAAGGAAACAATCCAGAATGGGCAGCGCATTTTTGCTGTTAATCACCTTGGAGAGAATAGACAGTCGGCTGCTCAGTGCAGAGCTTGAAAGTGTAAATCTCATTTGTATGATGCTTTTAGTTATTACCTGTTCATATTAATTGGCTACAAAAATACGAAAAAATAGAAGAATAAAAAAATAAAAGAATAAAAAAACGCTTAAAATGTTTTCAGATTAAGAACTATTTTATTAATTTCGCACTCCGTAAGCAAAAAGGTACGACGTTTTGCAAATTCAGACGCCAACTTTTAGAAGAAAGACAGACAATCAAACGAATAAATAAATAGATTAATATGGAAATTGAAGGTAAAGTGATAGCGGTTCTCCCTGAGCAGGGAGGCGTATCTCCGCGTACAGGTAATGCGTGGAAGAGTCAGGAATATGTGATTGAGACACACGACCAGTATCCCCGTAAGTGTTGCTTCCGTGTATTTGGTGCAGACCGTATCGCTGCCATGAATATTCAGGTAGGAGAGGAACTGCGTGTCAGTTTCGATGTGGATGCTCGCGAGTATCAGGGAAGATGGTATAACACCCTTTCTGCATGGCGTGTAGATCGTGTTGATCCCGCTGCTGCTCAGGCTGCTGCCATGGGTGCTCAGCCCATGCCCGCCCCAGGTGCATTCCCACCACCGCCAGCAGGTTTCGCTCCTGCAGCAGAAAGCGCTCAGCCAGCTCAGCAGGCCACTCCGTTCCCCCCGGCACAGGAGGGAGAGAATGCTGCGGATGACTTACCCTTCTAAGTATTTTTTACCGCTTCTCCTTGATGAAGCCGTGGCGATAGGCATAAAGCAGTTCACGCAGGTCGGCAACTTGTTTCTTTAACTCCGTACCGATATCGGTGTCAGCCACCAACATTCGTTGGGCGGTCATCTCCACAATCTGGGTGGTGCTCTTGATGTCTATCCCGCGTTTAACCGCATCCTCCTCACTGGTAAACGGCTCATGCTGGACCAGTTGGAAACCGCGTGAGTGGTAAACCAGTGTGTAGCCGGCAATACCAGTCGTCTTATGATAGGCTTGTGAGAATCCTCCATCGATGACCATCAGTTTTCCGTTGGCCTTGATGGGATTCTCGCCGCTGGATGCATGGACGGGTACATGACCGTTGATGATGTGGCGGTTAGGTCCTTCCACTTCGAAGGCGTCCATGATCCTATCGCAGATATCCTCATTGTCACGCAGTTTGAAATAATTTCCTTTCTCTTCTTTGTGTGTAGCTTTGTCTTCGATAAAGTAACGCTCAAAGGTGGCCATCTTTGACTTGTCGAAGAGGATGCTGTCCGGTCCGCACCAGAGGTAGAGGAAATAGTCGATTCCATAATCACGCTCCTCGGGATTGGTATCACCTTGGAAGGCGGAACGGATAAGCATGCCGGTATGATGCATCAGGTCCTTTCCGCTATATTTCTTACCATTATATAATTCTACCTCCTTCAGGGATCCGTCGGCATTGAGCGGACAGGAGGCATGGAACAGCAGGTTATGGTTGACAATAGAGTACATGCATCCATGAGAGAAGATCAGTTTGATGTGTTTACGCAGTTTCTCGTTCACTGTGAAGGAATGGTGCAGACGCCTCATGAGATCATCCTCTTCGGGTGTAAGCTCTATGGCACGATACTGTCCCTGTTCCGTCCTGGGATTGCCAGAGATGGTGGGGAAATGACAGGAGGTCATGGGATACTCCTTACCGTCCACGATACAAGTACCCTTGTCACTGTCGATGGTACTCAGCAGGTCACGGTCTTCCATTCCCCATTCCGGATGCTTATGGAAGATCTGGGCCTCCACCTTGAACTGAAGGATGGCGATGGCCTTGTGCATCATTGCTGTAAGACGGGCGTTCTTCTCATCGAGTTCCTCACTGCCACCAGTAGTCCTCGGCATGAACTCCGTACAGGGATCATCACCGTAGGTTTCCATGGCAAAGGTGGCCAAGGGAACGAGGTTGATGCCATACGCCTCCTCGAGTGTAGTGAGGTTCGCATAGCGCAGACAAAGACGGATGACGTTACAGATACAGGCATCGTTTCCTGCGCAGGCACCCATCCAGAGAATGTCATGGTTACCCCATTGGATATCCCAGTTCTCGTATTGACGCAGCAGGTCGAGGATAAGATGAGCCCCCGGACCGCGGTCGTAGATGTCTCCTAAGATATGGAGCTTGTCGATGACCAGTCGTTGAATCACATTACAGATGGCAATGATGAAATCATCGGCGCGTCCCGTATCGATGATGCTGTTGATGATCATCTTCACATATGCAGCCTTATCGGAATCCTCCGTCCGTTCGTGCAATAATTCCTGGATGATATAGGAGAAGTCGGGCGGGAGCGCCTTCCTTACTTTCGAGCGAGTATATTTACTGGACACATCACGACACACCCTTACCAGTTGATGGATGGTAATATGATACCAGTCGTTCATATCCGTCTCGGTTTGTTTCACCAAATCGAGTTTCTGTTCCGGATAGTAGATGAGCGTACACAGTTCCCTTTTATCGCTTTCGCGGATCTCGTTTCCGAAGAGTTCGCTGACCTTACGTTTGATGTTTCCCGAGGCATTCCTCAGCACATGCTGGAAGGGAGTAAACGCTCCGTGGAGATCGGCCAGGAAATGCTCTGTTCCCTTGGGCAGGTTCAGGATGGCTTGCAGGTTGATGATCTCCGTGCTAGCCGAAGCAACCGTAGGGAACGACTGGGCTAACAGTTCCAGATAGCGCAAGTCTTTTTCTACATTTTCACGATAGCTGCTCATAGTGTGTCAGATTGTTGAAGTGATTTTCTGATGTTGTTAGTTCTCTTATCATCGATAGGGGGGATGGGCATGTAGCCCTCTTCCAAAAAATAGGTCTCTTGCAGAATCTGCATCAGTCGTGCGGTGAATTTCTGGAGTTTCAGCTGCTTGAGCATACGTTGGAGCTTGTCCTCGTCGTACTCACCGAATCGCAGTAACCGGTAGAAGGTTGTCAGATGTCCCCGGGATAGCTTCTTGTGTTTCAGCTCATGCTGGATGTTGATGAGCATGACTGTTAGCTTGTTCTCTGTATCACTGGGTTTCTCATCTTGTCGGAGATTGGAGAGGGTTGACTTTGTCAAAGGACTCTTCGCCAGGATCTTTTCTTGCTCCAGTGGTTCCGCACTTTTCTTGATGCGTCGTGGGAAACGCTGCAGGTGTTCCCAATCAGGAACGCCCGTTTCTTGTTGCATCAGTCGTGCGCCCGTTTCCACCTCCTGCAGGATCCCTTCATCGTTGGCATGGATGAAAATCTTACGTAGCGAACTAGCCGGCAGTGCCTTTCCTTCTTCATGCTTTTCAGCTCCTACCACTCCCTGTTCCTGGAATATCGCCTCGTGGAGCATCCTGTTCTCGGCAGTTTTCTCCTCCTCTGTCATCAAGCGGAAGCTATTGCTGTCGATCACTTTCTGGTAGAATGCCTCTAGTTCTGAGGTCATCTGCCATTCAGGTGTACGACTGTCAATCGTACAGTTCCTGACCAGTGCTAGACGACTGTTCCATTTCATGGCCTTCATGCGCTGGTGTTCCGACTGACTGAAGACGTGAATCGCATCGGCAGTCTTGATGGCATGTCGTTGGTAAAGGATGAGTAATGGTAACTTATGGAGCCAGAAATGATGATGAACGTGCCACGGTTGCATCCCGTTATGCGGGGAGAGAACCAAGGCGAGACGTTGTTTCATGGCCCAGTTCTGCGCCCGGTAGGCAGAGAGGTTCCAGCAGGCGTGGATATGCACGATGTCGGGTTCCATACTCTTCACCTGCTGTTTGAACTGTGACAAGGAGGTAGTCACCTGCGACTCTATCCTTTCGCCCATACCTGTGGTCAGCACGGAAAGATATTCTCGTGTGAGGTCTGTGCTTCCATGAAAGCCCCCCTCTTCCTCGGAGGAGAGCAATCGTTCCGGGATATAGTGCAGGACTTTCATTGATTCTCTATACCTTGTGGCAGATGAAACTGTATTTGTCGGAGAAGATGTATCGGATGCGCCAGATCAGGTTCCGCCAACATCTGGAGATTTCGAATGGGATGATCTTCCAGAAGGGGATGTCCTCGTTGAACTGATTGCAGGTCTTACGGGCAAAGATAATGCGCATGACGATGGTGATCAGGAAAGCTACGATGGCCGTTCCCCAAAGCATCCATGGTTCTGTCATCCCGTTCCCCTGTCGCATGAGCCAATAGCCATAGCAGGCACAGCCGATGATGAGCAGGTAGTTCAGGTGCATGAGGATATTATCCGTCCGATAGGGCAGTAGGGAACAGAACGAACGGGCAAGATGCCTTTTTGTCTCCATAAGATAAAGGTGTCTGTTCTTCCAGGTCTTCTTGGTGGGAGCATCCTCAATGACCCATGCTTCGGGCGATGTCTCAATAGCCGTATTCCCCTTTTCTGCGAATTTGTTCACGATGAAATCGTATTCCCCGCGAACATATTTGAGATTCCCTTCGAAGCCCCTATTTTCAAGGAAAAGACTCCTTCGGAACAGCAGGTTCCCAGGCTCGCAGCGAAAGGCAGTACTCTTATTTGCTTTTCGTAAGATATAGCATTGCTCCTGAAGACACTCGAAGCGCTGGTAGTCGCTGGCCTCCTCATCGTAGTTCGCATAGCCGATCACCATGTCGGTTCCATCCTGACAATGCTGTGCCATCTTCTTCAGCCATTGGTCGGATGCCGGTTGACAACTGGCCTCTGTCATGAGAATCCATTCATGTCTGGCAGCCTTCACACCCAAGGTCACGGCGAGCTTCTTCCTGCTCATATAGCGAGAGCTGTCGGGAATAAACGTCGTGTACAGATTAGGGTAGGTGGCAGAGAGCTTTTTCAGCACATCATTGGTATCGTCCTCGCTCTTGCTGACAACCACGATCACCTCGAAGCCGGCGGGATAGTCCTGTGTGAGCAGTGCTGGCAGATGTTGTTCCAGTTCTCTGGCACTGTCTTGCACGGTAAGCAGGACCGACAGACAAGGTAGCGTTGACTCATCATTCACGACTTGTCCGTCTTCCACCTTGCGGAAGAAGATGTTGATGATCGGCGTGATGAGTGCCGCTACGATAACGATGGCACAAATAATGATTGTCATTTGATAAATACTTTAGCTCTGTCCTTGAAAGTCCTCAGTGATATACCCTTTAGGTAGTTGTCGGCAGTTATAGCCTGAAGCCATAATCTCTCCGTAAGCCCCTGCCGAGCGGATGGCGAGCAAGTCGCCACGACGACACTCGTTCAGGTCGATATGCTTGGCAAAGACATCTGTTGATTCGCAGATCGGTCCTACCACATCGTAGGCCTGAGCCGGTTCATCACTGGTGATATTCTCAATCTTGTGATATGCCTGATAGAGGGCAGGACGGATGAGATCGGTAAAGCCTGCATCAACGATGGCGAACTGCTTCGTGGCACCTTGCTTCACATACAGCGTCTGGGTAATCAGACTACCACATTGGGCCACCACGGCACGTCCCAACTCGAAATGAAGTGTTTGTCCATGACGCAGCTTCAACTTCTTGGCATATGTGTCGAAATAGGCTTTGAAGTCAGGTATAGGCACGCGGTTAGGATGCTGATAGTCAACACCAAGACCGCCTCCCACGTTGATATGCTCCATCACGATGCGGTGGCGTTCCAGCTCGTTCTGCAGTTCGTTAACGCGGTTACAGAGGGCTTCGAAATCCCCCATGTCAAGAATCTGACTACCGATATGGAAATGCAGACCCACAACTTTGACGTTCTTCATACCTGCAGCCTCCTCGATCACGCTCAGCATGTCTTTCATGGCAATGCCGAACTTGTTCTCTGCCAGTCCTGTGGTGATATTGGCATGGGTATGAGCACCCACATTGGGATTCAGTCGGAAGGCCACACGGGCCACCTTTCCTTTCTTGGCGGCCAGTTCGTTGATAACCTCCAGTTCGGGGATGCTCTCCACGTTGAAACAGAAGATATCATGGTCCAGACCAATATTGATTTCCCAATCGCTTTTACCCACACCGGCATAGACGATTCTACTGGGTGGGAAGCCCGCAGCGATGCAGGCCTTGATCTCGCCGCCACTTACGCAGTCAGCACCCATACCTGCCTGACAGATCACGTTGAGAATCTTCGGGTTGGCATTGGCCTTGATGGCATAGTGTACGCAGAACCCCTCATGCTTCCCCGCCTCCTGGTTGATGGCTCGCAGGGTGTCGCGGAGCAGGTTTGTATCGTAGTAGTAGAACGGTGTCTGTACCTGCCGGAATTTCTCGATGGGGAATACTCCTTTGCCCTTCCCCGTGGGCAGTGGTCTCTGATTCATAAACGGTTTCCTTTATTTGTGTTGTGTCGTTATGTCACTTTGTTCCATGCATTTCGTCACAACTCGGCATAGCTGATGCCACGCATCGCTCTGCTCTCGCTGTTCCGAGAATTGTTTTATTTGTTAAACAAGGTGTCGCTCAAACTCTGCAGGGCGCGCTTCTTGTCAGCCGCCTTGATCAGGAAGGAGATATTATAGTTGGAACCGCCGTAAGAAATCATACGTACCGGGATATTCTTCATGGCATCGGTGGCCAGTGTCTCGAAGCCGATGTTGCTCCAATCAAGGTCACCTACCACGCAGATGATACACATGTCGCTGTCAACAGTTACTGTACCGTATTTCTTCAGCTCATCCACGATGTCGTGCAGGTGAGCATCATTATCGATACTCATGCTCACTCCCACCTCAGATGTAGCCACCATGTCGATAGCTGTCTGGTAACTCTCGAAGATCTCAAATACCTTACGCAGGAAACCAGTAGCCAACAACATGCGTGAGCTCTTGATCTTGATGGCAGTGATGTTATCCTTGGCAGCCACAGCCTTGATCTTGCCCCTAACGGTCACATTGTCGATGATAGTACCCGGTGCATCCGGCTCCATGGTGTTCTTCAGACGAACGGGGATACCGGCGAACTTCGCAGGCTGAACACAAGTGGGGTGGAGGATCTTTGCTCCGAAATAAGCCAGCTCGGCAGCCTCCTCAAAGTGAAGCTGACGCACGGCCTCGGTCTTGTCAACGATACGCGGGTCGTTGTTGTGCATACCGTCGATATCGGTCCAGATCTGGATCTCGTCGGCATTGATGGCTGCACCGATCAGTGAGGCGGTATAGTCGGAACCACCACGCTCCAAGTTGTCGATCTCGCCGTAGGCATTACGACAGATGAATCCCTGTGTGAGGTAGATCTGATAACCTTCGTTCTCTTCCATCACCTTGGCGAGTTTCTCCTTGATATAGCCGGGATCAGGCTCACCGTTCTTGTCGGTACGCATGAAGTCGAGGGCTGACAGCAGAACAGCGTTGATGCCCTGCTCTTTCATGTAGTTCACCACCATGTTGGTGCTGATGATCTCACCCTGAGCCACGATGCTCTTCTCCTCGAAACTGGTGAAGAGATCCTTGGTGAATGAGCGCAGGAACTGGAACTCACTCTTAAGGAATTCACGTGTAAGCTGTTTGTACTCATCTGTAGAATACAGTTCCTCCACGTGACCCATATACTTCTGCTCCAGACGGTTGATCACGTCGTTAGCCCCTTCCGGGTTCTTCTTGTAGAGATAGTTGCTGATCTCCACCAGGGAGTTGGTTGTTCCCGACATAGCGGAAAGCACGACGAAAACGGGTTCTCCACTCCTCGTTACCAGTTGCGATACACTCTTCATGCGCTCTGGTGAGCCCACGGAGGTGCCGCCGAATTTCATTACCTTCATATCTTATATTTTTTATTGTTATTACGTCAACTATTATCTATTATCTTTAAACTGTCAACTGTCAACTATCAACTAAATGCTCTCCTCCGCCTCTTCCGTCAGATCCATCTTGTTATAGTCGTTCGTGACATCATAGATGGCTCCATCCTTACAGCGATAGACAATCCCGGGGAACTTGTCGAGCATTGGGATGTTATGGGTGGTCATGACGATGGCCGTACCCGTCTGACTGATCTGCTTGAGCAGACTCACGATGTAGGCGGCCGTCTCAGGGTCGAGGTTTCCTGTAGGTTCATCGGCAATGATGATTCTTGGCTTGTTCAGGATAGCCCGTGCAATGGCGATACGCTGTTGCTCACCGCCCGACAGCTCATGAGGCATCTTGTCTTTCTTTTCCGACATCCCCACCATCTCCAGCACCTCGTCGATGCGTTCCTCAATCTCTTTCTTGTTTTTCCATCCTGTGGCTTTCAGTACGAAACGGAGGTTCTTGGCTACTGTCCTGTCGTGCAGCAGCTGGAAATCCTGGAAGATGATACCCATTTCCTTTCTCAGGGCAGGAATCTCCCTCCGTCGTATGTTCATGATGTCGCGGTCGAGCACCATTGCCTGTTCGCCGCTCTCAATGTCCAGTTCGCAGTAGGTGGTCTTGAGGAGCGAGCTCTTTCCCGATCCCACCTTACCGATGATGTAGATGAACTCACCTTCCTCCACATGGAAGTCAACATCGTTCAGCACACATACATCCTCCTGGAAAATCCGTACTTTCTTATATTCTATCAACATAGTCATTCGTGTTTGGGTAAGGATGACGTTTATTCCATCTCGCCTTTGCTCTTGGCCACACGACGTTTCTTGTCCCATTCCGGGTCGTGTCGCTTAGCCAGCTCCAGGGCGATGTCCTCGATGCGGATGCCCTTGTCGGTGAGCAATACGAGCATATGGTAGATCATGTCGGACACCTCGTAGATCAGTTTGTCGTTGGTTCCGTTACATGCTTCAATAACAGCCTCCAGTGCCTCTTCGCCCATCTTCTGAGCCATCTTGTTGACACCGTCCTTGAACAGTTTTGTGGTATAGGAGCCCTCAGGCATCTCTTCATGACGCTTCTCGATGAAGTCCTGCAACTCAGAGAGGAACGCGATAGGCTTAACCTCGTTCTTTTCTCCCCAGCAGGTATCGGTACCTGTATGACAGGTAGGACCTTCCGGGTGTACTTTTACCAACAGTGTATCCTGGTCGCAATCATTCTGAATGCTCACCAAGTTAAGGTAGTTCCCGCTTGTCTCACCTTTGGTCCAGAGACAGTTGCGCGAGCGACTCCAGAATGTCACATGCTTGGTGGCGAGCGTCTTCTCGTATGCCTCCTGGTTCATGAAACCCAGCATCAGCACGTTCTTCGTTGTTGCGTCCTGGATGATGGCAGGCACAAGACCGTTCAATTTGTCGAAATCTATTTTCATGTTTATCGTTATAATCTCACGTTGATACCTTCGTTTCTCAGATACTCCTTCAGTTCAGGGATGGGGATTTCTCCGAAGTGGAACACGCTGGCAGCCAAGGCTGCATCCGCCTTACCGATGGTGAAGGCATCACGGAAATGTTCCTTCTTACCAGCACCACCACTCGCGATGACCGGGATATTCAGATCGTCAGCCAGTCGTGCCAATGCCTCGTTGGCATAACCCGTCTTCACACCGTCGTGATCCATACTGGTAAACAGGATCTCCCCAGCACCTCGTTCCTGAGCCTCGTGTGCCCACTCAAAGAGTCCACGTTCCACACGCTCCCTTCCGCCTTTCACATAGCAGTGCCAGCCATCGGGGTCGAAGCGGGCGTCGATGGCGCAAACACATACCTGTGAACCGAATCGGCGTGTGATCTCATCGATCAGTTCGGGTCGGCGGATGGCTGCTGAGTTCACGCTCACCTTATCAGCTCCCGCATAAAGCAGTCGTTCCACATCTTCAAGGGCATTGATACCACCGCCCACGGTAAAGGGTATATTGATCTCCTGTGCCACCCGTGTCACCATCTCGGTAAAGGTCTTACGCCCCTCGAACGAGGCAGTGATGTCGAGGAACACCAGTTCGTCAGCCCCCGCATCACTATAGGCTTTCCCCAGTTCCACTGGGTCGCCTGCATGGCGCAGGTTCACGAAATTCGTTCCCTTTACGGTCTGTCCGTCCTTTACATCCAGACAAGGTATGATTCTTTTGGCGAGTCCCATGTTTAAAGTTCAAAGTTCAAAGATTGAATATCTATTCTCCCTTCGTAGAACGCTTTCCCAAACACCACGGCTGGTATTCCCTCGCTTTCCAGTTCCAGAATATCCTCTGTGGAAGAAACACCACCACTGGCGATGAGGTGAAGATCAGGATAGGTTGCCATGATCTCCTTATACAGGTTCACGGCCGGTCCTGAAAGTGTACCGTCCTTGGAGATCTCTGTGCAAAGCACGTTTCTCACGCCCTCATCCACATATCGTTTCAGGAACGGCAGTAACGACTCCTGTGAGTCCTCTTTCCATCCATTGATGCTGATCATGCCGTTACGCACATCTGCTCCAAGGATCATCCGTTCTGCCCCGAAGGTATGGAGCCATGAGATGAACAGGTCGGGCTTGGTTACAGCCACGCTACCGATGGTCACCATGGCGGCGCCGTTGTCGAAGGCCGTCTGAATATCCTCTTCGGTCTTGATACCGCCACCGAAATCGACTGTGAGATTGGTTTCCGTTGTAATGCGACGGAGTACATCCACATTCACGATATGTTTCGATTTCGCCCCATCGAGATCCACGACATGCAGTCGTTTGAATCCCATCTCCTCAAAGGCGCGTGCCACCTCCACGGGATCGTCGTTATAGACGGTCTTCTGGTCATAGTCGCCTTTTGTCAGACGAACGCACTGACCGTTAATGATGTCGATGGCAGGGATAAGTTCTATCATTTAATGTTTAATGCTCAATATTTAATGTTTATGAAGCTTCTCAGGATTTTTTCACCCACGCTACCGCTCTTTTCCGGATGGAACTGGCAGGTATAGAAATTGTCCTTGTGCAGGGCAGCAGAGTAGGGCAGGATATAGTCCGTTACGGCTGCCGTGTCGTTGCACAGCGGTACATAATAGCTGTGTACGAAATAGACATAGGGATTATCTCCTAGGCCGGAGAACAGGTTTCTCACCTCTTGCTTCTCACCTCTCACCTCAATTTTGTTCCATCCCATGCATGGCACCTTGTCTTCGTGACGCTGCGGCTGAAACCGTTTCACATCCACATCAAAGACTCCGATGCAGTCAACATCGCCCTCCTCGGAATGGCGACACAGCAGTTGCTGACCGATACAGATGCCCAGTACAGGTTGCTTGAGCGAGCGGATCACTTCCACCAGACCATGCTGATGCAGGTATTCCATCGCACTGCGTGCCTCACCTTGTCCTGGGAAGATCACGCGGTCGGCCTGTCTGATCAGATCCACATCATCGGTAAGCACCGGCTCGATACCAAGTCTTCGTACGGCGTTCACCACCGAATACACATTTCCTGCGTTATATTTTACGATTGCTACTTGCATAACTGTTAACTGAAGATAATCGTCTTGTTGTTATAGGTGAGAATCTTCCGTTGTATATGTTTCGATACGGCATGCGATAGCACGATCTTCTCCAAGTCCTTTCCTTTGAGTACCAGACTCTCAGGCGTGTCCTTATGACTAATCCTCGTTACGTCCTGCTCGATGATCGGTCCTGCATCAAGGTCGGCTGTGACATAATGACTGGTGGCGCCGATGATCTTCACACCGCGTTCCCAAGCCTGATGATAGGGCTTTGCGCCGACGAATGCCGGGAGGAACGAGTGGTGGATATTGATGATGTGATGCGGATAACGCGCAATCATCTCATCACTGATGATCTGCATATAGCGAGCCAGCACGATAAATGTCACCTTCTTCTCCTTTAGCAGCGCCATCTCCTCGGCCTCCACCTCGGCCTTGTTGGAGTGGTCTTTCTTGATGCTCCACACGTAGTAGGGGATACCAAACTGATCTGCCACATAGCGCAGATCCTCGTGGTTACTCACGATACAGGGTATCTCAACATCGTATTCGCCTGCCTTCCAACGTGCAAGGAGATCGTACAGGCAATGACTCATCTTCGATACAAAGATTGCCATGCGTGGCTTCTCGTCGTTGAAATACAGACTGAAGGTCATCTGGTATCGCTGTGCATATAGCGTATCAACATATTCCTCGATCTTTTCACGGGGGATGACAAATTTGTCAAGTTCCCATTCGATGCGCATGAAAAACATACCATCCTGACGGTCAACATACTGGTCGAGATAGACGATGTTACCGTTGTTATCCGTGATAAATTTCGTTACTTCCGTGATGATGCCCGGCTGATCGGGGCAGTGCAGAAGCATAATTGCTGTGGGTTTCATTCTTTCGCTTGTTTCTGTTTGTTCAATTCCCTCATATTTATATATCGTGTGCAAAGGTACTAATAAGTGAGAACAATACAAAATAAATAGGTGTTTATTTTTATGCGAAACTTGAAGATATAATGAATTCTACAACACGTTTCAATTTGCGTATAGCCGACAGATCGTTTGCGTATAGGCGCACGATCGTTTGGGTATAGGCAAACGATGCAAAATATGCCGTTTCATCCCTTTTCCTATATGCTATTGCCCCAGTAAGAACTATAATAATGCCCACTAATATCATACATACAAGACAGCAAATGGTCACACGGTCACAGCTGTGACCATGTAACCGCTGGGTTAGTATATGGATAATAGAAGATACTAATATTTTGATTATTAGTTACTTATAATTATTTTGCGCTTTACATAAGAGCAAATTGGTCACATGGTTACAGCTGTAACCGTAACCGTTTTTGCAAATAATACTGTTAATGCTTGCATGATATTCAAAAATTATGTATCTTTGTGCCGTAAGTAGATGACTACTACCGACATCAAGTATATTAAGCTTTAGGGAATAAAGGGAAAAGAATCATATAATAACTACAAATTATATAGCTTATGAAAAATTTAATATCGAAAAAACTAGCATTTTTGGCGATCGTGTTGTTCGCCAGTATTGGGCATGCCTTCGGGGCAAACGCCACGGTTTCAATTACAGATGATAAGGGTGCAAGTGTGGAAAGTGTCGTAGATTTGAGCTTCTCTGGTGAAGACTACACATGGACACAGTGGGACGACATAATAGAAATCCCTACTGGCGAGGATGTATGGATGAATGCTTATTTGGTGAAATCTCAATATGAAATAATTAATATTTATATTGGTGAGAATGATGTTTTACCTGAATGTTCTTTTTATGAAGGCTACTATAGTTATAAGTTACCCAATCCCTCTGAAGATATTTCAGTTCGTGTTGTGGTGAAAGAAGTGCCTTCTAAAACTATTACTATCGACTTTCAAACAGAAGGTGATGTGTATTATTATTTTGAAGATGGTTATTCAAACATATCTGAAAACCCTGCAGTTCTTGCTTGTGGAAGAAATGTGAAAATGCATATTATTCCTTTACCCGGATATGAACTGGATGAAGTTGTGTTGAAGGATGAAAACAATAACACAACTACTATTACTCGGGCTTTTGATAATAATGGTTTTTATGTGTTCGAACAATTCTCAGCTAATTATACTGTGTTAGTAAAGCTAAAATCTGTGCCATACCATACGATAAAAGTAGTTTATGACACAGAGGTTGGTTACGCAAACCTCATGAGTTATCAAACAGTTCCAGGTGATAACTACAATTGGGCTGATCCTCAAAATGGGAATATAGTTAATGAAGGTTACAACGTCCGGTTGAGAGCTGGGGCTAATGATTACGAGAAAGAAGTTGTTTCTTTGTTGGTTGATAATGTTGAAAAGATTTCTGAATTCAGAACGAATCAGTATTATTATGAGTTCACGAATGTTTCTGCTGATCACAACGTAACCGTGACATATGGCGCAAAGCCAACTGCTACGTTTAATTATGATGGTAGCCAAGGACAGCTCATTGTCTCTAATTCTGGCTGGACTTCTCCTGGTAGTATATGCTATTTTCATATGGGTTCTTCCGTAAGAATAGAACCTGTTCCCGAAACTGGATATATAGTTAGTTCTGTTACAGTAAATGGCAGTGCTCTTACCTTGACGGACGAGGGTTATTATGAGTTTACTATTACCGAAAACAGCACAGTAAATGTATTGTTTGAGGAGAGTGCTTTTGTTGCAGTGTATTTTGATGAGAGTTTAGGAAATGTGGTCATCAATGAAAACACTGATAATCTTGGGCCCATGTCTTCGGAACCATGTTATTTCCCCGTAGGTTCTACCGTGAGAATTACTCCTCATCCCAATACGGGATATATAGTAAGTTCCTTTGCTGTTAATGGAGAACCTGTAACTTTGACTAACGGCTATTATGAATTTATCCTTACCGAAAGTTGTTATATTACAGTAGAATTCGAACGTCCTACTCATAGTATATCATATACTTTTAACCGTGATAACATCGCTGGTATATTTGTAAGTTGGACTGGCGGCTCAACTAATGTTAACGGTACATCATCAATAACCGTTATGGAAGGAAGTGATGTATATATGTGGACTGATTGGATTGATGATTCATATCAAGTAAAGTCGTTTAAAGTTGATGACATTGATTATACAGAAACGTTTAAAAGCGGGGGTTATTCTCTTTCTAATGTTACATCCGACCATTCTGTTTCTGTTGAACTTGAAACAATACAGCCGTCAAATGCTTTCAATGTTTCCTTTAATCATGAAGGCTTCGGAGATATCTGTATCAATGATAACCATATCGGCAGATGTGTTAGTAAGAATCAGACCATTGATACGAACATGGGAGATAACATTTGGGTGTCATATTATTTGTACAGCTCAGCACATCCATTGAAGTCCATAACTATAGACAACGTGGATGTCACAAATGAGTTCAAGCAACATGATGGTTATTCAATTCCCAACAACTCATCTGACCATTCTATTTATGTCGAATATGATATATTAGAGTCTAATACAATTTCTGTTATATTACAAGAAGGTAATGCAGAAATCAAATTCGAGGATGGGGATATCGCCGTGTGGGGACAAGAAGCATTATTCGCCAAAGGGCATAGTGTAAAAATGTATCTAACCCCAACTGCAGGATCTGAGATCAGTAGTGTTTCGATAGATGATGGTAGCAACATACAAGATGTTTCGAGTTATTTCCAAGCGAACGGTGGCTATTATGAATTCACATCAGTAAATACAGATTATACAGTAACGGTGCTGTTTACAGAGGTGGAAACTCGTACGATTACCCTGAACTATAATAACGAAAGAGGAACAGTATATATCAATGATAGAGGGGCAGGTCCCTACGAATTCACTTATAATCTGGGCTCTACAATTCGATTAACAACAAATCCTCGTGGAGGGTATAAGGTAGGCTCGATATTTGTAGACGAAGAGGAAGTTACCAATTTCTATAATACGAATGGCTATTATGAATTTGTGTTGAATTCCAACAGTGCTATTACAGTAAACTTCGTTGAAGCTACGTATTATACAGTTTCAGTTAGTTGTGATAATCCCGAAAATGGTTATTACTCGCTTAATCAAGAGGGTGACGTTATAGAAGGAGCCGACATTAATTTGTCTGTCAATCCTTATACGGGCTATGTGCCGATAGTTACTGATAATGGAGCTGTGGTTGTCTTGACTCAAGAACATGGCAGTTATTCTTATGAGATCAACGATCTGGATGCAGATCATACGATTAACGTGAGGTTCGATGAAGCGGAAACATCTAACATCTACCTTTCCATTAACGAAAACGAAACAGTAGTCTCTTTGAATAATAATAGTCGTACAAACTCTGGTTACTTCAAACTTACAACAGGCATAACCGCTAGATTGGTTGTTGATCCGCAGATTGGCTATGAGTTGGAGAGTATTATCATTGATAATGATGATGTCACCGATGACTATAAGGCAAACGGCTATTATGATTTGGTGGTTAAGGAGTGTATAATTTCTGTTACCATGAAGAAGAAGTTAGCTCCTGAAACCATACCGTTTACACTTTCCGACTTAGGCATAGGCACGTTCTGCTACGAATTCGATCTTGATTTCAGCAACGTAAGAGGAATCAAGGCTTATGTGGCAAGCGGCTTCAATCCTATTTCAAAACAACTCGTTCTGACAAAAGTTGATGAGGTTCCTGCTGGGACAGGTATTTTGATCAAGGGTTCATCTGGTGATTATCAGATACCTACAACAGAGACCTATTTCTGTTATGCTAATATGTTGAAGGGTGTAGTTAAAGATACATACATCCCAGAAAATAGCTGGGAAGAAGAATGGAATGGCTATGGTCTATATGCACATTACCTCTTAGGTGATGATGGCGAGTTCTACAGAACTAATGGCGAAGATTTGCCAGCCAATAGCGCTTACCTGACGATTCCAACGAAGTATGTTGATAGCAGCTCATTGGCTAAGATCGGCCTTATCTTCTTGGATGATGAAGAAGAGGTTGGTGGTATAACAACAGGTGTTGGTTATATCTGGGCAGGCGAGAAGCGTACCGTTACAACGGATGCCATTTACAACCTGCAAGGTCAGAAGGTTACAGAGAAATCGTTGAAACCTGGTATCTATATCAAGAACGGTAAGAAGTTCATGGTTAAGTAACCGGTATAACTATCATTAAAAGGTTGAGTGCCCAAATTCGGGCACTCAATTTTTTATTGTTTCTTCAGATAGGCAAGACGGTGTGTCTTTCCACGTTTATCAAGCGTATAAAGGATAAACATACCGTTTGGTAATGTGTGGATATCCATTTGGTTACCGTGGCGGACAAGCGTGGTAACGGCGTTTCCTGCGAGCGTCTTAACAAGAATCATGTCGGTATCTAAAGCTTCCGATTTGTTGGGAAGAGAAACCCTCTGTCCGTTGCTGACAATCCAAGGGAGATCTTGTCTGATGTGCTTGGGATCAGGTACTTGAGTATTGATCATGGAAACGGTATTCTTGCCATTGTTTGTCGCAGTAATACTTGTGTAGCTGGGGTAGGCGAGTCGTTCCATTCCTTGCTGTGCAAAGTTGAATACGCGGAGGTAATCGTAGATGCCCTGATGATTGTCTAACAGGAACTTGGCACGGAAGAAGCACTGACCTAAGCCCAATTGCCGACACACGTTAAGCTGTCGTTTTACCTCGCTGATCTTCCAGTTGCCTTCCTTGGGATCCAGCATATAAACACCCAGTCCTGCCGCCACCTGACCTTGTTTGCTTTGCTCAGCCCAGTCGATGGCGAAGGGGTAGAAGTTGTTCTCCTTGAAATACATCATCGGATAGAGCTGGTCCATCAAACCTGTACGCAACCACATCTGGGCATCCTGACAAACAGTGGTGCGGGCATTCCATCCACGGGATGAATAGCGGGTCAGGTCGTCGTACTTTCCTAAAGGGGAACAGGATAGCTTGACTTGCGGCTTAACGGCTTTTACCTTACTGTGAATTTTTCGTACAATACGTGTGATGTTTTCCCTACCTTGTTGCTTGCTCACACGGAGCTTCCAGTTCTCAGGGTAGCGGATATAGTCGAGGTGGATGCCGTCAATGTTATAGTTTTTCGTGATCTCTTCGCATATATCTGCAATGATATCAGCGGTTTGTGGTAGCTCTGGGTTTAAGTAACCTTCATCCCCGATCTTCCGCAAAATACTGGCATTCTTCTTGCGTGCCTGCTGACAGCCAAGGGCATTCCATTTACCCATGGGAATGGTTACTACCCAGGCATGGATTTCCATTCCTCTTTTATGACATTCATCAATGGCAAAACGTAGGGGATCATATCCAGGACTCACACCTGGCTTGCCCGACAAACAACCATCCCATGGCTCATATTTAGAGGGATAGATCACCGTTCCACGAATACGGGTCTGCAGAAGAACAGTATTGATATTGATGGCTTTTAGACGGTCGAGCATCCTTGTCAGCTCTTGCTTCTGACGTTCAATGGAAGCAGGCGAAGAGGCGTTGGCGTATTGGCGGGGCCAGTCGATACCTCCGATAGTGGTAAGCCATACGGCACGGATCTCGCGGTCGGCTGTCTGAGCGGTAATAGATAGGGGCGTTCCTATCGTCAGGAACAGTATGATGAGTATCAAATTTTTCTTCATGGCTGCAAAGGTACGAATAAGTGAGAGAAGTACAAAATAAATCGATTTATTTTTACTTCCGAACGAAAGTACCTTCGGCGAAGTCAAAGGTACGCAAAGTACGTGATAAATATCCAACCGCCTCGGTGAAGTTTTTTCCGTGGGGCCACCCATACATACTACACTCCCCCTCGGGGGGGAGTTACGTATGGGGCCCTAAAACTTCACCTCGGCGAAGGTGTTTCAGAAGGAATAGTTTGACGCAATCAAACTCCTTGAATAGTGTAGTCAAACTCCATGAATTATGTAACGAAACTCTATGTATTAATTACTATCGCTAGAAAATGAAAAGAAAATGACTTTTCATTTGGTTTTTTGCTTGTTAATTTGTACCTTTGCCATATCAAACGTTACAAGCATAGGAAATGATTACTTTTGTACTGAGTCTTCTGGCATTGATCATAGGCTATGTGGCCTATGGCAAGTTTATTGAGAAGGTTTTTGGACCCGATGACAGGCCTACACCTGCCCTGACAAAAGCCGACGGTGTGGATTTCATTGTCCTTCCTGGATGGAAGATCTTCATGATCCAGTTCCTGAATATCGCTGGTACAGGACCGATCTTCGGTGCTATCATGGGTGCTAAGTTCGGCCCCGCTGCCTATCTGTGGATTGTACTTGGCTGTATCTTTGCCGGTGCGGTGCACGACTACCTCAGCGGTATGCTGTCTATGCGAAACGATGGAGCCGGACAGCCAGAGCTGATCGGTCGTTACTTGGGTAAGACCACCAAGAACGTGATGCTGGTATTCTCCGTATTCCTGCTGATGATGGTGGGTGCGGTGTTCGTATATAGTCCTGCACTGATTCTTGGAAAGATCTGTAGCGACGGACTCACCTGGGTATATATCTGGTGCGGCATCATCTTTGTTTATTATATCATTGCCACGATGTTGCCCATCGATAAGATCATCGGAAAGATCTATCCGCTGTTCGCCATTTCCATGCTGTTCATGGCCGTAGCACTGATGGCCGTGCTGTTCATCAAGTGGCCTACGCTGCCTGAACTGTACGACGGCATTAGTGGCGAAGGATTTACCACACCGATATTCCCCGCCTTGTTCATCACCATCGCCTGTGGTGCTATCAGTGGCTTCCATGCTACACAGACACCGTTGATGGCACGCTGTGTGAAGAGCGAGAAGATGGGACGTCCGATGTTCTACGGTGCCATGATCACGGAAGGCTTGGTAGCCTTGATCTGGGCAACCATCTCCATGTATTTCTTCTACGGCGGAGCTGCGCAGGATCTGGGACAACCGCTGACTTTACAGGCTCCTGAGGTGGTGACGGCTGTCAGCGAGGGCTGGCTCGGTACCTTTGGCGGAATCCTTGCCTTGCTGGGTGTGGTGGCCGCTCCGATTACCAGTGGTGATACGGCACTCCGCTCTGCACGACTGATCATCGCTGAGTTCATCCATCTGGAACAGAAGACCATCATGAAGCGCATCTGGATCTGTATCCCGCTCTTCGGAGCTACGCTGGCGCTTTTGTTCTATAACATCGAGAATCCCGATGGCTTCAACGTGATCTGGAGCTATTTCGGTTGGGCTAACCAGACGCTCGCCGTATTCACACTCTGGGCTATCACCGTCTATCTGGTACGCGAACGGAAACCGTTCTGGGTTACCCTGCTGCCGGCACTGTTCATGACGGTCGTATGCTCTTCCTTCATCATGGTATCCAAGAATGCCTTCGGTCTTGATATGACCGTGGGTTATGCTGTGGGAGGTGCCGCCTTGATTATTGCCGTGGCTTGGTTCTGCGGATGGTACAGGAAAGAAATGAAGATTAAAGATAAAAAATTAAAAATTTAAGATTAATTTTAAACCGTATAATTATGAAGAGATTTGTAGTATTCCTCATCGTTACGACGATGGCCATGGCCGCACAGGCACAGTATTATCGCTCTAGCAGGAGCACAACACCGTTCTCTGAAGGTAAATTCTATGTCGGTGCATCACTGACAGGATTGGATCTGAGCTATAACGGAAGTGAGAAATTCGCTGCAAAGGGATCTGCCCAGGTGGGCTATCTGGCGCTCGACAACCTGATGCTTACCGCAGAGGCTGGTCTTGACTGCTCTGATGACAAGTGCCATGCCCTGTTGGCTGGTGTAGGTGGTCGCTATTACATCGAGCAGAACGGTCTGTTCCTCGGTGCTAAAGTGAACTACGTACATGGCTTTAAGAGCTATAACGACGTGATGCCCGGCGTGGAAGTGGGTTATGCCTTCTTCCTGAGTCGTACAGTAACGGTCGAACCTTCTGTTTATTACAACCAGAGTTTCAAAGAGCACTCTGACTATAGCAAGATCGGATTGAAGATCGGTATTGGTGTTTATCTTTAATGAACGACTATGTTATCCGTCAATGAATTGGAAGACGCTCTGATAGATCTCTCGTTTGCGGAGGATATCGGAGATGGCGACCATACCACTCTTTGCTGCATCCCTGAGGATGCGATGGGGAAGAGTAGATTGCTGATCAAGGAAGACGGCATCCTGGCTGGCGTGGAGGTGGCGAAACGGGTGTTTTCCCGCTTTGATCCCGACATGCAGGTAGAGGTGCTGATCGGTGATGGCACCCCAGTGAAGAAAGGGGATGTGGCCATGGTCGTAACAGGAAAGGTGCGCTCGCTGCTTCAGACAGAGCGCCTGATGCTGAATATCATGCAACGGATGAGTGGCATCGCCACGATGACCAACCGTTATGTAAAACGTCTCGAAGGAACACATACCCACGTGCTGGATACCCGTAAGACCACCCCTGGCATGCGAATGCTCGAGAAACAGGCGGTGAAGATCGGTGGTGGCGTGAATCATCGTATCGGACTCTTCGACATGATCCTGCTCAAGGATAACCATGTGGATTTCTCCGGCGGAATTGCCAATGCCATCAATCGCTGTCATGCGTATCTCAAAGAGAAAGGTCTTGACCTGAAGATCGAGATCGAGGTGCGTAACTTCGACGAGTTGCAGCAGGTGCTCGACTGTGGTGGCGTGAACCGTATCATGCTCGATAACTTCTCCGTGCCCGACACGAAGAAGGCAGTAGAGCTGATCGGTGGACGCTATGAGACGGAGTCGAGCGGCGGTATTACCATCGATACGATACGCGACTATGCGGAATGTGGTGTTGACTTTGTCTCAGTTGGAGCACTGACACATTCCGTGAAAGGTCTTGACATGAGCTTCAAGGCTGCTGTTGAGCGAGTGCCGAACAAGGCAGAAACGAAATGTTAGCATCTCTTCTGCTGGCTGCCTCCTTGCAGTTTGCCTCGCCCGTGAACTATCCGGTTACACTGGCGGGCAATTTTGGTGAGCCCCGACCGCATCATTTCCATGGCGGCATAGACATCAAGACGGCGCAGGCCGTTGGAAAGCCGATCTTCTCGATTGGCGAAGGCTATGTATGTCGCATCACCATGGGCATTGCCGGTTTCGGCAATGCCGTGTACGTCCGTCATCCGAATGGCTATACCAGTGTGTATTGCCATCTCAAGGACTTTGTGCCGGTACTGCGGGCAGCGGTGAGTCGTCATCGCAAGGCAAACGGACAGCCAGACATCATTGACGAATACAAGAAACCTTCTCCACCGGCGGATATCATCCTCTCGCCGACGGAATACCCTGTAGCACCAGGACAGTTGATCGCCATCAGCGGGAACACGGGAAGCAGTCAGGCTCCCCATCTGCATCTGGAACTCCACGAGACGAAATCGTGGAACATGGTTGATCCGCTCGACTTCCTCCCTGATCTCATCAAGGATACCACGCCACCCATGGCACATGCCTTCAAGGCTTATCCTGTAGCAGGAGAGGGCGTGTTCTGCACATCTCCTACTCAGCAATGGTTCCATTTCAATGCGCATCATCTCGACCGTGCCTTCACGGCTTGGGGAAAGGTGGGCTTCGGTATCTGGGCGAACGATTATATGGAGGAGTCGTACAACAAATACGGCATCCGCAAGACCGAGTTGATGGTTGACGATGAGCTGGTGTTCTCCAGTGACGTGGATAATATCCCGATGGCGTGCAACCGCATGGTGAACTCCTGGGGCGACTATCCCTTCTTCCGTTATGCCAGTGTGTGGTTCATGAAATCCTATATCGAGCCGGGGAACACCCTGCCAGTGATCCATGCGAATGCGAACAGGGGGATTATCGACTTCAACGAGGAGCGTGACTACCGCTTTGTCTATACGCTTACGGATAAGTTCGGAAACCAGTCGCAATACTCCTTCGTGGTGCGAGGACAAAAGCAGACGATACCTCCTAAGAAAGTTCCGCATGCACTATGGGTGCTGCACTGGGACCGCATGAACAATTTCCAGTTACCGGGTATGCAACTGATGGTACGTCGTGGCTTGTTGCCCGACGATGTGGAGATGAATCCTACAATAACAGCAAGCAGAAGCGGTTTGTCGAAAGTATATCGTTTCTGCGGCACCTCTTCACCGCTCTTTAACTGGGCCACCCTCTCCATCCGTCTTGACAAACAGGTAAAAGATACGGATAACCTCTGTATTCTCTGCGAGGGTGACAAGGAGATGGAGGCGGAATACCACGATGGCTGGGTGACGGGAAAGATACGCGACCTGGGCTTGTCGTACGAAATCGGCTATAAACAAAAATGATACAACATATATGAAAAAGATTATTCTAACAATTTCCCTCTTGTGCGTGGCGTCTTATGGAATGGCCTGCACGAACCTGATTGCGGGGAAGAAAGCAACTACCGACGGCAGCGTGTTCTGTTCGTATAGTGCCGACAGCTATGGTATGTTCACCAATCTCTGTCATTATCCAGCAGGGAAGCATGCGGCAGATGAGAAACGATGGATTATCGACTACGATACGGATGTGAACCACGGATGGATTCCTGAAGCACCGGTCACCTATAACGTCATCGGTAACATCAACGAATTCCAGGTGTCAATAGGCGAGACCACCTTCGGCGGTCGTGAGGAGATGGTGGATACCACAGGCATCATCGACTATGGTAGTCTGATGTACCTCGGTCTGCAACGCGCCAAGACGGCACGCGAGGCCATTCTGGTGATGACATCCCTTGTGGAGAAATATGGCTATAACTCGGAAGGAGAGACGTTCACGATCTGTGATCCCAACGAGGCTTGGATCATGGAGATGATGGGAACGGGAACACCAGGCACGAAATATCATACCGACAAGGCACCGCGTGTGGTGTGGGTGGCTCTCCGTATTCCTGATGAGTGCATCTGTGCCCATGCCAACCAGAGTCGTATCACCACCTTCAACCAGAAGGACAAGAAGAATGTGATGTTCTCCAAGGGTATGATCCAGTATGCTCGCGACATGGGATGGTTCAGCGGAAAGGATGCTGAGTTCTCGTTCAATGCAGCTTTCGCAGCTCCCGACTTCTCCGGTCGTCGTGCATGTGAGGCTCGTGTATGGAGCTTCTTCAATCATTTCTCGAAGGATATGGACCGCTATCTTGATTATGCGGCGGGCATCGTGAAGGATGCAGAGCCTATGCCGCTGTGGATTGTGCCTGACAGGAAGGTGTCGTTGCAGGATATCCAGGCTTGTATGCGAGACCATTACGAGGGAACGCCGTTCGACTTGAGCAATGATATGGGACAAGGTCTGTGGGAGATGCCTTACCGTATCACACCACTGAGCTTCAAGGTGGGTGATAAGAAATATTTCAACGAACGTCCTATCTCTACGCAGCAGGCGGGCTTCTCTTATGTTTGTCAGCTCCGCTCTTGGCTGCCAGACGCTATCGGCGGTATTATCTGGTTCGGTAATGATGACGGCAACATGGTGGCTTACACGCCGATCTATTGCAGCTCTACCCGTCAGCCGGAGTGTTATAACACCCCTGGAGCTGATGATGTGACGTTCTCTGATAAGAATGCGTTCTGGGTATGTAACTGGGTGAGCAACATGGTCTATCCCCGCTATTCACAGATGTTCCCATCACTGAAGGAGGTACGCGACTCTCTGGAGAACTCGTATTTCGCAGCACAGAAAGGGATCGAGGAGAAAGCCGTGGCACTCTATGAGAAGAATCCCGCCGAGGCCGTGTACTTCCTGAATAACTATGGTATCGAGAAGGCACAGCAGATGCTGGATCGCTGGAAGCAGTTAGGCTGGTACCTGGTAGTGAAATACAATGATATGGTGGTGAAACCCGAGAAAGACGGAAAGTTCCTGCGCACAGAAACAGGCTTAGGAGCTACCGTGAAACGCACGGGCTATCCAGAGAAGGTGGCCAAGCAGTTGGTGGAGACCACAGGTGACCGTTTTGCGGTACCCGAGTAATTGTGGAAAAAGAAATGTGGAATGAGATTTCTCATTCCACATACATATCAATATTGTCGGAGGGCAGCGAGCAATTCGTTGTTCTCCGATTTGTTTCCTACGGTGATACGCAGACAGTTCTGACAGAGCTGTACACGATGACGGTTACGCACGATGATACCACGTTCCACGAGATAATTGTAGATCTTCTGCGCATCCGTTACCTTCACGAGGAAGAAATTCGCATCGGTAGGATATACCTTCTCAGTGATGGGCAGCAACGCTACGTTCTGCATCATACGTCCACGCTCCTGAATCAGCATCTTCACCCATTTGTCGGTCTCATAGGGATCTTTGAGTGCCTCCATGGCCTGCTGCTGCGTGAGCTGGTTCACATTATACGGATACTTTACCTTATTATATAAAGCGATGATGGCAGGCTGGGCAAAAGCCATTCCCAAGCGGATAGCAGCGCAACCCCACGCCTTACTGAACGTGTTCAGCACAATCAGGTTCGGGTATTTCTGGATATCCAGTCGCAAGGGACGCTCAGCAGAGAAATCACTGTACGCCTCGTCCACAAGAACGAGTCCTTCAAAACCCTCAATCACCTTCACGATCTCCTCACGCTGAATACTATTACCTGTGGGGTTGTTAGGAGAGCAGAGCCAGATCATCTTGGTCTTGTCATCGCAGGCAGCGAGCAGTCGGTCGGCAGTAATCTGATAATTCTCATCCAGTAACACAGGACGGTACTCAACATCATTGATATCCGCACAAACCTTATACATGCCGTAGGTGGGCTCCATGGCCACCACATTATCAATGCCCGGACGGGTGAAGCAGCGGTAGGGTAGGTCGATGGCCTCGTCACTACCGTTGCCAAGGAAGATACAATCCTCGGGCACACCCTTTACCTGTGCAATCCGCTTCTTCAGTTCCAGCTGCAGCGGGTCGGGATAACGGTTAAAAGGTTGGTTGTACGGATTCTCGTTGGCATCGAGAAAGACGTGTGCCACATGACCGCTATATTCGTTTCTTGCACTACTATAGGGTGCCAGATTCCAGATATTCTCTCTTGTCAGCTCTTCTAAACTCTTCATCGTTGTCAATTTTTAATCGTGCGTATGCGTACAGTCATCGCATTCTTATGTGCTACCAGCTCTTCATTCTCAGCCATCACCTCCACGGCATGTCCTATACTACGGATTCCTTCCTCTGTGAGATGCTGGAAGGTGACCTTTCGGTTATAGCTGTCAAGGTTCACACCACTATAAGCCGTGGCATAACCGTGAGTGGGCAGGGTATGGTTGGTACCGCTGGCATAATCACCAGCACTCTCACAAGCATATTTTCCTAAGAACACGCTACCGGCATTCACCACCTTTTCTGCCAGCGCATCATAGTCGTTCGTGGCAATGATCAGGTGTTCGGGAGCGTAAGCGTTACTCAGCTCCATAGCCTCTTGACCGTTGTGAACCAATACAAAAGTAGAGTTCTCCAAGGTCTTGGTAGCCAACTCCTTACGGGGCAGTTGTTCCAGTTGTACCTGAATCTCTTTCTCTACGGCTTCAATCAATGATTCCGAGGTAGAGATCAGGAATACCTGTGAGTCGATACCATGCTCCGCCTGCGAGAGAAGGTCGGCAGCCACAAAGTCGGGCCTACTGCTCTCATCAGCAATCACGCACACCTCCGACGGTCCTGCGGGCATATCAATAGCCACCTCATGCAGTGATACCTGTTGCTTGGCAGCCATCACATATTGGTTACCAGGACCGAAGATCTTATATACCTTCGGTACACTTTCCGTACCGTAGGCCATGGCGCCAATAGCTTGTACGCCTCCAGCCTTGAAGATCCTGTTCACGCCAGCAATACGTGCCGCAGCCAGGATGGCGGGATTCACCTTTCCTTCGCGGTTGGGCGGTGTACAGAGAACGATCTCCTTACAACCAGCGATCTTGGCCGGGGTGGCGAGCATCAATACGGTACTGAACAGCGGAGCCGTACCACCAGGAATGTAGAGTCCTACCTTCTCGATGGGCACACTCTTCTGCCAGCAGGAAACACCTGGGGCAGTCTCCACACGGATACCCTCATAGCGCTGTGCCTCATGGAATGCCTTGATATTCTGATGGGCGATGTGGAGGGCGTTCAGCAGATCCTCGCTGACCAATGTCATGGCCTCGTCGATCTCCGCTTCACTGACAACCAATGAAGAGAGCGCTACATGGTCGAACTTCTCTTCATAGGAAATCACTGCCTCGTCACCATGGGCGCGGATGTCGTCTAATACACTCTTCACCACGCTGTTCAACTGTGACACGTCCAGATGCGGACGTTCCACAATCTTTGCCCAATCACCTCTCTCAGGATATCGTATAATCTTCATGCTTTATTTCTTAAAGAATCATCTTCTCGATGGGTGTCACCAGGATGCCCTGTGCACCTAACTCTTTCAGTTTGCCGATAATCTCCCAGAATCGTTTCTGGTCGAGCACCGTATGTACAGAGCACCATTCCTCGTCGGCCAGCGGGATGATGGTCGGACTCTTCAAGCCCGGCAGCACCTCGATAATCTCCTGCAATTTGGCCTTTGGTGCATTCATACGCACATATTTCTTATCCTCTGCCTGACGGACAGCCTCGAAGCGGAAGAGCATGTCGGCCAGAATCTGACGTTTCTCCTCACTCAGATCCTTGTTACCGATGAGCAGGGCCTCGCTCTTCATCACCACTTCCACCTCGCGCAGGTTGTTGCTTACCAAGGTAGAGCCGCTGCTAACGATATCAAAGATACCGTCGGCCAGACCGATACCCGGACTGATCTCCACGCTACCGGTAATCACATGGATGTCGGCATTGATTCCCTTCTCATCCAGGAATCGGCGGAGGATAAAGGGGTAGGAGGTAGCAATCTTCTTACCGTTGAACCACTCCAGTCCTGGATAGTCGATGCTCTTGGGGATGGCCAGACTCAAACGGCACTTGCTGAAGCCTAAGCGCTGGATGACTTCAGCATTCTCGTTGCGTTCCACGAACTCATTTTCGCCCACCACACCGATATCGGCCACGCCACTGGCCACACTCTGCGGAATATCATCATCACGCAGGTACAGTACTTCGAGGGGGAAGTTAGACGACTGAACCAACAAGGTGCGCCTGGTGGCACTAATCTTGATGTCGGCTTCTGTCAGTAGATTGATGGTGTCTTCGAACAGACGACCTTTGGATTGTACAGCTATCCTTAACATATCTGTTTACTTATTGTTACTATCTTTTTCCCTCTTTCTTTTGAAAGAGTGTTATCAAAAACGCTGCAAAGGTAATACTTTTTTCTTGATTGTCAAAGTTTTCTTGGTATTTCTCTCGTTTATTCGTACTTTGGCTTCGCCGATACCTTTGGCTTCGCCGAAAGTACTTTCGCTCGGAAATGAAAAGAAAAACAAGTTTTCCTTTTGCATTTCACTCACTTATTCGTACCTTTGTCCCCGTTTTGAAGCGGATATGTTGGTATATTGTATTAGGGATGATCTGTTTGACTTCATGCCAGAAGGAAAAGCAGGATACCCGACTCGTCACTCCTTGGGGTGAGGTGCAGACAGATAGTGTGCCTGTTTCTGATACCTTCACCTTGAGGGATATCGAGACCAACGGTGAGATGATCATGCTGACGTTGTCGGGCCCGGAAACCTACTACGATTACCATGGTAAGGGCATGGGTGCGCAGTTCTTGTTGTGCGAGAAATTTGCACAGAGCCTCGGCGTATCCTTGCGAGTGGAGTTGTGCAAGGACACCTTGGAGATGATCTGGCGACTGGGACGTGGCGAGGCTGATGTGATTGCCTACATGCTGCCCGACAGTATCATGAAGGAATTGCCGGATTCCATCCTAGGCAGTGATAGTCTGCGGTTCTGCGGCGTGGAAGGTCGTTGGCTGGTGCAGTCGAACAACGCGGAACTCGCTGATGCGCTCAATCAGTGGTACAAGCCGAATATGCTGGAGGATATCAAGCAGGAGGAACATCGGTTGCTGACCACCGCGAGCGTGAAACGACATGTCTATTCACCGTTCCTCAACAGAAGCACGGGCGTGATCTCCAAATATGATGATCTCTTCAGAAAGTATGCACCGTTGGCACGTTGGGACTGGCGTTTGATGGCCGCCCAATGCTATCAGGAAAGTTGCTTTGATCCACAGGCTAGGTCGTGGGCTGGGGCTCGCGGACTGATGCAGATCATGCCGGGAACAGCTGCGCACTTAGGACTGAGCATGAGTGATATCCATACACCGGAGCCAAATATCTCGGCGGCCGCCCGCTACTTGCAGGAACTGAGCAGTACGTTCCAGGATATTCCCAATGTTACCGAACGACAGAACTTCGTGCTGGCAGCCTATAATGGTGGTGCCATGCATGTAAGGGATGCGATGGCTTTGACCCGTAAGAACGGCGGGAACCCACAACGCTGGGGCGATGTGGCACGTAACATGTTGTTGTTGCGTGAGCCCGCAGGATATAACGATCCGGTGGTGAAGCACGGTTATATGCGTGCCAACGAGACTGTCGACTATGTAGATCGAATCCGTGCCCGTTATGCCCAATACCGCGGTGTGCCGATGGGAAAACTCCCATCAGCAGGTGGCAATTTCTCTCCCGTGGCTCCACGAAAGGCCAAGAAGAAATACAAGTATCACATTTAACTTCGTTGACTTTTCTCTCACCTCTATTTCGCCAACTGTTGGGCGGCAAGGACCAGGAACATATAGTGTGATGATCCTCCTCCCAATACATACTCTGTTTGTTGCCAGAGGAAGGGGAAGGTGAGCAGTTCAGGGAAGTCGGGGCGGATCAGTGCCGTTCCAGACACCACACCTCCAGGGATATACGACCAGTCTGCACGATTCAGACCATAGGCCACCGTGGCTGATTTCGCACCCACACCAGAGGCGAACGAGGCAGTGTTACTGCCGGGATGGCATCCTAAGATGAAGTCGAGTGCCCGGAATACCGTTTCCTTGGGGAAGATCTCGGGATACGCGCTGGTGAGGAAATAGTATTCAAAGCCGAAACGCTGAATATCCCATCCTGCTCCCCAGATGGAAGGACGGTAGGGAACACCGTAGGGAGTCTCGGCCGACTGTCTCTCCAGTTGTGCGCGGTAGTTGCTCAAGGAACCCTCAAAGGCGTTGACAAAGGCTTTCACACGCTTATCCTTGCTGGTCTTTAGTTGTTTGACCAATCGTACCAGATACCATCCTGATCGGTTGACACCACGAATAACCATCTCTTGATTGTCCAGAATAAAGTCGAGATACGACTGTTTTCCTGTGGCGAGATACAATTCCACAGCTGGTTGTATCTTCATACCTAATGACCTTCCTGTCGCCTCGGTCTGCTCAAAGAGGGTAGAGGCGATATCAAGACACTCGTTACTCAGTTCGTCGTTGAATCCTTTCAGCACACGGGAGGCTCCTGCCAACTGTGCTGCTGTTGATAAAGCCCGTGAAGGATTATCTTCGGTGAAGATCCAACGATCATCCTCATTTCCAATAGTCCCGTCGGTCATGGCCGCTGCATCACCTAACATCGCATATTGCCTGAGGTTGTTACAGATGATGCCACGGTAGAGTCTGCCCAATGCTTGGTAAGAGCGTACTACAGTCAGTGCGCCGTTCTCTATTTGTTGCAGAATATCATTCTTGCCGTCGGCCTCATGAATCTCTACACGATGCGCCTTCTGGTCAATGGCCGTTACATCAATCTCTGGGTGGAAAGCCTCATAAGCCAGGGCAAGTATATAGGCCTCGCCAGCCTGTGATTCCACACGAAGGTCAAAGTCACCAGCATCATGCCAGCCACCGACATTCACACCTGGTACCACCTCGCCAGGTTGGTATTTCGACAACCCTGGTCGTTGGTCGTAACCGTCGATATGGTTACCCACCGGTGCCATCTGCGCATCATCCATATGACAGGCATCATGCCAGATGCGGTATTTCTCGCTGACTCGCATGTGGCACATCTGAACGGGTAGGAAATACTCGATGACAGGTTGCCAAACGCCACGGTCGTAAACATCATCAGCAATTCTGAACACCGATGATTCCGATTTCCCATAGCGTATCTGATAGAGTCCTGGTTCTGTGGTGTCAGAGAAATCTGCAATCAAGTAACGATAGCGAAGGAATCGTCCCCAATCATGAGGCTGTATAGTCTTCACGGTAACCGGTCCTTGCTCACTGAAACGGATCAGTTCTACCGAAGCGGTTTGATTTTCCCGCACGTCGGTTTCTATTACAGCCTTCTTCACCTGCGCACAGTGATAGCCCACCTGCGAGGTTTGTATAACAGGTTGGTAGTGCCAGTCGGCCACCACGTGTGGTGTGATGATCCATTTGACGGCCTCCTTTGTCGTATTAGCCTTGATCTCGCTTCTCAACACGAACCATCCGTTGTTGTGGTTCATGCGTCCGTCGTAGAGCATCAGGTCACCTGTCAGCGACTCGATGGTTAGCTGACTATAGGGATCATCCGGTCGTGAGATGAATTTCTTTCCCACGGCATAGGGAGCAGCAATGATATCATCGGCGATAAGCGGACTATATCCTTTATGGATCAGGTGCTGGATGTCAGCTTTCTGACCTCTCCCTGCAAAGAAATCACCCGTATGCAGGATGTTCGGCTGAGTGGTGGCCAGCGGAGTGTTGGGTTGCTGCGGATAGATACCAGTCTGGTTATCCATCATCCATGGCTTTCCCAGCAGGTCGCCGGGGAAGAACTCCAAGTTGAATCCCACCTTGCCGAGGAGGAAGTCGGGTACAGGTTTCTCCAGATTGACAGTTACCACGATATGATCGCCCTGACTCTCCACCTTCACCTCATAGGTAAAGGCATAGTCGGGATAGACCATGGGGTTGAAGCCTGTGATGTGTCGGGAGGAGTCGGGATAGCAGAGCGTGGTGACGATTTGTCCGTTCCCTGCTTTTCTGCTCAGCTGTTTGGGTACAGGCTGCCATTGTCCTGGTGTTGCCTCCAGGCGGATGTCACCGTTTGTTGCTACTCGGTGACCGTTCATGATGACACACACACCACCTTGATGCCCTTCCGGATAGAAATCGCTGAAGGCCATGACGTCAACACCACAATGGTTAAAATACTCTCCCTCGGTTAACTGGAAGTCTTGTGCGGACACAATCTGGGCAGTTAACAACAATAAGAAACCGAATAGTTTTTTCATGAAGTTTTTATTAATGCTATGTTAGAAGTCTGTTTTGGTATTGTATGAATGGGGTGCTATCACAGCACCCCTTTAGTGGATGGTAGTTCGTAGTGATAAATGTCGCGACGTACTGCCATTTTCAGTGCCCGTGCAAGTGCCTTGAAGATTCCCTCGATCTTGTGGTGTTCGTTTTGTCCTTCCGCCTTGATGTTAAGGTTCATCTTCGCAGCGTCACTCAGACTCTTGAAAAAATGGAGGAACATCTCTGTGGGCATCTCACCGATGCGCTCCCGTTGGAACGTGGCATCCCATACGAGCCAGGGACGACCGCCGAAGTCGAGTGCCACAGAGCAAAGACAGTCATCCATCGGCAGACAATAGCCGTAGCGCTCAATACCGCGCTTGTCGCCTAATGCCTGTAGGATACACTCACCGAGGGCAATGGCCGTGTCTTCAATCGTATGGTGTTCATCCACATGGAGATCGCCCTTGGTATGGATCAACAGGTCCATCATGCCGTGCTTGCCGATCTGCTCCAACATATGGTCGAAGAAGCCCAGTCCTGTGGAGATATCACATTTACCAGTTCCGTCGATGTTCAGTCTGACGTGTATATCCGTCTCCTTGGTCGTTCTTCTCACCTCAGCCACCCGTTCTCCAGCAAAGAGAATTTCGGCAATCTTATCCCAACTCATCTCATCCAAGATCAGGGCTTTACATCCCAGGTTCTCTGCCAGCTGACGGTCGCTCTCGCGGTCGCCAATCACATAACTGCCGGGAATGTCATAGTCGGGGTTGTTGAGATACTCCGTGAGCATCCCAGTGCCCGGTTTCCTGTTGGGGTGATGATCCTCGGGAAAGTGGGGGTCGATCTTGATATCGTCGAAGGTGATTCCTTCGCCCTCAAGCGTTTGGAGAATGAAGTTATGAACAGGCCAGAAGGTATCCTCTGGGAACGAATCCGTGCCGAGTCCGTCCTGGTTGCTCACCATGACGAAGCGGAAATCAAGGTTCTGTCGGATGAATCCCAGATTACGGAACACTCCTTTAACGAATTTCAGTTTCTCGAAAGCATCGATCTGCTCATCGGCAGGCTCTTCAATCAGCGTGCCATCACGATCGATGAATAATATCTTTTGCGCCATAAATATATGCTGTTAACTCTCAACTTTTATAAATTGATCCTTTTCTTGCTCTTTCGCCTTGATGGAACCATAGATATAGTAGGCCACGAACAGAGCGAAGATGGTCATGATGTAATAAACGAAATAGACCACCACCGAAACACCATAAGCCAATATGTGGAAATAGCCCGGCAGTCCCGCCTCGTCGCCTTGCAACACACCTTGTAGCGAGATGCCATAGGCGGTGAACAGGATGATCAGCGGTAAGGAAATAATCGTTATAACTACAGATAACAAGATGCCTACCACCAGAAGGGTGATGAACAGATATCCCCAGTGTTTCATGCCCGTCTTCCATCCCTTGAAGAAGATCTGGTGGAAGCGGGTGTCAGTCTCCACAAAGTACTGCATGATGATATAGACGATGGGGAGAAGCAACAGGCCGAAGACGATTCCTACCAACGTCATGATTCCCATCGTTTTGAGATAGGCCATCTGCTGCTGTTGCATCAGGATTATCGGATCCGTCTGGGGAATGCCAGCCGTTGCGTCGCCTGGAGCTGTAAAGTGATTGATGGCAACGCCGACCAACGAAACGATGATGGAGATGATGACTACCAGGAGCAGGAACCACAACGAAGCCTTGAGGGCACGCAGGATATTCCATGATAACGACTGCTGGTTAACCAACATCATCAACCTACCTGTAAATGCCATATCGGCTGCAAAGACGAGGACCATCAGGGCTAATCCAGTGAGGATGTTCACCAACGACAGCGACGTCTGTCCATAAACCCTGAACTGGTTCAGTACAAAGATGCCGGTGATGGCAGCCAGCACTAAGGCGTACGGCCAGATATGTTTCAGTATCACTTTGTAGTTCTCGGTGAACAGGTTATATGCCGCCTTGATCGTAGCACGGTAGCCCCGGCTCTTGATCAGTTCTTCTTGTTTCAGTTGTACCATGTTATCGTTCAATTATCAACGAATGCTATTATCTGCTGCAAAGATACGAAAAATCTGATTAAGCGAGAAGAAAACAAATTAATTTGTTTACTCGAGCGTGAAGATTTTATGCAATAAACGAATACAATACAAAAGAAAAAACAAGCTTTTTCTTTGATTTGTGCTCGTTTATCCGTACCTTTGCCCCCATGAAACTGATCAATTGGGGATTCATTGGTTGCGGTGAGGTGACTGAGAAGAAGTCGGGACCGGCCTTTAATGAGGTGACAGGATCGAAGGTGGTGGCGGTGATGAGCCGTACCGAACGTCGTGCCCGTTCCTACGCTGAGCGTCATCATGTACCAAAGTACTATACTGATGCCCAAGAACTTATCAACGACCCCGATGTGAATGCCATCTATGTGGCCACACCTCCTAGCAGTCATGCCACCTTCGCTATCATGGCCATGAAGGCCGGAAAACCTGTCTATGTGGAGAAGCCGTTGGCGGCCAGTTACGATGAGTGCGTACGCATCAATAGGGTGAGCGAGGAGACTGGTGTTCCCTGCTTTGTGGCTTATTACCGTCGTTACTTACCCTATTTCCAGCGTGTGAAGGAGATTGTCAAAGGTGGGACTATTGGTAATATTGTGAATGTGCAGATACGTTTCTCAGTTCCGCCACGCGATTTGGATTATACCTCGGAGGAAACACTGCCTTGGCGACTGCAGCCTGCGATTTCCGGCGGTGGCTATTTCTATGACTTGGCCCCACATCAGCTAGATCTGTTGCAGGATATCTTCGGCGTGATTACTGAAGCTGATGGCATCTGCGCTAACTGCGGACATCTGTATAAGGCAGAAGACAGTGTAAGTGCGTGCTTCCGTTTTGAAAGTGGTGTTCCCGGTAGTGGCTCCTGGTGCTTTGTTGGGCACAAGTCTGCCCAAGAGGACTGTATCGAGATCATCGGTGAGCAAGGCACATTGAGTTTCTCCGTTTATAACTACGATCCCATTCGTTTGGTAACCAGTGAAGGCTCTTCAGAGATCGTTGTTCCCAATCCTCCGTATGTGCAGTTACCGATTATCCGCTCCGTGATAGAGGATCTTCAAGGTATCGGTATCTGTACGGCTACAAGTGTGAGTGCTACGCCAGTGAACTGGGTACTCGACAGGGTACTGGGGAAGTTCTGATAGGAGCCCCTTCCTGACCTCCCCCAATAGGGGAGGAAAGGCAAGAAGAAGCAAGGGGGAAGATACAAGAGGCAAGAAGTAATATGCATAATAAGGTAAAATGGTTGTTGATGGGTTTGATGATGACGGTGATACAAGAGGTTACCGCCATGGATGACGTGGCCGATACGGTCATGTTCGTTTCTGAGCCCTCTACCATGGAAGTGATGGCAAGCAAGGAGGATATTCCCCATAAGGTGGGAAACTTCTTTACCCGTTACTTCAAGGACTTCAACGAAATCGACACCACCTATATCGAACCACAGCATTACAACTATGCCGTAATGTTGCAGAACACCAATACCTACGAGACTTATCGCATCAGTAGTAAGTCGGGACAGTCGGTATCATTTGCTCCTGAGATGACTTACCGCATCGGTCCTTATTTCGGATGGCGATGGATATTCCTCGGCTATACGTTCGATATCAGTCATTTCACTAGTGGACATAAGAAAAAGGAGTTTGATATCAGTCTGTACAGTAACCTGATGAGTATCGATCTCTACTACAGGAAAACGGGTAATGACTATAAGATACGTAATATAGGACTGAATCATCAGCATAAGACCATCCGTGATGTAGATATCCCATTCTCAGGATTGAATGTGGGAATCATCGGGTTCGACCTTTATTATATCTTCAATCATAAGAAGTTCTCGTATCCTGCCGCATTCAGTCAGAGTACTGTCCAACGGCGCAGTTGCGGATCGGCGCTGATGGGAATAGGCTATACACGTCATAGCATCCATCTGGATTACGAGAAGCTGCAGAAGACCATGAATAATCTCCCCTCGGATATTGAGGAGAAATACGGCACCATCAAACTTGACAGCGGTCTGATGTTCAATGATGTGAAATACAAGAACATCTCTGTATCAGGAGGATATGCCTATAATTGGGTCTTTGCCCATAACTGGTTGGCAGCTGCGAGTCTGTCGTTGTCCTTGGCATATAAGGAGTCGGAGGGTGACCTGTGGAAGAGTCAGACGAGTCGTTTCCGCGATTTCTCGTTCAGCAATATCACGTTTGATAGTACAGGTCGCTTCGGTATCGTGTGGAACAATACGCGCTGGTTTGCAGGAATGAGTGCTATCATCCACAGTTACAGCTACCGCAAGACGCAGTTCTCCACGAATAATAATTTCGGTAGTCTGAACTTCTATGTGGGTCTGAACTTCAAGAGGAAGAGGGGACACTAATGGCGGGCTGTGCCCGAAATGTGAAATGATAAATGATAAAGGATAAAGAGATATGAGAAGAGTGTTGATTGCTTGTTTGTTGGGAATAGTGCAATTGTCAGTGAGTGCACAGGTGCAGTATCAGCGGGAGGATAGTATACGGGTGATGCAACTGCTGGATGAGGCTCCCAGAAACGGAAACCTGTTGGTGCACTTTGCCCGTCAGTTGTTAGACGTGCCCTATGTGGGTCATACACTTGAGCCCAACGATAAGGAACGACTGATTATCAACCTTCGTGAACTCGATTGTACCACGATGGTGGAGAACGCGTTGGCACTGAGTCTTTGTGTCCGCGATAGTCTGTATTCCTTTGAGGCATTCTGTCATATCCTGCAGAAGATCCGCTATATACAGGGCGATGAGCCGGCATACGTCAAACGTCTGCATTATTTCACATCGTGGATCGAGGATAACACAGCGATGGGCTTTTGTCGTGAGATTCAGTCACCCAACCCGCCATTCACGGCCTTGCAGACCATCCAGGTGAACTACATGACACAGCATCCTGATCTCTATCGGATGCTCAAGGTGAATCCGGGTGATATTCCGGGCATCCGTGAACAGGAACAGGCAATAAACGGACGACAATATCGTTATATTCCACAGGAGCAGCTTACCAATACCGCCTTGCTGCGCCGCACGATTCATGATGGGGATATCATTGCCATCATTACTACGATAGCAGGTCTCGATACCCAGCATATCGGTATTGCCGTGTGGCACGACGACGGATTGCACCTGTTGAATGCTTCCAGCATCCATCACAAAGTGGTAGAGGAGCCGATGACGCTTCGGCAATATCTCTATCAACATAAAACGATGCCGGGCATTCGTATTATCCGACCGAAGATGTAATTGTTTTCACGTATAACTAAAAATTGAGTAAAAATGAAAAAAGAATTGAGAATCATTGTATTGGCAATGTTTAGTGTTATGGCACTCCAGGCGAGCGCCAAGTTCTATCCTGCTTACAAGAACGCACCTAAGATGCATATCGGTGCCAGGGCTGGTGTTACTTTTTCCTATATGGATTACAGCAATGCTGAAGTGCTGGCTGCTCCCTATGGAGGTTTTGCCATCGACTTCAAAGTAGCCAAGTTGCCGATCTATATCGAGACAGGTGCCTACTATATGGATAAGGGATGCCGATATGAAGGGGTTTGGAATTCTAATCATGAGTTCACAGACCATAATCACTCTATCCTTACGCCTGCCGTGGCCAGCTATCATTTCTATATTGGTAAAAACATGACCCTCCAGCCATTCACAGGTTTTTATACCGCGTATGGTTTCGATTATGAGAAACTTGACTTCGGTCTCCGCGAGGGTGTTGCGTTTACATACAACAATTTCTATACCAACATGGGAATCAATGCTGGCGTAGTGGAGCAGGATGGTGATCAGGAACATGTCTCACTGTTCTTAACCGTTGGTGTGAATTTCTAACACAGAAGAGCGCTTTCAAGCGCATCAATAGTAGCTTTTGCGACAGATTCAGGCATTGTTTTCTGGATCTGTCGCAATTTTTGTTGCTTGTCGTAACTACTCGAACAAAAAAGCACAAAGAAATAATTGGGATATAAATATCGGTTGTAATTTTGCATCAGAAATCAGAAACAAATAAACAATTAAAAAAACAATTAAAACAATTACAACAATGAAAAAGGTATTTTTATCGATCATTCTTCTGATCGCCGTCGTACAGGGAACATGGGCAACAGCCTATAAGTATTACATCGTGGAAAAGAGTGGGTCCACCCTTTTCTTCAAAGGATCGGATACAGCCCCCAGCGGTAAGTTCCAGTGGAACATCACAGATAACAGTCTAAAAAAATGGACATGGCTGGACGAAAATCTTAGAGGCAGTTATACAAAAGCGGTATTCGAACCGTCGTTTGCCGAGGCAAGACCCACCAATATGGAGAGCTGGTTTTTCTTGATGAATAACCTGGAGAAGATAGAAGGACTTCAGTATCTGAACACAAGCATGGTAACCAGAATGGATTTTTTGTTCGCAGGCTGTGAGAAACTGAAAGAACTTAATCTTATTTACTTTAATACATCGAATGTGGAATCCATGGCATTCATGTTTACGGGTTGCAAAGCATTAAAAACCATCTATGTAGGTGATAGCTGGGATACATCGAAACTAACAGATTTGGGTAGCGGATTGCTTTTTACAAAATGTGAAAGCCTTGTTGGTGAAACAGGTGCAATGGTGGATCTTGAAAAAGTAGAAACTCAGAATGCAGCAAATGCCTATGTTGGCGAAGGTGGCTATCTCACTTCCGAAGATACCTATTGGGAAACGCATATGGCAGACGATTTCATACAAATTGATGATAACTCCTATGTGATTACTTATAAGGGTGAAATGGCACTGTTAGCTCATAAGGTAAACACAGGTACTACTTTTGCCGGTAAGACCTTCGTGCTGGCCAAGGACATCATCTATAACGGCGAAAGCAATAACTACACACCCATCGGCAGCTCCGATACGAAATTCTTTGCAGGCACCTTCGACGGTCAGGGACACACCATCAGCGGTATCAATCTTGAAAACAATGGCCGTCAGGCACTCTTTGCCACAATAGGTGGTGATGCAACGATCAAGAACATCACGCTCGATAATAGCTCTATCAACAACACGAGCAAAGCGATAGCTGCTGGCATCGTGGGCAGAATAGCTGATGGAGGAACTATTGAGAACTGTCATGTGACAGAAAATGTTACCATCACGGGTATGGGGTTTGTTGGCGGAATCGTCGGTAATACGGACAAGGGGCGCATCACCATTGCAGGCTGTACCTGCGCAGCCAGCATCACCAATAATGGTAGTGGCTATCCCACAGGTGGCATTGCAGCTTACTTAGGATTCGATGGTGTAAATGGCACTACCAATGTGGTTGTCAAGGATTGTCTTTACTACGGTAACACGTTGACAGGTACAGGGCAAGAGACTGGTGCTATCGCAGGTAAATATATCACAAGCAACATCTCTTCAGTTTCCTTCTCCGACAATTTCTACACCTATCCGGATGCCTCCCTCATGGCTATCGGTAACAAGGCCCACAGAAATGGAGCAGTGAAAGAAACATTTGGTGTTGACATCGAGAAGGATCACGGAGCTGTCCACACCCGTGTAGTGAGCAGTGCTGCCGAAATCGAAGAAATGGGTTCTCAGAGCGGAGCCGCCTATGACAATGGTATCGCCATCTACAATGAGGGCGCCCTCTACAACAACATCTACTACAGCGTTGTTCCTGAAGTGTTCCAGTCAAGAGGCATTACAACTGGCATTGAGTCAGTGGCCAATGGACAACCCACGATGGATAATTCCTGGTACACAATCGATGGTCGTAAGTTAGGCGAGAAACCGACACAAAAAGGAATTTATATCTATAACGGAAAGAAAGTAATGATCAATGGATGAGAATCATCTTAATACCTGAATTGTTGTTGACTGGTACATGCTTCGGCATGTGCCAGTTTTTTTATTTTATTAGCTAGGATAGGGGTGTTCAAGGGTTTTCTCGCTAAAAGTTTGTAGGAAATAGGAAAAATACGTACCTTTGCACATTATTTATATGCATATTATTTATAAAAGAGGTATGAAATATGTGTTAGTGACAGGCGGCTCACGCGGCATCGGCAAGGCCATTGCGCTGAGATTGGCTCGCGAGGGAATGCCTGTAATCATCAACTATAGAAGTAATGAGGAGGCAGCACGTGCCACAGCTGAAGAGATTATGGAAGCTGGGGGTAAGGCGGAGCTGTTGCCCTTTGATGTGGCTGATCCTGAACAGATTGAGACGGCCATTGAACAGTGGGAGAATTCTCACCCCGATGATTATGTGTCGGTATTGGTGAATAACGCAGGAATCCGCAAGGACAACCTGATGATCTTCATGCGTAACGAAGAGTGGGAGCGTGTGCTGGATACTACGCTCAACGGGTTCTTCTATATTACCCGCAGACTGCTGAAGAATATGTTGACCCATCGTGGTGGACGGATCATCAATATCACGTCGCTGTCGGGCATCAAAGGACTGCCGGGTCAAACAAACTATTCTGCTGCCAAAGCAGCGGTAATTGGTGCCACGAAGGCATTGGCACAGGAAGTTGCACAGCGTAAGGTGACGGTAAACGCCATTGCGCCTGGGTTCATTGCTACAGATATGACCGAGGGTCTTGACGAGCAGGAACTGAAGAAACTCATCCCCATGGGACGGTTTGGCAAACCTGAGGAAGTAGCAGCGGTTGCGTCTTTCCTTGCATCTGATGATGCGGCATACATCACCGGTCAGGTGGTACAGGTGAATGGAGGACTTTATACTTAATTTTATTAGATTGTGGAAAGAAGAGTTGTAGTGACCGGCATGGGCATCTGGTCGTGTTTGGGAACCAATTTGGAGGATGTAAAAACGTCGTTATATGAAGGTCGTTCTGGTATCGGTATTGAGCAGGAACGAATCACTTACGGGTATCAGTCGGCCTTGACAGGTATTGTGGAGAAACCCGTGTTGAAAGGACTGCTGCACCGCAGACTTCGTGTGGGTTTGTCGGAAGAGGCGGAATATGCTTTCATGGCTGCCCGTGAGGCATTTGCCAATTCAGGTATTGACGAGGAGTTCTTGATGAAGAACGAGATCGGTATCATCTTCGGAAACGATTCCTCTGCCAAGCCTGTTATTGAAGCGGCGAATATCATGGCTGAGAAACATGACTCCCAGTTGCTGGGTAGCGGACTGATCTTCCAGTCGATGAACTCCACCGTGAACATGAATCTGAGCGCAATCTTCCATCTGCGTGGCGTGAACTTCTCGGTGAGTTCGGCTTGTGCCAGCGGTAGTCATAGTATCGGTCTGGGCTATCTGCTCATCAAGCAAGGACTGCAGGACCGTGTGCTCTGTGGCGGTGCTCAGGAAACGAACTATTATTCCATGGCCACCTTCGATGCGCTGAATGCGTTCTCCAAAAGAATGGACGAACCCACGAAAGCCTCTCGACCGTTTGATCGTGATCGCGACGGACTGATTCCCAGTGGTGGGGCAGCAGCACTGATGTTGGAAGATTATGAAAGTGCTGTAAAAAGAGGTGCTCCCATCATAGCAGAGATTTGTGGTTACGGTTTCTCATCGAATGGAGGCGGTATCTCACAGCCCAGTGATGATGGTAGTGTTATTGCCATGACACGTGCCATGAAGGATGCCGGCATAGAGGCTGATGAGATTGACTATGTGAACGCGCATGCTACTTCTACTCATCAGGGGGATATGTTCGAGGCCATCGCCCTCGACCGCCTGTTCGGTGGTAAGCATGCACTGATCAGTTCAACGAAGTCAATGACGGGTCATGAGTGCTGGATGGCAGGAGCCAGTGAGGCGGTCTATTCCATCCTGATGATGCAGAATCACTTTGTGGCACCGAACATCAACTTCGAGAATCCTGACGAGTACTCTGATCCCTTGAATCTGGCCACGAAAACCATAGAAACGGATCTACATACGGTATTGAGCAATTCGTTTGGTTTCGGAGGAACCAATTCTGCATTGGTATTGAAAAGTGTTAACTAAAAAAGTATTATAATGATGAAGAAATGGATGATTCTGGCATTACTGACGTTTGTTGCAACTGTCGGTTTTGCAAAAAAGAAATTGAATGTCAGTGTTGAATCTGGTGACATCTCTGTTGTGTGTGAGAAAGGGGAAACTGCATCGTTAGTTTTTAATTATGATGGGTTGATTATAGAAGGGAAACCTGCCCAGGAGTATCTAACCCATCAGAGTGCCGACCATTTGAAGGACTGGCCCGAAGATAACAAGAAAGTGGCAGCCTATTTCCTCGAAAAGTGGAACGAGAAAAACAAGGATGGTCTCCAACTTGTTGATGGCGCTAAGGCTGACTACAAGATGCAGATTCATGTCACATACCTGGATCTTGGCAGTGTGGCAGGTGCCATGTTCGGCTTGAAAAGAACCGATGGAGGATGTTTGGTAACTGCCACAATAACAATTAAAGATAACAAGGGAAAGACTCTTTGTAAGATAAAGGTTGATGAACTGAAGGGGCCGAGTACAAAGGCCTGGGATATAGGAACCAATGAGGTGAACCGTCGTAAGTACGCTTACGAGAAGATGGGTAAACAGGTGATTGAATTAGCAAAAGATAAGAAATAAGATGAATCTTGCACCTGCCTTGGAGAAGGCTTACACGAAAGAACAACTCTCCGCTCGTGATGCACAGCGACTGGCGGAGTATATCGCTTTTGGACCAGTGATCTTTCAGGTGTCGCGCCTCATGGTGAAGTTCGGCATACTCGAGATGCTGCGCAATAGCGACAAGGGAATGACTGTGGAAGAGGTAGCCCAGAAGACGGAGCTGTCGGAATATGCCGTCAAGTGTCTTTTGGAGGCTTCCCTCACCATCGGTACCGTATTGGTGAACAAGGACGATGACCGCTATCAGCTTTCCAAGACGGGTTGGTTCCTGCTCAATGATCCTGCAACGAGGGTGAACATCGACTTCAATCACGATGTGAACTACCTCGGCTTCTTCCATCTGGAAGAGGCGCTGAAAGAGGGGAAACCGGCAGGACTGAAAGCGTTAGGTGACTGGCCTACGATTTATGAAGGACTGTCTCAACTGAAGCCGCAGGTGCAGCGCAGTTGGTTTAACTTCGATCATTTCTATAGTGACAGTTCGTTCGACCAGGCGCTGGAGATCGTGTTTGCCCAGAAACCCCGTACTTTGCTCGACGTAGGTGGAAATACAGGTCGTTGGGCGATGCGCTGTGTGAATCATGACGAGGAGGTGGAAGTGACCATCCTCGACCTTCCACAGCAGATTGATATGATGAAGAGAGCGACTCGTGGTCTGCCTGGTGCTCAGCGTATTCATGGCATTGGTATGAACCTGCTCGATCCTAATAATCAGTTCCCAACCGATCAGCATTATGATGCTATCTGGATGAGTCAGTTCCTCGACTGCTTCAGTGAGGAAGAGGTGGTGAGCATCCTGACACGGGCAGCAAAGATCATGGACAAGGATAGCAGACTGTATATCATGGAGACCATGTGGGACCGTCAGAAATACGAACCTGCCGCATTCTGTCTCACACAGATCAGTCTGTATTTCACTGCTATGGCCAACGGAAACAGTAAGATGTTCCATTCTGATGACTTGATCCGTTTGATTCATCAAGCGGGTCTGGAGGTGGAAACCATTCATGACTATTTAGGACAAGGGCACAGCATTGTAGAGGTGAGAAGTGAGAGGTGAGAAGTGAGAGGTGAGAAGTGAGAAACAAGAGATTTATAGATAAAAGTAAGAATATGACAAGAACAGAAATTGAAGAAAAGGTAAGAGAGTTTCTAATTGATGACCTGGAGATCGACGAGGAGAAGATTGCTCCTGAGGCATTGCTTAAAGACGATCTGGGTATCGACAGTCTTGACTTTGTGGATATCGTGGTGATCGTGGAGAAGAAATTTGGCTTTAAGATCAAGCCCGAGGAGATGGCTGAGGTGAAGACCCTCACACAGTTCTGCGACTATATCGAGCAGAAGACTAAGGATTAGAACTGAGATGGAGCATAGTCAGTGGGAAGGCAAGACCGAGGGTACCACATGGATGCACCGTACGCTGATACGGTCGTTCCGCTACTTGAACCTGCGTTTCGTCTATGCGGGGATGGCGGTGTTCGTGGTTCCTTTCTACATGCTCTTCTCCCATCAGGGCTATATCTCCATGTATCATTTCTTCCGTCAGCGGATGGGCTATTCTCCAATGAAGGCGTTCCGCTATGTCTATCTAAACCACTGTAAGTTCGGACAGATCATCCTCGACCGTTTTGCGGTCTATGCAGGAAAGCATTTCGATTTCGATATTGAGAACTACGATCTGTTTCTGGAGCTGTCGCACCAACAGGGGGGATTCATGATCCTGAGTTGTCATGTGGGTAACTACGAGATTGCCGGCTATGCCTTCAAAGCGAAAGAGAAGCGTTACAACGCACTTGTCTTTTCCGGCGAGGCTGATACGGTGATGGAGAACCGTAATCGTCTGTTGTCGAAGAACAATATCAGGATGATTCCCGTGAAAGAGGACATGTCGCATCTGTACCTGATGAATAATGCACTGAGCGATGGAGAAATCCTGAGCATCCCAGGTGACAGAATCTTCGGTTCGCCCCGTTATGTGATGTGCGACTTCTTTGGCTCAAAGGCTAAGTTCCCGTTAGGTCCTTATGCCGTCTCTATGAGTCATGAGGTACCTGTACTGGGCATCTTCGTCATGAAGGAGTCGGCATACCGCTACCATGTGTATATCCGTCAGCTATCTACTTCCGAGTTCCCCCAGAAGACCTCGCGGAAAGAAAAGGCCGCGCTTCTCGCCCAGCAGTATGCTCGTGAGATGGAGGAGATAGTCAGGAAGTACCCCACCCAGTGGTTCAACTATTACGAGTTTTGGAATAACAATGAGATTTGAGGATATTGACGTACATACGTTGCTGCCCCAGCAGGAACCGTTCGTGATGATCGATCAGCTGCTTCATTTCGATGAGGTGACGACAACGACGCGCTTCACGGTACGTGAGGATCATCTCTATGTAGAGGACGGTCGTCTGAATGCCTGTGCGCTGATTGAGAACATTGCGCAGACCTGTGCGGCGCGGATGGGCTATATCAATCACTATATCTACAAGAAAGAGGTACAATTAGGATTCATCGGTTCCGTGAAGAACCTTGTGGTAAAGCGTGTCCCTCTTTTAGGAGAAACCCTCACGACCACGATTAAGGTCATGGAGGAGATCATGAAGCTGACACTGGTTCAGGCAGAGATCAAAGTGGGGGAGGAGACTATCGTTACAGCGGAGATGAAAATTGCGCTGAGTGATAAGACAGTGAAATGAGTATGGAATTGAAAGCATCCAAAGAGTTTGACATCCGGTTTAGTGAGGTCGATTCGATGAGTATCGTTTGGCATGGAGCGTATCCATTATACTTTGAAGATGCCCGTGAGGCATTTGGTGAGAAGTACGACTTGGGTTATATGCGTATCTTCAACAGTGGGTATTATGCACCACTGGTGGACTTGTCATTCCAGTATAAGAAACCGTTGCTCTACGGTATGCACCCGAGAATAGATATCATCTACCGTCCTACGGAGGCTGCAAAGATCATCTTCGATTACGAGATCTATGATACAGAGGATGAATCACTGGTGGCCACAGGACGGAGTGTACAGGTGTTCATGGACCGTGACTATCAGTTGGTCTGGACGAATCCTGCTTTCTACGAGGAGTGGAAGCGTAAATGGAATGTGCTATGATTGTTAAGGTAGCAGATAGTATCATCTCACCCCTGGGACGTTCTACTGAGGAGAACTACAGGGCGGTGAAAGAAGGGAAGTCGGCATTACGACAGTATCAGTGGCCGGATCTCCCAGAACCGTTCGTGGCTTCGCTCATCAATGACGGGAAGAGGGATGATGACCAGACAACAACGCGTTTCGAGTCGCTTGTGATACAAGTCATCCAGAACCTCATCCCGCAGTTGTCGTTCGACCTCTCATCACCACGTGTAATCTTTATCCTCTCAACAACGAAAGGAAATGTGGACCTGCTGGAGAAGGACAGTCAGAAGGATGCCACCTGCAGTGCCTATCCGGGTGAGACCGCTCAGAAGATTGCGGAGCATTTTGGGAATCCCAACTTACCAATTGTCGTTTCCAATGCCTGTATATCAGGACTCTGTGCGCAGATTGCTGCGGTGCGGGCACTGGAAAGCGGACGGTACGACTATGCCGTCGTGGTGGGTGCAGATGTGCAGTCGCGCTTCATCATCTCCGGGTTTCAGTCGTTCAAGGCCTTATCCCCATCTCCCTGTAAGCCTTTTGATGCTGACCGACAAGGATTGAACTTAGGAGAGGCCGCAGCAGCTATCGTCTATCAACGGGTGGAGAACGTACAGCCAGGACAATGGGTTGCTGGAAAAGGAGCAATCTGCAATGATGCGAACCATATCTCAGGACCGTCACGTACGGGTGAAGGTAGCTACAGGGCATTGCGAACGGTATTGGAAGATGCCGACATGGAGGATATCGCCTTCGTGAATGTTCATGGTACCGCTACGATGTACAATGATGAGATGGAGAGCATTGCCATTGAAAGGGCAGGACTGATCGACAAGCCTGTGAATTCACTGAAAGGCTATTTCGGTCATACCCTCGGTGCTGCGGGTATCCTTGAGGTTATCCTCTCCATGCGGGCGGTAGAAGATCATACCGTACTCGCCACACGAGGATTTGAATCGTTAGGTGTGAGCAGACCGGTTAAGGTGTCTGCCGAACATCGCACTACAGATAAAGATAGTTTTGTGAAACTACTCTCAGGTTTCGGTGGATGTAATGCGGCTATGCTGTTCAAAAGAGTTGGCGGTGTTCACGTCACATCACAAGTTACTATCACGCCTGATGAGGTGGTCTTGAACGGAGAAAAACTCCTGACAAAGGCACAAGGGGGCGCATTGCTGACGGAACTGTATCGGGAACATATCAACGATTACCCGAAGTTCTTCAAGATGGACGAACTGAGCAAACTGGGTTTTGTGGCCTCGGAACTGCTCTTGCAAAGCACAGACGACCGTCATATGGATAGCAGTGATCGGGCTATCATCTTGTTTAACCGTACGGGTTCGTTGTGTAATGACAGGAAATATCAGACAACGATCAGTGACATAGACAATTTCTTCCCCAGTCCGTCACTCTTTGTCTATACTCTTCCGAACATCGTTACGGGTGAGATAGCAATAAGAAATAAGTATTATGGTGAAACCTCCTTCTATGTCATTGACCACGATGATCCTGAACTGATTCGCGAGACGGCAGAGAACGCTCTCTGTCAAGGAACGGCTAACAGCGTGATCTGTGGATGGCTCGACTGTGAAGACCAAGACCACTTCATGGCAAGAATGGAGATTATAGAGAAATAATAATAGTATAAATATGGAATCAATCAAAAAAGAACTGAAAGAACAGATTATTGAAGCACTGAACTTGGAAGATATGCAGCCGGAGGATATCGATGACCAGGCTCCTCTCTTCGGAGAAGGACTGGGACTCGACTCCATCGATGCCCTTGAGTTGATCGTGCTGATGGAAAAGAACTATGGTATCAAGATCAAGGATCCTGCCCTCGGCAAGGAGATCTTCCGATCAGTAGACACCATGGCCGACTATGTCGTAGCAAACAGAACCAAATAGTATTTCATGGAAGTCTGGATAACTGGAGCCGGTATCATCTCCGCCATCGGTAATAACAAGACCGAGACGCTGGAGGCTTTGCAGAGCCATCGTTCTGGCATCGCGCCCGTCAGCTATCTCCAAACGGAACACCAAGGTGTGCCTGTAGGAGAGGTGAGGATGAACGATGAGCAGATGAAGGACCTGCTGGGCATCCGTGAGGAGCCGACTACCCGTACGGCATTGATGGGAATCATCGCCATGAAGGAGGCACTGCAAGAGGCAGGACTCTTGGATGATGGTACCCGATCAGGACGGAAGATCGCAATGATCTCTGGTACCACCGTAGGGGGAATGGACAGAACCGAGCAGTATTATCTGGACATGTTCGACCATGACAAGCATCTGGAGTATATCGGGACACATGACTGTGGTGCATCCACGGAGATGATGGCCGATTATTTCGGGGGCTTCGATATGATAACAACGGTATCTACGGCATGCTCATCTGCAGCTAATGCCATTGTTACGGGAGCAAACCTGATCCGTAGTGGTCAGTACGAAATCGTTGTGGTGGGTGGTAGTGAGTGTCTTACCCGGTATCACTTGAACGGCTTCCGTACACTGATGATCCTGGATCCGGAGCCTTGCAGACCCTTTGATGCCACGCGGGCCGGACTCAACTTGGGTGAGGGTGCTTCCTTCCTGGTATTGGAGTCGGAGGCCTCTGCCCGACAAAGAGGAGTTACCTGTCAGGCTGTCCTCTCAGGATATGGCAATGCATGCGATGCGTTCCACCAGACAGCCTCATCGGAACAGGGTGAAGGAGCGTTTCTAGCGATGCGAAAAGCATTGCAGATGGCAGATATCCCGTCAGGTGACATCCAATATGTGAATGCCCATGGCACAGGCACACCAAACAATGATGCCAGTGAGAGTCATGCCTTAATGCGGATCTTTGGCAAAAACATGCCAGCCGTATCATCAACAAAGGCGTTCACGGGTCATACCACCAGTGCCTCAGGCTCCATTGAAGCCACGATTTGTCTGTTGGCTTTACAGTATCAGTTCATTCCTGTGAACCTGAACTGGAAGCAAGCGATGGAGGACGGAATCGTTCCTTTTGTGGGTGAGCAACAACAATCCACAGGAACAATACATCATGTCATGTGCAACTCCTTCGGTTTCGGAGGAAATGATACATCGTTCATTCTTTCTAGGAAGGAAGATGGAAGAAAGAGTCAGGAGATTTGTAACACTTCCTTGAGAATTTACATCCGTGCTGTAGCCCAGATATCCATTCAACAACCCCTCAGTGAGGAATGGATGAAGGATCCTGTCTCTTATGATACGCCGTTTGCACAAGCTGTTGATCCCGACTTCCGCGCCTTCATGTCCCCTTTACAGAGTCGCAGAATGGGAAAGGTATTAAGAAGAGCACTTGTCACGGCACAGCATACGTTGAAGGAATCCGGGACAGATCAGCTGGATGCTATCATCATGGGTACAGGTTTGGGTTGCTTGGAGAATACGGAACGCTTCCTCGATCAGATGTGTCGGGAAGGGGAGAGCTTACTGAAGCCGACCTATTTCATGCAGTCAACGCACAACACCATCAGTTCGATGCTGGGAATCCAGTTGGGATGTCATGGCTATAACACCACCTATTCCCATCAGGAGCTGTCGTTCGACAGTGCTCTGCTCGATGCTGTCATACAGATGCGGATGGGTATGATAAAGAACGCATTGGTATGTGGGAATGATGAATTGACATCAGCGGCATGTGCCGTCGTTCAGAAAGCAGGACTCTTCGGGCAACAAGGACAACCCGTAACGGGTGAAGGCTCCGTATCCATGGTGCTGACGACCAATCCGGAAGGGGCGTTGTGCGAGATTACAGATATCTCAATCGGTGATCATACGAATCAGAAAGGGAAAACCTTCTCAGCACAGGAGTATTTTGGTGGCGGCTTTAACTCGTCAGCCTTCAATGTCTATGCGGCAGCCTGCTGTCTGAAAAAGGGAGAGCTGCCCGATGGACAGTCAGTGGAGGAACTGACAGTGACCAACCGCACTCGTGGAGGACAAGTATCACATATTCAATTAAGGAGGGTTTTATGCGACTGATTATCTTATCCATTATCCAAAGTATCTTGCTGTGTGGCGGACAGGTGTTACTGAAGTTCGCGCTGAACAAGATGGGGACGTTCTCATGGACGTCAGATTTCTTCGTCAGGAATCTCACCAACTGGTGGTTCCTGGGATGCGGTATCTGCTATCTGGCTGCAACAGTACTGTGGATGTATATCGTGAAGAACTTCCCGTTCAGTATGGCATATCCCATGATCTCCCTGAGTTATGTGTTCGGCATGATTGCCGCGATGTGGTTCTTCCACGAGCAGATACCCCTCATTCGATGGGTAGGCGTGTTTCTGATCATGAGCGGATGTGTACTGATAGCAAAATAAATATGAATAGAATGAGAAGAAAAATGATCATATGGCTGATGATGGCAGGGATGTTTTCCTGCTTGTCATTACATGCCCAGACAAAGGTCTCTGCCGCTCAGGCCAAGACAATGATTACCAAGATCAATGCCGCGGCAGCGAAGATCCATACGATACAGTGTGATTTCCAGCAAACGAAATCCTTGTCGTTCCTGAACGATAAGATGGTTTCCAAAGGGGTGATGAGTTACGACCATACGGGAAAGTTGCGCTGGGAATATACATCACCTTATAGTTATGTGTTCATCATCAATAATAACCGTGTGCATATCAAGACATCCAAGAACAGTAATACGATTGACATCCGGTCGAGCAGACTGTTCCAAGGTATCGCCCGTGTGATGATGAACAGCGTAACAGGGAAGAGTCTGGCCAACGATAGTGACTTCTCCGTGGAGATGTACACGGTGGGTGATGAATGGATGGCCTTGCTTACTCCGAAGGGAAAAGAGATGAAAGCGCTGTTTAAAATAATCCGTCTGCATTTCGACAAGACACGTCAGATGGTGTCTAAAGTGGAGATGGTTGAGAAGAACGGCGACAATACAGTGATCCAACTCACTCATGTCAAGACCAATGGAAAGATTGATGAGAAGACTTTTGCTATTCATTAGTCTGATGACTGCCGTACAACTCCATGCCATCAACCTGGAGGGGAAACGACAGTATAATGTCATCATCGAGACAGGAAAGGCTACTCTGTCGGGCATCTGTATCATCAAGACCGACGAGACGGGTAGCAAGGGGGCTATCGTGAACGAGTTCGGCATTCAAGCGCTCGACTTCACCGTGAGTGCTGACCGTCGGAAGGTGCGATTGCTTCATGTGGTTGACTTCCTGAACCGATGGTATATCAAGCGAGTTTTGCGGAAAGACCTGCAGTATGTCTTCCGTAACACAGAATCAATAAGTGATCGCAACAGAGAACTGCGTGTGGAAGGTGATACCACCATCATGCAAAACCGGAAGCATCATATCACATACACCTTTACAGAGATCCAAGATGAAACTGATCAATAAGATGTTCTCCATAGTCAGCGAGGGAAAGACTGTCAGCATAGAACTGCATTCCGATCATCCCATCTACCAGGCGCACTTTCCGGGGAATCCCATTACGCCTGGCGTGTGCATCGTACAGATGGTCACGGAGATTTTGGAGAACAAACTCAACTGTCAACTCGAACTGGAGAAGGTGACGAACCTGAAGTTCGTGCAACCACTCTCTCCTCATGAAACACCGACAGTGGATATCCTTTTCAACTCCATCGTCCATGACGAAGGACGGTATAAGGTCAAGGGAACAGTGTTCCATAACGAAACCATATTTACGAAATTCTCCATCATCTATCGATGAACCAGACGAAAGAGATCATGAAGCAGCATCGCATTTGCGTGATTGTGCCGACGTACAATAACGCAACGACGGTCGTGGGGATCGTTGAGAGAGTTCTGCTCATGACCGATGATGTCATCGTGGTTATCGATGGTTGTACCGATGATACACGGGAACGACTGGATGAGGCTAAGGTGAATGTGGCGCGTGTTGACTATCCTGAGAACCGTGGGAAAGGACATGCATTGGTGGCGGGCTTCAAAAAGGCTTCGGAAATGAAGTATGACTATGCCATCACCATTGATGCTGACGGACAGCATGCTCCAGAGGATATCCCTGTCTTTGTGGAGACTCTTCAGCAACATCCTGGCTCCCTGATTATCGGGGCACGGAACCTCCATCAGGAGAATATGCCACAAGGGAACACCTTTGCCAATAAGTTCTCTAATTTCTGGTTCAAGATACAGACGGGTATCGCCTTGCAGGATACGCAGACGGGCTATCGTCTTTATCCGTTGCAACGATTATCAGGCTTGCGATGGATCACCTCACGCTATGAGGCAGAACTGGAACTGCTCGTCTTTTCCGCTTGGGCGAATATCCCGATCCATTCAGTTCCTGTTCATGTCTATTATCCTCCAAAGGGAGAACGTGTAAGTCATTTCCGTCCCTTTGCCGACTTTGCCCGTATCAGCATACTGAATACGGTTCTTTGTTTCCTGGCCGTTATCTATGGCTGGCCAAGACGAATTATTCATCAACTCCTTCATCATGGTCAGGTTCTTTGAGACGATATACGATTACCTGTCGGGGAAACGTTGGCTTGTAACGGTCTTCCTCCTTCTGTTCGTCGTAGGATGCGCCGTCCTTTCCCTTCATATGCATCATGAAGAGGATATCGCGAAGTTCCTGCCACAAAATGAACAGAATGAGAAATATGCGGAGATCTACCAACGACTGACAAGACAGAACCAGATTGTTATCGTTTTTGCTTCGAAAGATACCGTTGATGTGGTGCCTTCCGATACGATTGGGGAGGCAATGGATTACTTTGGCGAGACTCTTCAGACGTTTGATGGTCTGCAAGTTATCAAGGATATGCAGATCCGGACAGATGAGTCGCAGATGCTGGAAGTGATGGATTTCATCGGTCAGAACGCCCCGTATTTCCTGCAGGAAGACGACTACCGAAGAATGGATTCCCTACTACTGCAATCTGACTACATCGCGGAACAGATGGCGGAGAACAAACAACTGCTGAACCTCCCTGCCCCGGGAGGCAGGATGGAGAGTATGCGCCAAGATCCGCTCCATCTTTTCTCACCTTTATTAAGTAGGATGCAGGCGTTCCGGATGACTAGTTCATTTGATGTCATCGACGGCTGTGTCTTCACCAACGACGGACGAAGTGCGCTTGCCTTTCTTTCTTCTCCCTACGGCATGAGCGAGTCGGCACAGAATGCAGCCATACAATCGATGCTCGATAGTGTGATGCAACGTACGGAGCAGGAATATCCTTCCTTAAAGGTCTCCGCTATTGGTGCTCCATTGGTGGCAGCAGGGAATGCGCGACAGATCAAGAAGGACAGTGTGTTGGCGGTATCGTTGGCTGTTGTCCTGATATTGTTGCTGTTGGCATTCCATTATAGACGACTGTCTGATCTGTGGTGGCTAGGTTGTTCTTTGGCATTCGGATGGCTCTTTGCCATGGCTGGGATGTCACTTTTCCGCGACAGTGTCTCCGTAATCGTATTAGGAATCGGTTCCGTGATTATCGGAATTGCGGTGAACTATCCGTTGCATTTCCTCGATCATCTCAGGGAAACAGCTGATACCCGTCAGACGCTTCGTGACATGGTGCCCCCACTGCTAATAGGAAATATCACAACGGTGAGTGCTTTCCTGTGTCTGGTGTGGCTCGATGCTGCCGCCATGCGCGACCTAGGTTGGTTCGGTTCCCTGATGCTTATAGGTACCATCTTGTTCGTATTGGTATTCTTGCCCTTGTATGTAAGCCGGAAAAAGCCAGTACAAAGCCTTCATACTGAGAGTCCGCAAGCTTCGGACTGTGAGTCCGCGCCGTTCGGACAGGGAGTTCGCACCAAGCGGACTACACTTCGTGCTCTCATCATCCTCCTGATGACGCTTGTATTGGGTTATTTCAGTACGAAGACTTCCTTTGATTCCGATTTGCGGAACATCAATTACATGACTAACCAGCAGCGGGAGGATATGCAACTGCTCTCTGCAGTAACCCGTGAGGCACCTGTCTATGTGGTGGCAGAAGGGAAGACACTTGATGAGGCGCTGAAGGAGAATGAAACAGCGGTCCTGCCGAAGATCCAAACGATGCAGCGGGAAGGGAGCATCAGAAGTGTGAATGGAACAGGACATTTCCTGCCGACGGAAGATGTTCAGGAGGAGCGGATCAGCAGGTGGAATCAGTTCTGGTCGCAACATGCCACAACGGTTTCTGCGGAACTGAAGCGCCAGTGTGCCCTGCAAGGCTTCAACGAGCAGGCCTTCGCTCCGTTCTTTGAGATGATACAAACGACGTATGAGCCACAGTCATCATCCTATTTCGATCCCATCATCTCCCTGTTGAACGACACCTATATCAAGAATGATGAGAAGACAGGGAAGGTGCAAGTCGTGAGTTACGTTCAGACTGATGATGAACAGACTGTGAAGAAGGTCGTTAACGACACCGGTTCTGCATCTTCCTTCGCGTTCAGTCAGCAGGATGTCAGTAACCAACTGGTGCGGGTACTGTCCGACAGTTTCAACTACATCGGCTTTGTCTGCGGATTTGTGGTGTTCTTCTTCCTGTGGATTTCCTTCGGTAGCATCGAACTCTCACTGATGTCATTCCTGCCTTTGGCAGTAGGTTGGGTGTGGATCTTAGGATTGATGCACCTGTTGGGTATTCAGTTCAATATCGTAAATATTATTCTTGCCACCTTCATCTTTGGACAAGGTGACGACTATACCATATTTATTACCGAAGGACTATTATATGAATATACGACGGGGAAGAAGCGACTGGCCTCTTATAAACGGAGCGTGGCGCTATCTGCTATCCTCATGTTCATCGGTATCGGCACCCTGATCTTTGCCAAACACCCAGCTTTGCGGTCGTTGGCAGAGGTAACCATCGTTGGTATGTTCACGGTGGTACTGATGGCTTATTATCTGCCCCCGATGGTATTCAGGTGGCTCACCAGAGGTACGCAGGCTCCTGAAGTCTCATCTCTTACCTCAAAAACCATTACCCAACCGTTACCCATCACGTTGGGACGCTTCTTCCGTTCCTTGTTCTCCATCGTCTTCTTCCTGTTGATGATGTATCTGTTCATGCTTCCGTTCACGTGGTTGTATTTCCATATCGGTAAGAATACGGAAGTGAAGAAACTGAAATATCACCGACTCTTGCAGAAGGTGTCCAACTTTGTCATCCATCGTGTGCCAGGAGTGAAGTTCTATATGGAGAATCGTGTAGGCGAGACCTTCGAAAAACCTGCCGTAGTGATCTGTAATCATCAGTCACACCTCGACTTGATGTGCTTAATGATGCTCACGCCGAGGATTGTTTTCCTTACAAACGACTGGGTTTGGCATAATCCGTTCTATGGCTTGGTGATCCATCAGGCGGAGTTCTATCCTGTGAGCGATGGCATTGAGGCGCATGTGGATCAATTACGGTCGTTGTATGAACGTGGCTATTCCATTGCGGTGTTTCCAGAAGGTACACGCTCTGTCGATTGCTCCATTCTACGTTTCCATAAGGGTGCCTTTTATCTGGCCGAGCAGTTGCAGGCAGATATCCTGCCGATTGTTCTGCACGGTGCAGGACATGTACTGCCCAAGAAGGACTTCATGCTCCGTGAGGGAAGAATCGATATGGAAGTGCTGGAGCGCATACGACTAGATGATCCACGCTTTAGCAGTGATCTGCTGACTCGTACCAAGCAGATGCGGGCATATTTCAAGGAGCATTATGCGGGGATGTGTGAGCGGATAGAGACTGAGGATTACTGGAAATCGTACCAGCGATATATAGAAAAGTACAAGATCTGAAAACGATAGAAGATGAAAAAGGTTGTCATCATAGGAAGCGGACTGGGCGGTCTTACCTGCGGCGTGATACTGGCGAAGAACGGTTATGACGTAACCATTCTTGAACAGGCTACACAGTTGGGAGGCTGTCTGCAGTGCTTCACCCGTCATGGCGTGCGGTTCGAGACTGGTATGCATTTCATCGGCAGTGTTGACAAAGACCAGACCCTGGAGCGTTTCGCCCGTTATCTGGGAACATCGGAGCGCGTACGACTGAGTCGTCTGGACCCCAAAGGCTATGATGTTGTATCCTTACAAGGACAGCAGTTCCGTTTCGCTAATGGTAAGGAGGCGTTTATCGAAGAGATGGCTGCATCCTTCCCCAAGGAACGTGAGAATCTTCATCGTTATTTCAATCTGGTGGAACAGGTGGCGAACGCCTCCTCTCTTCACAGTCTGCGACATGCTGAGAATGACCAGGCACTGAACACGGAGTTCCAATTACGGAGCATCAATGAAGTGCTTGACGAGGTGATCGGTGATCCCTTGCTCCGTCAGGTACTGGTAGGTAACCTTCCGCTTTATGCCGCCGAGAAGGATAAGACACCTTTCTCCACCCATGCCTTCATCATGGATTTCTACAATCAGAGTGCCTTCCGCATTATCGGCGGTAGCGACTCGATGGCAAAGGCATTGGCAGAATCCTTGAAAGAGAAAGGGGGAAGAGTGATTACCCGACAACGTGTAACGGAGATTGTTTGTGATGAGACGAAGGCAGTGGGAGTGAGGACGGCAACAGGTGACTATTACCCGGCGGATATCGTGATCTCTGATACACATCCAGCACGTACGCTGGAGATGGTGACATCCCCCTTGTTGCGCCCTGCTTACCGACATCGCATCACATCATTACGTAATACCATCGGTGGCTTCTCGGTCTATCTGCATTTCAAACCGGACACGGTTCCGTACATGAACTATAATTACTACGGTTATTCACAGTCATCACCATGGAACTGCGAGCACTATGATGAGCAGTCATGGCCTAAGGGTTATCTCTATATGCATTTCTGTCATCAGGAGAATCCCCGTTTTGCAGAGTCGGGCGTGATCCTTTCTTACATGCATTATGATGAGGTGATGCGCTGGGAAGGAACAAAGGTTGGTCATCGGGGTGACGACTATGAGCAGTTCAAACAGCAGAAAGCAGAAAAACTACTTGATGTGGTGGAGCGTGATTTCCCCGGTTTACGTGGAAAGATTGCCCATATCTATACCAGTACACCACTTACATACCGTGATTATACAGGAACGGAGCAGGGTTCGATGTACGGCATTGCCAAGGATATCACCATGGGACCGGCGGCACGTGTGCATCATCGTACCAAGATTCCCAATCTTTTGCTAACCGGACAGAATGTCAATTCACATGGTGTTCTTGGGGTAATAGTGGGAACGGTTGTCACCTGTAGCGAACTGATCGGATCGGAAACCATCTTCAATCAGATAAAAGCATGCAACGAGTAGCGATCATAGGAGGCGGATTGGGCGGTTTGTTTACCGGTGCCCTGCTGTCGAAGGAAGGATTTGAGGTGACGGTACTGGAAAAGAACCACACCTTAGGGGGAGGGTTGCAGACCTTCACCCGGCGCGGCATGCGCTTCGAGACGGGCATGCATATCCTCGGTGGGATGCGGGAAGGAGGAAGTATTCGACGGATCTGTGACCATCTTGGTGTGGATCTCGTGCTTCGTTCGACGGATCCTGACTGCATGGATGAGGTGACTTATCTCAGTGATGGTAAGACCTACCGCATTCCGGAAGGACGTGAAGCGTTCGTGAACTACATGAGTCGTGAGTTCCCCCATGAGGCAGCACAGATCAAGGCGTATGTGGATGCAGTCTATGCCTTGGCTGATGAAGTGGATTTGTTCTGGTTGCGACGGGGGAAGGATCATCTCTTTGCCCATTCTGAGAAGTTCCTCTGGGCTGCAGATGAACTGATTGAGCATTATATCCAGGATAAACGACTGCAGGATCTGCTGGCATATATGAATCCGATGTATGGTGGCGTGGCGGGTCATACTCCTGCCTATATCCATGCATTGATCAATGTGCTGTACATCGAAGGACCCAGTCGTTTCGTAGGTGGCAGTCAGCAACTGGCGGATGCCTTGGCATCGGTTATCTGTTCTCATGGTGGAAAGGTACTTACAGATGCGGAAGTGACCCGCATAGAAGTGGCAGACCATCAGGTGGAGAAGATTATCTATAAGACACGAAATGGACAGTCATCTGTTCTCGACTCTCAGGATTTGTACGTCTCAGCCATTCATCCTGCCGCCCTTATCCCATTATGTTCAGAAGGAACATTCCCCAAGTCATATAGAACTCGAATCAGTGAGATTCCCAATACCTATTCCGCTTTCACCTTATATATTATATTCAAGGAAAACTGTTTCCCTTATATCAATCATACCTGCTATGCGCAGGATAATGATGGTATGGTGTGGCGGCACGGAGAATATATACCTGACAACTGGCCACAGGGCTTTATGTTTATGACACCGGCAGATTCCCTAACGGATCAGACTTATGCCACAAAGATGATCATCAACTGTCTGATGCCCTTCTCGGTGGTACAGCAATGGGAGAATACCCATGTATGTCATCGGGGGAAGGATTATGAAGCATGGAAGCAACAGCATATCGAGAAGGTGCTCGATAAGATGGAACAGCTCTATCCCCACTTCCGTCAGCAGGTGGATTACGTGGAAGCATCCAGTCCGCTGACCATTCGTGACTACTATCATCAGCCTCAGGGTGCGCTTTATGGAATGCGGAAGGACTGCAAGAACATCATGCTCTCGCAGGTTCCTATCTATACGAAGGTGAAGAACCTGTTACTGACAGGACAGAACATCAATCTGCACGGTATTTGTGGCGTGCCTCTTACGTCCATCAATACTGTGGAGGCAATCATCGGTGAGAACAAGATTGTTGATCAATTGGCGAAGGATGAGTAGGAGAATGGTTATATGGATCATGCTGTTTCTCTCTTGGTGTATGACAATCGATGCGCAAGAGAAATCCGACACGGCCTTCATCGTCTGTCCTGGCGGTAGCTACTGCTGGCTTGACGTCAAACATGAGGGTGATCCAACCATTCAGGCACTCCAAGAAAAAGGGTATGATGCCTACCTGCTGCGCTACCGGGTGTCGGGAATCTTCGCACATGTCATGCACAGTCGTCTGTTCTATCGCGGACACCAATATCCCGATGCGCTCGAAGACATCAGAAAAGCCATTCAGGAAGTCCGTAAGTCCCATCGGGTGGTGGGTGTCATCGGCTTTTCGGCAGGTGGTCATCTGGCTCTGCTCAGTGCCATGGAGGATGGTCCTGACTTTGTCGCAGCCATCTATCCTGTAGTAACGATGCGAAAACCATACGTCCATAAACGCAGTCGTAGGGGTTTGTTGGGCGAGTACCGTAAATACAATAAAACGATGCAAGATTCGTTATCTTTAGAGAGACGTGCGGCTGAAGTCAAAGTGCCTGTCTTCCTACTGAACTGTAAAGACGATCCTGTGGTGGATTATCACCATTCGGTACTGATGGATTCCGCCCTGACAGCGGCGCATAAGGAGCATCTTTACTTGCAATATGAGGAGGGGGGACATGGTTTCGGCATCGGCAAACACGATTGGTTAAATACATTTTTGAAATGGATAAACAAGATATAGAATATCAGTCACCGGAGGAGATCAAGGCGTTTCAGGAGGAGAAGTTGCAGGAACTGTTGCTTTACCTTCAGGAGCATTCGCGCTATTACAGGCGGATGTTCGAGAAATGTGAGATTGACATCCGGAAGATTAAACATATAGAGGATCTGGTGAAGATTCCGTTTACGGAGAAAAAGGATCTGCAACTTTTCAATGAGGACTTCCTCTGTTGTCCAAAAGAGAAGATTGTTGACTATATCACTACCAGTGGTACGCTGGGCGATCCTGTCACCTTCGGCTGTACGGAGAATGATCTCAGACGACTGGCTTTGAATGAGAAGAAGTCGTTTGAGTGCGCAGGACTGCAACCGGGGAATATCCTCCAGTTGATGACGACTCTCGATAAACGTTTCATGGCAGGACTAGCGTATTTCCTAGGAATACGTGAACTAGGAGCGAGCATCATCCGTGTTGGTAACGGCATCCCTGAACTACAGTGGGACACCATCCGTCGCATCCAGCCAGACACCATTCTCTGCGTGCCGTCGTTTATCCTACGACTGATCCAATATGCTGAGGAACATGGGATTGACTACCGTCATTCGTCGGTAAAACGGATCATCGGCATCGGTGAAGGACTGCGTGACCAGCAGTTCAACCTGAACCTCTTAGGGAGGAAGATTCATGAGAAATGGCCTGAGGTGCAATTGTTTGCAACATATAGCAGTACGGAGATGGGCGCCACCTTCTCGGAGTGCCCCTATGGTGTAGGCGGACATGTACATCCTGAGCTGATCATTGTGGAGATTATCGGAGAGGATGATTTGCCTGTAGCTGATGGTGAGACGGGTGAGGTGGTGGTGACAACCCTCGGTGTGGAGGCCATGCCGTTGCTCCGTTTCCGTACTGGCGATGTTTGTGCCAAAGTGGTTGAGCCGTGTCCTTGCGGACGGAACAGCTACCGACTGACACCATTGGTAGGACGGAAGAATAACATGATCAAGCTGAAGGGTACGACGCTGTATCCGCCAGCCATTAATGATGTGCTCGATAATACTGACTATATCGAGAACTATGTGATCTGCGTGCAGGACTCAGAGAGCGGAACTGATGATGTGGTGGTGAAGGTAGGACTGAAACCGTCGTATGAACAGGTGGCACCTAATGCCGTTATCAAGGACCTCAAAGACCGCTTCCGTGCACGAATCCGTGTGGCTCCTCGTGTGGAGATTCTGTCTGTGAAGGAGATTGCTGGCATCAACCTCCCCGCTAAGAGTCGTAAACCCGTCAAGTTCATCGACCTACGTAGTCATTCATAATACAAATAGATAAGATGCAACAATCCAAGTTCGACGATATCCGTCCGTATTACGATGAGGAGATCCCCGCGGCCATGAACCGTATTGTGAACAGTAATTTCATGGCTTTGCTCTCTTCGTATGTCTATCCCGACCGTCCGTTGGAGGAGGTCAAGCAGATGATGCTGGGGTTCCGAACGATACGCGACTTCCAATTGGAGGTGATGAAGACCGTAAACGAACAGGTGATAGCGCGGAGTACGACGGATTTTACCTATCATGGTATTGAACTTCTTGACCACGACAAACCCTATCTCTTCGTGTCGAACCATCGAGATATCGTGCTCGACTCGTGTATGATGCAGTATATTCTGTATAAGAACGGTCATGAGACCACTCAGATAACCTTCGGTGCGAACCTGATGTCATCGCCTTTGGTGATTGATATCGGGAAGTCGAACAAGATGTTCCGTGTAGAGCGGGGAGGGAACATGAAGGATTTCTACATGAGTTCATTGCACCTCTCCGAATATATCCGTCATGTGATAACAGAACGGAACGAGTCGGTATGGATTGCTCAGCGTAATGGTAGAACAAAAGATGGCATAGATGCTACAGATCAGGGCATTATCAAGATGTTCTGTTTGAGTTGTCAAGATGATAAGATCAAGGCTTTGGACGATCTTCATATCATTCCTGTCTCCGTATCCTACGAGTGGGAATCGTGTGATATCCTCAAGGCATTGGAGTTGTATGAGTCGAGAAATGCGAAATATATCAAGAAGCCGGGCGAGGATCTGAACAGCATTCTCACGGGAATTGTACAACAGAAGGGTAGGGTGAACATCACTTTCTGTGAGCCTGTAACTCGCAATGACTTGCTTCAGTTCAATAGTTGTACCAACAATGAATATCACAAACGGGTGGCTGCGCTTCTGGATGAACGGATCGTCAAAGCGTACCAGCTTACTCCCAACAACTATATCGCTCATGATCTGCGCTATGGGCAACGTACCTATGCTAGCTATTATACGAAGGAGGAAAAGGAAGCCTTCCTTACTTATATGGAGAAGCTCAACGAGTTCGAAATCAGCGAGCCCGATGTACTCAAGGATCTCTTCTTGGGTATCTATGCCAATCCCGTGGAACGAAAGGGTAGGATGAACGATGAGTGATGGTTTGCAATACGTTGTTATAGGAGTTGTAGTTGCGTTAGCCGTGATCTACATGGCATGGCGAATCTACCATATTATCCGTCATTCAAACGATCCTTGTTACGGTTGTGAAGGGTGTGCTTTGAAGGAAATGAAACGAAAAGAGAAAGTAAAAAAGTGTCCCAAAAATTTGCAGGATACAAATAATTAGCGTACCTTTGCACTCGCTTTAGCAAACAAGGTGCGTTAACAAAGCGGTTATGTGGTGGTCTGCAAAACCATATAGAGCAGTTCGACTCTGCTACGCACCTCATAAAAAATCGGGAACATCCTTATGGGTGTTCCCGATTTTTTATGAGGCTATTTTTTAATAGGCGAACAGCGGATAGTTCTTCATGGTGTCGTTCACCTTGGCACGAACCTTGGCGATTACCTCTTCGTTCTCAGGATCGTTGAGTACCTCCTCAATCAATTCGGCAATGAGCACCATCAGGTCTTCCTTAGCACCACGTGTGGTGATAGCAGGTGTTCCTAAGCGCAGACCGCTGGTCTGGAAAGCACTACGACTATCGAAGGGAACCATGTTCTTGTTCACAGTGATGTCGGCAGCAACCAACGCATTCTCTGCCACCTTACCAGTCAGATCAGGGTACTTCGAACGCAGGTCAACGAGCATAGAGTGGTTGTCTGTACCACCGCTTACGATATGGAAGCCGCGCTTTACCAGCTCATCTGCCAATACCTTGGCGTTCTTCTGTACCTGCTTTGCCCACTCTTTGAACTCAGGCTGCAGTGCCTCGCCAAAGGCAACAGCCTTGGCAGCAATGACATGCTCCAGCGGACCGCCCTGCTGACCGGGGAAGACTGCTGAGTTCAGCAGCTGTGACATCTTCTTTACGACGCCCTTCGGAGTAGTATAACCCCAAGGATTGTCAAAGTCCTTACCCATCAGGATGATACCACCACGCGGACCGCGCAATGTCTTGTGGGTAGTGGAGGTTACGATGTGTGCATATTTCACGGGGTTGTCGAGAAGACCTGCGGCAATAAGTCCTGCAGGGTGAGCCATGTCGATCATCAGCAAGGCACCTACCTTGTCGGCAATCTCACGCATACGCTTGTAGTCCCATTCACGACTGTAAGCACTACCACCACCGATAATCAGTTTGGGTTTGTGCTCGAGGGCCAGCTGCTCCATCTCGTCGTAATCCACACGACCCGTCTCTTTGTTGAGGTTATAACCGATAGGGTTGTACAGGATACCTGAGGTGTTCACATGAGAGCCGTGTGAAAGGTGACCGCCATGGTCGAGGTTCATACCCATGAAGGTGTCGCCGGGCTTCAGGACAGCCAGAAGAACAGCGGCATTGGCCTGTGCGCCAGAGTGCGGCTGAACGTTTGCATATTCTGCACCGAAAAGTTTGCAAACACGGTCGATGGCCAGTTGTTCAACCTGATCCACCACCTGGCAGCCACCGTAGTAGCGCTTGCCGGGATAACCTTCAGCATACTTGTTCGTCAGGTAAGAGCCCATGGCCTCCATCACCTGGTCACTCACGAAGTTCTCACTGGCAATCAGCTCCATGCCTTTCAACTGACGCTGATGCTCTTTCTCAATCAACTCGAAAATCTCGTTGTCTCTTTTCATCTCTGTTGGGTGTTATTTAGTGATTCTCTTTACCTTATTAATAATGTGGTTGCAAAGGTACGAATAAGTGAGGGAAATACAAAATAAATGACGATTTATTTTTATTTCCGAGCGAGAGTACTTTCGGCGGAGCCAAAGGTACGAATAAGTGAGCGAAAAACCAAAAATATTTGGATTTTTCCGAACGAAAGTACATTCGGCGGAGCCAAAGTACGAATATGTGAGCAGAATGCAAAAGAAAAATCACGTATTTCTATTCCATTTTCGTTTTTTATTATTATTTTTGCATGATGAATGACGAAAGAAGATCATAACATACATAATCGTTATAAACATGAAAGCTTACAGTATTTTGTCAGTAATTTTACTTGCCTTGATGCCCTATACGGTTAAGGCACAGGGAAACGATATTAACAGTCGCGACCTTCGTGGCAAAGTTGTTTATCAGGATGATGAAGTGGTGTTCCGTCAGCTTGACGAGCATACATGGATAGGCAACGGACATCGAGTATATAACGAATCCCTCTATCTCGTAGAGGGTAACAACCGTGCCATTCTGATCGATGCTGGAACGTACATACCTGATCTGGATAAGATTGTGGCAAAGATTACATCCAAGCCTGTCACCATGATGCTCACCCATGCTCATGGCGATCATGCTGGTGGGGTAGGACCATTCCCCGAGGTATATCTGAATGCAGGTGACATGACGATCGTTCCGAATAACATGCGTAACTACAAGGGGCAGATCAGATATCTTAACGATGGTCAAGTGATCGACCTTGGCGGTCGTCAGATAGAGGTCATCTTTACACCTGGTCATACAGCCGGAAGCACAACTTTTTTTGACAAGGCAAAGCATTATGGATTCAGTGGTGATGCTTTCGGGTCAACCAACCTGTTGGTGTTCACTAACCTTTCGACCGAAATGTACACTGCTGAGAGGATCGAGAACTATATGAAGAAGAATGATATCCATTTCCTCTTCCCCGGTCATTACAGTGGTGACAATCTGGAGTCGCCCCAGCGTGTTACCGATATCAAGAACATGTGCCGCGAGATACTGGACGGTGTGCGCAAGCCAATTGTCAGCAATGGCAATAACGGAGGTAATGATATGATGGTTGACGACAAGGGTGTCCGCATCAACTTCAGTAGTAGGACGGGCATGAAATAATCATAAGTACATAGGTATGAAGGTCCTAAAGCTATGAAACAGAGGTACATAAGCTATAGGAATGAAGTACTATAAATACACTTTGCTATCTTGCACCTATAGGCGCAAGGTCTTGCAGCTACAGGCGTAAGATGTTGCGGCTCCAGACCGAATGTCTTGCACCCGCAGCTGCGAGGCTTTTCCTAAGGTGTTTTTACTATTAAATTACAATTACCAATCGTAAGAAGTCCTATACAAGGCACGTCCTGAACGGGCATCAATGACAAGACCTTGATAGCCTTTTTTCACCTCATAGACAAGACGGGGTCCGTATGACTCTCCGTCTGGAAGACAAACAATCTGTAGTTCGCATCTGTCCTCATAGTAGTTCTCAAGTTTCATAAACGACTTGAATATCTCATAGGCGACCCATTTGTTGAACTTTGGTGTCACATCAAAATCCTTGATGGGAAGATAGTAACAAACGGCCCATTGCATCGTACCATCACTGAAGGTAAAATAACTCTCATGTATCTTCACGATGACATCCTTATAGTACTGCTGATAGTATTCATTTCCCCAGTTTCCGCTTTCATTATGTTGGGTGCATTTGAAACAGTCTGCCACACCATCACCAATGAATCTGTTGAAGAACTCAGCAGCAGTTTTAGGACGTTTTTCGACTAGCGAGTCACTAAAATGTATATTTTTGTACACGCCATCCCATGCTGGCTCCATAAACTCCGTTGAGGTCTGATTCAGTGCACCTTCAGGAATCTCTTCCGGTGAAACCTCATGTTCTTCAATATCACCTGAGGTATTAATAAAGCGACCATCAACCAAGTCGGGTTGTGATGATTCAAAATCTCCACTTTCATAGATTTCATTTGAACATTCCAATGGGCTTTTTTCACTTTCAGGAGTGACATGCAGAATATACCATAAAGGCATATAAAGATCAGAATGATCAATGATAAGCCTATACTTCTCAGCGTATGAAGCCAACAGGTCTGAATCCTCTTCCTTTTTGAGTTTTACTGTCAGATACGGAGTCGAAATTACCAACCTGTTTGTCTCAGTAAAATAACTTGGCGTTACGATCAAGGATTTTACGTCTTCTTTCCAAAAATCCTGTTTGGTTAATTTCTTGTAATCTGCCCGAGTAACGATATAGCCTTCAAAGGTTTCATCATGTATCGTTTCCAGAACACTAACATTAGCAAGAACCCTTTCTCTTATCTTATCTTGTTCTTTAGGAATGTTGATACAGTAATTGTTCACATTGAGTGTCAAGGGAATCTTATCCCCTTTATAGTAGTAAAAATAGTCTTTCTGTACGATTTCCTCTTCTTCCTCTGGATTAACCACATAATCATCATCACTACTGCAACTACTCATGCAGACAGCCATCATCAGCATCGCGCCAATCCATATAAAAAAACTCTTTTTCATATTCTTTTTATTCTTGATGGCAAATGTACAAAAAGTTAGGTACATTACAAAGAATTCATTACTATTTTTGTCAAGACTGTTTCATTTATAGACAAAGATGCCGAGGTTTGAATTATTATTCGTATCTTTGTAGCATAATTGCGAAATTATAAATACAATAAAACAAGATGACATGATGAAAAGACAATTCTTTTTGGCCGTCATGATGACAGCCGCATTGGGCATTCACGCCCAGAAACCTATGACTCCACCTGCCGGGGGAAAGGCGATCAGTGATGAATTGATCGGTATCTTCTTCGAGGATATCAGTAGTTCAGCCGATGGTGGTCTGTATGCAGAACTCGTGCAGAACGGCTCTTTTGAGTATAGTCCTGCAGAAAGAGACGGCTGGGGACCTGGCACAGCATGGAAGATTGTGCGTCCTGGACACTCTCTCGGTATGTTGCAGGTGCGGATGGATAATGGTCTAAATGCCAACAACCCCACTTACATGCGTCTGCATACGGAGCGCGCCAAGGAATATTATGACTACCGTGGCTGGACGGGCTATGGTATCCAGAACGACGGATTCGATGGCATCAGCGTCAAGGCAGGCGAGAAATACGACTTTTCCTGTTTCCTGCGTAACATCGACAATCCCAAATCGGTTCGTGTAGCATTGGTAGCACAGCCTCAGGGTCGTGGCTTTGGCTTCGGCCCCAGAGAACCCAAGCTCCTGGCTGAGGCCAAGTTCGACGTCAACAACACCTCTTGGCAGAAGTACCAAGCTGTGCTGACACCCGACAGCACTTGTCAGAATGCTGCTCTTCAGATTCTCGTGCTCAACACGGGCGATCTTGACATCGATATGGTATCCCTGATGCCACAGGATACTTACAAAGGACATGGCTTGCGTAAGGATCTGGCTCAGGCACTCGCCGACCTCCACCCGAAGTTTATGCGTTTCCCTGGCGGATGCGTAGTGCATGGTGGCGGTGATGGATTCTGGGATACCTATCGTTGGAAGACGACTATCGGTCCGAAGGAACAGCGTAAAGGCTTGAAGAATACATGGGGCTACCATCAGAGTATGGGACTGGGTTACTATGAGTATTTCCAGTTCTGCGAGGATCTCGGTATGCAGCCACTGCCTATTCTGCCTTGTGGCGTGAGCTGTCAAGGTACAAACGGTGGCTGGAGTATGAGAGACCAGGCGCAGGATGTGGTTCCTATGTCTGAGATGGACGAGTGGGTGGCCGAGGCCATCGATCTCATCGAGTGGGCCAATGGTGATCCTGCCACGAATAAGTGGGCTAAGATGCGTGCCGATGCAGGTCATCCGAAACCCTTCGGTCTGAAATATTTAGGACTGGGTAATGAGGAGCGTATCTCACCAGAGTTCATAGAGCGCTTCAAGTATATATATGAACGTGTAACAAAGGCTCATCCGGAAATTGTTATCGTGGGTACTGCCGGACCTGGCTCTCATCCTGGTAATCGTGATTTGGAGGCTGGTTGGAAACTTGCCGATGAGATTGGCATGCCCATCATCGACGAGCATTACTATGAGCCCAATACCTACTTCCTGAACAAACGCCAGTACGATAACTATCCCCGTGACCGCAAAACAAAGGTTTATCTGGGTGAGTATGCCGCTAAGGATAAGAAACTGATTGATGCTTTGGCAGAAGGTCTTTACCTGCTCCATGTGGAGCGTAACGGTGATGTGGTAGCGATGACCAGCTATGCACCGCTCTTCGCCAGGAAGAATGCTACCAATTGGAATCCCGACCTGATCTATTTCGATAATGAACGACCGTTCCTGACTTGCAGCTATTATGTGCAGCAGTTATTCGGACAGAGTAGCGGACAGTATTATTATGGTGATTGTGTGACCTTTGATGGCGATGCTGCAGGCGTTCAGCAGCCCGTTGAGAATTCACCCTATGGACAGTCGGTTGTGCTTAATGCCAAGACACGACAATTGTTCGTAAAGATCTGTAATGCCGGTGCTGAAGCCAAGAAGGCAAAAATTGACCTCAGTCGTTTCAAGAGCATGAAGAAGATGATGACGAAGACTGTCTTAACAGGACAGCCTGGGGATGAGAACAATTTCGATCAGCAGCCGATTGCTCCGAAGAGTGAGAGCATCAAAGCACAGAAAAAGATGACAATTGATATTGCACCATACTCCTTCGTTATGCTGCAGATTGCTTTATAACTATAAGCATCAAGTTATGCACAATAAAATAATAAGGTGGAGCTCAAACGAGTTCCACCTTATTGATATCTTGCTCTTTGTCGCAATAGTGACATTTTAAGATTCCTTGTTCCTTATCGATGACATGGAATACCGTGTCCATGGGCTCGTTATTGGTGACGCACTTGGGGTTGTTGCATTTCACGATACCTTTGATCTCGTCAGGTGTCTCCACCGTTTTCTTTTCCACTACCTCATAGTCACGAATGATATTTAGAATCACTTTCGGCGCTACGACGGAAAGACGTGAGATCTCGTCATCGGTGAAGAACTTGTCGCTGACTTTGATAATACCCTTGTTGCCCACCTTCTGTGAAGGGTAGTTAATACCAATGGTAACAGGCGTATCGATGTCAAACAGTCCTAAAAGACTTGCTACCTGGTAGGTCTTGCTTGCTGGTATGTGGTCAATGACGGTGCCGTGCTCAATGGCGGCAACCAGTCGCTCTTTCTTATTCATCCTATAATCGTTTTATCGTTCTTAACTTCGTCTAATGTGATGCCCAACACATCGCAGATAATAGCCTCACGGGCATATAAACCGTTCTGTGCCTGCTGGATATAATAGGCATGAGGGTTGTCGTCAACATCGTAGGCAATCTCATTCACTCGGGGTAGGGGATGGAGAATCCTCATGTTGGGTTTTGTATTACCGAGCATGTCGGCGCGGAGGATATAGACATTCTTCACTCGCTCATATTCCATGAGATCGGAGAAGCGTTCTTTCTGCACACGAGTCATATAGATAATGTCGGCATCGGCAATCACTTTTTCATTGAAGGCTGTATGCTCCTGAAACTTGATGCCGTGCTCCTTGCAATAAATCTTGTACTCATTGGGCATGGCCAACTCCTTGGGAGCAATGAAATGGAAGGTGGGATTGAAATGACGCATGGCCATGATAAGGGAATGTACAGTGCGTCCGTATTTAAGATCGCCAACCAGATAGATGTTCAGGTTCTCCAATGTCCCTTGTGTCTGATAGATGGTATAGAGATCGAGCATGCACTGTGAAGGATGCTGATGAGCACCATCGCCTGCATTGATGATGGGTATTGGTGCAATCTCGCTGGCATACTGAGCGGCACCTTCAATAAAGTGGCGCATCGCGATAACATCAGCATAATTACTTACCATCAGAATCGTGTCTTTTAGGGTCTCACCCTTCGTGCCACTGGTAACCTTGGGGTCGGCAAAACCGATGACTCTTGCACCAAGACGATTGGCGGCAGTTTCAAAACTCAGACGGGTACGGGTGGATGGCTCAAAGAAAAGGGTGGCCACAACCTTACCCTTGAGAATCTCACGGTTGGGGTGTTTTTCGAACTCTTGCGCCATCTCTATCATATAGAGGATTTTCTCTTTGGAGAGGTCGGCAATGGTTACAAAATTACGTTTTTCCATCGATGTAGCGTGTTATTATTCCATTTTCGACCGCTAAGTTACGCATTATTTTCGATTTATGAGGGATATTTTCAAAGATTTATTGTATTTTTGCAGAAAATTCTATAATGTAGTCATGAGAAAAGCATTCATCAAGTTCCTTTGGGGCGCACTGATAAGTGTGTTTGCCCTGATTATTATCGCCTTCATTGCTATATGGAACGGTTGGGTAGGCTATATGCCTGACATGGAAGATTTGCAGAACCCGATCAGTCGTTCAGCATCTCAGGTGTTCTCGGCTGATGGGAAAGTGATGGGCACATGGAATGCATCACGCGAGAATCGTATCATGGTTGATTACAATAAGCTCTCGCCAGATTTGGTGCGTGCGCTTGTGGCTACAGAGGATGAGCGTTTCTATGAGCATTCGGGTATTGACTTTATCGCACTCGGTCGAGCCATCGTGAAACGTGGATTGATGGGACAGGCCAGTGCTGGTGGTGGTAGTACGATTACCCAGCAGTTAGCTAAGCAGCTCTATTCAGAGAAAGCGAAGAGTACGTTAGAGCGTATTTTCCAGAAACCTATCGAATGGGTGATTGCCATTAAACTGGAACGTAATTTCACGAAAGAGGAAATCGTAGCGATGTATCTGAACTATTTCGATTTCCTGCATAACGCGGTGGGTATCAAGACTGCCTCTAATACCTATTTTAATAAAGAACCGAAAGAGTTGACGTTGGAAGAGTCGGCCACACTGATCGGAATGTGCAAGAATCCTTCGTTCTTCAATCCCGTGAGATACCCCGAACGCTGTACGGAACGCCGTAATGTGGTATTGGCGCAGATGGTGAAATTGGGATATCTCTCGCCTGCAGCCTATGATTCAACTCGAACAAAACCGATTACACTGAACTTCCATCGGACTGACCATAAGGACGGCGTGGCAACTTATTTCCGCGAGTTCTTACGTCAGTATATGATGGCGGAGAAACCGGATATGAAGAATTATCCTTCCTGGAATCGCAACCAGTATATGATTGATTCTTCCGCATGGGTGAATGATCCGCTGTATGGATGGTGCAATAAGCATAGGAAGAAGAATGGAGAGACCTATAGTATCTATACCGACGGTTTGAAGATCTTCACAACCATCGACACACGTATGCAGAAGTATGCCGAAGAGGCTGTCTATAAGCATGTGGCAAAATACCTCCAGCCTGCGTTCAATAAAGAGAACAAGACAAAGGCAAATGCTCCTTTCTCAAGCGCCCTTACAGCAAAAGAGGTGAAGAGCATTCTGAATAGGAGTATGTTACAGAGTGAGCGCTACCGTGTGTTGAAGGCTTCTGGAGCATCCGACGAGGAGATCCGTGAGAATTTCCGTACCCCAGTGGAAATGTCGGTGTTCTCCTATGCTGGCGAGAAAGATACGGTGATGTCTCCCATGGACTCTATCCGCTATATCAAGAAGTTCCTCAGATCGGGATTTGTTAGCATGGATCCGCATACAGGTGCCGTAAAGGCATATGTCGGTGGACTCGATTATGAGCATTTTACCTATGATATGGCATTCATGGGACGCCGTCAGGTGGGATCAACAACCAAGCCGTACCTCTATGCCTTGTCAATGGAGAACGGACTGAATCCTTGTGATGTAGCACCAAACGTTCAGCGTAGCTATGGAAACTGGACGCCAAGAAACGGTAGTAGAGCACGCTATGGTCAGATGGTGACCTTGAAATGGGGACTCGCACAGTCGAACAACTGGATATCTGCTTACCTGATGAGTAGAATCAATCCTCAGGATTTCCTGAACATCCTTCATCTGTTCGGTATCAATACGCCAGGTATTGAACCAAGTATCGTTCTTTGTCTTGGTCCTAATGAGGTGAGCGTGGGAGAGATGGTAAGTGCTTATACTACCTTTGCTAATCATGGTATTCACTGTGCTCCACTCTTTGTAACCAAAATTGAGGATCATGAGGGAAATGTGCTCGCTGAGTTCCAGCCTCGCGTTAATGAGGTTATCAGTGAAGAGAGTGCCAATAAGATGCTCGTGATGCTGAAAGGAGTGATCGACGGAGGTACTGGTAGTCGTATGCGCTATAAGTATGAGATCGACTGTGAGATGGGTGGAAAGACGGGTACAACCAACCGTAATTCAGATGCCTGGTTCATGGGATTCACGCCCTCTTTGGTCAGCGGCTGCTGGGTTGGCGGCGAAGATAGAGATATTCATTTCGATTCTACCAATATGGGACAAGGTGCTAATATGGCGTTACCCATTTGGGCCTATTACATGAAGAAAGTGTTTGCAGACAGATCACTCGGATATGATCCCAAGGAGAAATTTGACATTCCTGAAGGATATAATCCTTGTGCATCTAAAGCAGATGAATTTGGACTAAATGGTATAGAAGAAGTTTACGAGTAGTCTATATATAATAAGGTGTAATATTCGTGGGGTATATGATAGAAGATCGATAAAATTATCGGTTTCTTGATTTTTGTCAATAATTTCGATTTTCTTCGTGTTTCTTTGAAAAAAGTACCGTGATTATTTTGCGGGTTCAGAAATTTGTTGTACCTTTGCATCCGCTTTCGCACTTTTAGAACGTGCGGGGGCGTTTAAGATAGCTCTTTGAAATGCTTACATAGACAGAGAAGTA